>NZ_JAIUGU010000014.1:0-171342 GCF_020164775.1 Mesorhizobium sp. ES1-6
CGCATCGGCCTCGCCGAGTTCAACGCCATCAAAGTCGGGACCACTCTCAAGCTTCTCGATGTGTGAATCCGATAGGTCACTATACGGGGAGAAATGCCCGGCAGGGCAATGAGGGGCAGCGCCAACTTTGCGATCCAATTCCTGAGATTATGGAAAATCGCCCGGTGCCAACACACAGGGCGGATCGCGCCAGATCGTCAGCGACGCCGGGGGGTACGGCTGCGAGCGGTGCGCGGATTATCTCAAAAGGTCGCGCTGCCCCTCATCCGCCTGCCGGCACCTTCTCCCCGTATAGTGACGGGGAGAAGGGAAAGCTGCCACGCTCTCGGCGCTCTCCCCGTGGACGAAAGCCCCTACTCCGCAGCCACCTTGGCCATCGGGTTGTTCGGGTGCGTCGTCCAGTTGGCGTAGACCGGCGACACCGGCTTGCCGGTGCGCTGATCCATCACGCCGGCCGCCAGCGGCTCCATGGTGATGCAATTGTCGACCGGGCAGACATTGACGCAGAGATTGCAGCCGACGCACTCGGCCTCGATCACCTCGAAATGCCTGATGCCGTTGACGACATTGGTGATCGCCTGGTGCGAAGTGTCCTCGCAGGCGATGTGGCAGCGGCCGCATTTGATGCAGGCGTCCTGGTCGATATGCGCCTTGGCGACATAGTTGAGGTTGAGATACTGCCAGTCGGTGACGTTGGGCGTGGCGCGGCCGATGACGTCGTCGAGCGAGCGGTGGCCCTTCTCGTCCATCCAGTTTTCAAGACCGGCGATCATCTCCTGCACGATCTTGAAGCCGTAGGTCATTGCCGCCGTGCAGACCTGCACATTGCCGGCGCCGAGCGCCAGGAACTCGGCGGCGTCACGCCAGGTGGTGATGCCGCCAATGCCCGAGATCGGCAGGCCGCGCGTTTCGGGGTCGCGGGCGATCTCGGCCACCATGTTCATGGCGATCGGCTTCACCGCCGGGCCGCAATAGCCGCCATGCGAGCCCTTGCCGTCGATGGTCGGCATCGGCGCGAAACTGTCGAGGTCGACGCCGGTGATCGAATTGATGGTGTTGATCAGCGATACGGCATCTGTTCCACCTGCGTGCGCGGCCCGCGCGGGCTTGCGGATGTCGGTGATGTTGGGCGTCAGCTTGGTGATGACGGGCATGCGCGTATACTGCTTGCACCAGCGCACCACCATTTCGATATATTCCGGCACCTGGCCGACGGCCGCGCCCATGCCGCGCTCCGACATGCCGTGCGGGCAGCCGAAATTGAGCTCGATGCCGTCGGCCCCGGTCTCCTCGACCAGCGGCAGGATGGCCTTCCAGCTCTCCTCCTCGCAGGGAACCATGATCGAGGCGATCAGCGCCCGGTCGGGCCAGTCCATCTTGACCTGCTTCATCTCGCGCAGATTGGTCTGCAAATCACGGTCGGTGATCAGTTCGATGTTGTTGAGGCCGAGCAGGCGGCGGTCGGCACCCCAGATCGCGCCGTAGCGCGGGCCGTTGACATTGACCACCGGCGGACCTTCCTCGCCGAGCGTCTTCCACACCACCCCGCCCCACCCTGCCTTGAAGGCACGCACGACATTATAGGCCTTGTCGGTCGGCGGCGCCGAGGCCAGCCAGAACGGATTTGGCGATTTGATGCCGACGAAATTATTTCTGATGTCAGCCATGACAGGTCCCTTTCAAACGAGACGAAGGATCAATTCGACGGGCGCGAGAATGCCGCCTTCAAGCGCGGCGGTGACATTGGCCATCTTGGTGCGAGCGTCCTCGCCCATGACGAGGCCCAGACCAGGTGACGGATTCTTGCCTTCGGCTTGCGCCGTGGCCAGCCGGGCGCGCATCGCGGCAAAGAACTCGACGGCGAAGGCGCCGCGCGGCCGTTCCGCCGTCACCGAGAAGCCCGCGGCGGCGGCAGCCGAACGATAGTCGTCGGGCGTGGCGACGAAGGACATGGTCTCGTTGGACGCCCATGGCAGCGGGTAGGTCAGCGCGCCGTCCTTGAGCCGCATCACATCGTAGACGGCGAAGACCGAGCCCGGCTTCAGCACACGGGCGGCCTCGCTCATCAGCTTCGGCTTGTCGGGCAGGTTCATGCCGACATGCAGGATCATTGCCGCGTCGAAGCTGGCCCTGGCGAACGGCATGTCCAGCGCGCTGCCTTGCACGAAGCGCGTCTTGTCGGCCAATCCCACCCGTTTCGACAGGCTGGCCGCGATATCGACATAGCTCTGCGTCAGGTCGATGCCGGTGACGTCGACGCCGGCGCTGTCGGCGACAAAGCGGGCCGGCCCGCCTATTCCCGATCCGATATCCAGCAGCCGGGCACCGGGCTTCAGGCCGATCTGGTCAATGAGCTCCCTGGTGGCGGCCACGCCGCCAATATGGAATTCGTCGATCGCTTCGAGATCGCCGGCGCGCAAATGGGCGACATCGACGCCCGCATCGGCGAGCGCGGCGAGGATCCGCTCTTCCAGGCCTGAAACCTCGTAGTGACGGGCGATGCCCGGTTCCACCGTGGCCATGTCCTTACCCCTGGGTCAGACTCCTATGGATGCTCTCGGCCGCATCCCGCCCTTGCGCCACGGCCGAGACGGTCAGGTCGTCGCCACCGAAGATGCAGTCGCCGCCGGCCCAGACCTTGGCCAGCGAGGTGCGCCCTTCCGCATCGACCTTGATGCGGCCGGCTTCGAGGTCGATCGATGTCCCGCTGCCGTTCAGCGCGGCCGGGACAAAACTCTGGCCGATCGCCTTGAACACCTGGTCGGCGACCAGCGTCAGCGTCTCGCCGGTACCGGCGAGCCTGTCGCCGTTGAGTGCGGTGTATTCGAGTTCGATGCCGCTGACCTTGCCGCCCTCGGCGATCACCCGCTTCGGCTGCAACCAGTGGCGGATGGTGACGCCATTGGCCGCCGCCAGGTCCTGCTCGAACTCGGAGGCGTTCATGTGCTCCTGGCCGCGCCGGTAGCAGATCGTCACCTCCTCGGCGCCGAGCAGCTTCGATTGCACGGCGGCGTCGATCGCCGTCATGCCGCCACCGATAACGACGACGCGGCGTCCGACCGGCAGCCCGGAGAGATCGCTCGCCTGACGCAGTTCGGCGATGAACTCGACCGCATTGGTGACGCCGGCCGCATCCTCGCCATCGGCGCGCAGCGCGTTGACGCCGCCAAGCCCCATGCCGAGGAACACCGCGTCATAATTGCGGATCAGGTCGGAGAGCTGGTAGTCGCGACCGAGTGCCTTGCCGTTCTGGATGTCGATGCCACCGATCGCGGTGACGTAGTCGACTTCGGCCTGGGCGAAATTGTCGACGCTCTTGTAGGCGGCGATGCCATATTCATTGAGGCCACCGGCCTTCGGCCGCGCCTCCAGTATGGTGACGTCATGGCCATGGCGGGCGAGCCGGTGCGCCGCGGCAAGGCCGGCCGGACCGGCGCCGACCACGGCGACGGTCTTTCCGGTCGGCTCGGCGCGCGGATAAAACTGCTTGTTCTCGCTCATCGCGACATCGGTGGCGTAGCGCTGCAAACGGCCGATCTGCACCGGCTTGCCTTCCGCCACCTCGCGCACGCAGACCTCCTCGCACAGTGTCTCGGTGGGGCAGACGCGGGCGCACATGCCGCCGAGAATGTTCTGGTCGAAGATGGTCTTGGCCGAGCCGATTGGATTGCCGGTCGAGATCTGGCGGATGAACAGCGGAATGTCGATCGAGGTCGGGCACGCATTCATGCAGGGGGCGTCGTAGCAGAAATAGCAGCGGTCGGATTCGACCAGCGCCTCGTGATGATCGAGCGGCGGATGCAGGTCGGAGAAATTGTCCGCGTATTGGTCAGCCGCAAGCCGGCCGCCGACAATACCTTCTTTGAACTGGCCCTCTGGCATTCTCAGTTCCCCATGTTTTCGTTTTGGGGAAGGCTAGCACGTTTTATTTTTTTATCAATTGGTCAATTTTCGACGCAAGCCACTGATAACGCTGGATAAAAACATGATGATTTTATTCATGTTATGAGAGCTGCAGTGGTGCGTGCAGAGCATGCGAATGGTCGGTATCGAGTGGGCGGCCATGGATCGCCCGAACCTCGTGCGCGACCAATTCCTGCAACCGCCACAGATTGCGGTCGTGGATGCCGAACGCTTCGAGGTGGCTGACGGTGTTGTAGAGATACTCGGCGCCGGATCCGATATGCCCGCACGCCCTGGCCAGCACGCGCGCCACCTTGTCCAGCGGCTGGCTGAGTGACGTTCCCCGCCCCTTCACGCCCACCCAGAAGCCAAGCGCCCGCAACGCGCCTTGCGCCGTGTGCACCGGCAACCATCGGACCGAGCTGACGCTTTCGTGGTCGGAGATTTCACGCCGTAGCAGCCTTTCGATCTGGGCTGGTTTCTCGCCCTCCGGCAGGCGGTAGATCACGCCATTGCAGCGCCCGCCCCGTTCCAGCGCCATCATCAGTCCCGGCTGCTCGGCGCTGCCGCGCCAACGCACCATGTCCAGACAGAAGGATCGATGCCAGCCGAAAGCGGTTGCGAGCTGTTGTTCGACCGATTCGAATTCCGGCTTCCAGATCAGCGATCCGTAGGCGAACACCCAGAGCGGCCCCGCGTCCGCTTCATCGGAAAGCCGCGCGGCAAGCGTCCGGAAATCCTCGTCGTTCAACTCCGTCCAACTCGGATCCGGGCCGGGGTCGGCCTCTTCCCGATGGCACAGTGCGACAAGCTCAGGCGTAAGCGACATAAGGCGCATGAATCGACAGCCCCCTTACCGCAGACAAATCGAAAACCGCGGGATACGCAAGCCCGGGAACGCTTGGCGAGGGTTGACCATTATTATCCCGGCGGGTGTCGGATTTCCGTCGTGAAGATCGTCCTGGGATGGATCGAACGACGATCGGTGCACAAAGGTGAGGAGACCGACAATGCCAAAATCCCCCATGCCCTTCTTCTGGTACGAACTGCTGACATCGGACCTCGACGCCGCCGAGGCTTTCTACACCGCCGTGGTCGGCTGGAGGGCCGAGCCTTTCGACAAGGCTCCCGGAATGCCGCGCTACATCGTCATGAATGTTGGCGAGCGTGGCGTCGGCGGCCTGATGACGATGCCGCAGGATGCGGCCAAGATGGGCATGCCGCCCGCCTGGCTGGGCTATATCCATGCCAGGGATGTCGACGCCGCCACGGCGGCGCTGGAAAAGGCAGGCGGGGCCATTCACCGCCGCCCCGACGACATCCCCGGCGTCGGCCGCTTCGCCGTCGTCGCCGATCCGCAGGGCGCGACCTTCATGTTCCTGCAGCCGAACGGCCCCGATCAGCCCGTGGTGCCGGCGAGCACGCCGGGCCATATCGGCTGGCATGAGCTCTACACATCGGACTGGAAGGCCGCCTTCGATTTCTATTCCGGCCAGTTCGGCTGGGCCAATGCCGGCGAATTCGACATGGGCCCGATGGGCATCTACCAGACCTTTACCGCCGGCCCCGAATCCGGCGGCGGCATCATGAACAAGCCCGAGCAGATTCCGGTGCCGGTCTGGCAGTTCTATTTCAATGTCACCGGCATCGACGCGGCCGCAAAACGCGTCAGCGACAATGGCGGCAAGATCCTGATGGGACCCATGGAGGTCCCCGGAGGCAGCTGGGTCGTGCAATGCCAGGATCCGCAAGGCGCGCATTTCGCCTTGATGGCGCCGGTACGGTAGACGCCCCCCCGGCCAGCCGCGGATATCACCCGTGCTGGCGTCGGCTCATTCCGGCGCCAGCACCGCGACCTTGAGGCTCTCTTTCTTGGCACCGCTGAACTGGACGGTGGCCTCACCCGACGCTAGCTTGAAGCGTACGCTCTTGCGGATGCCGGGGCAGGTCTTGACGCCGCTATAGCCGGACGATTTCACGGCCTTGCCGTCCTGGATGACATCGATCCACGCCTCGCCCGACAGGCTGATCTGGATGGCGCCGTCAGGCGGCACCGCGACACTGGCGACGGCGCCGAACGTCCCCTCCGCCGGCGCGCGTTCGGGCGGCACCGCGAAGCCGGCCTTGTCGATCGGCACCAGCGCCAGATCCGCGGCGGCACCTACCGCCAGGGCGGCTCCGGACGGGGCCGACGGTGCCGCTGCGAACAGCGCCTGTTCTCGCGTTACCGGCCATTTGAAGGCCTCGCAGCCGGCGTCCTCGGCCATGGCGAAGCTGGTACTTGTCAGGATTGCGAATAGGGTGACGGCGACGTTTTTCATGGCAAAGCGACCCACATGTCTGGATGTCCACAACTCAATACAACCAAATTAAGAATAATGCAACCCTGGCGCGCAGCTATGAAAGGTCAGGCCGGGGCACATTTCCAATCACCAATTGTTGATGGCAGACCATGGGAAATGAATGGTCCATTGCCGGGTGATAAACTATGGCCGGCCGGGACGCTGAAATGGAGTTTTAGATGAAGCTTTTCGATGGCCTCTCCAAATACCAGCCGCAGGCGCTTGGCGTGCTGCGCATCATGACCGCGCTGCAGTTCATCGAGCATGGCAGCCAGAAGCTGTTCAACTTCCCCGTAAGCGCCGAACCTCACACTCTGAACAGCCTGACCCTGACGGCCGGCATCCTCGAATTCGCCGGCGGCATTCTGTTGGCGCTGGGCTTGTTCACGCGCCCGGTTGCGTTCCTGCTGGCCGGCGAAATGGCGATCGCCTATTTCATGGCGCACTACCCGCGCGACTTCTTCCCCATCAACAACAGCGGCGATTCGGCGATCTCGTTCTGCTTCATCTTCCTCTATCTGGTCTTCGCCGGCGCCGGCGCCTTCGCGCTGGACAACCGCCGCAACGCGTGATCCACCGTGCGGGGTGAACGCTCACCCCCGCATCCGTTCGAAATTCGCATCGAACAGCGGCGCCGCCTGCATGCGCGCCGCATGCCGCTTGCCCAGCAACTCGATCTCGAAACCGTCGCTCTCCTCGGCGATTTCCTTCGGCACATAGCCGACGGCGACCGACTTTTTCGAATGATGGGCATAGCCGCCCGATGTCACCCAGCCGCGCACCGCGCCGCCGAACCAGATCGGCTCGTCGCCGATGACGTCGGCATCGTCGGTCTCGACGATGAAGGCGCGCAGCCTGAGCTTGCCGCCCTGCTTGCGCTCGGCCAGCGCCGCCGCCTTGCCGATGAAGTCGGCATCCTTGCCATAGGCGACGAAGCGGTCGAGCCCGGCTTCCAGCGGCCCGTAGATCGGCCGGTATTCGCGCCCCCATGAGCCGTAGTTCTTCTCCAGCCGCAGCGCGTTGAGCGCGCGCGAACCGAACAGGCCGATGCCGAACTCCTCTCCCGCCGCCATCAGCGCCTGATAGGCGGCGCGCTGATATTCCGGCGCCACCCAGATTTCGTAGCCGAGATCGCCGGTGTAGCTGACACGGCCGACCAGGCATGGCGCCATGCCGATATCCATCTTGCCAACGGCCATGAAGGGAAACGCCGCATTCGATATGTCGGAGCGCGTGGCTTTCGCCAGCACGTCCCTCGCCCTGGGACCAGCGATCGACAGGCCGGTGAGCTTTTGCCCCAGCGCCTCGATATGGACCGAGCCGTCATCGGGCAGATGCTGCTCGAACCAGCGCATGTGATATTGCTCGGCGATGCCGGAGCCGGCCAGGAACCAGACCGCCTCTTCCCGATCCTGGGGACCCAGATTGGCCAGCGTGAAATCGCCGATCAGCCTGCCATCTTCCTTCAGCATCGGCGCCAGCGTCATGCGACCGGGCTTCGGCAGCTTGCAGGCGAGCAGGCGGTCGAGCCAGGCCGCCGCGCCCTCGCCCGTCACCTTGTACTTGGCGAAGCTCGATATCTCCGACAGGCCGACGCCCGACCGCACAGCCCCGACTTCGGCGGCGACATGGGTGAAGTCGCTCGAGCGCCGCCACGAGAACTCGTCCTTGACGCCTTCCGGCGCGTACCAGAGCGGCACCTCCAGCCCAAAGGCAACGCCCCACTGCGCGCCTTTGGCCGACAACAGGTCGTAGACCGGCGTCGTCTTCAGCGGCCGCCCGGCGGGCAGTTCCTCATTGGGAAAGCGGATTGAAAAGCGCCTGGAATAGTTTTCGCGCACCTTGGCGTTGGTGTAGGCCATGCCAGCCCAGTCGCCGTAGCGGGCCACGTCCATGGCCCAGATGTCGGCGCCGGGATCGCCCTCGATCATCCAGTTGGACAGCGCAAGGCCGACGCCGCCGCCCTGCGAAAAACCGGCCATGACACCGCAGGCGACCCAAAAACCCGGCAGGCCGCGCACCGGCCCGACCAGCGGGTTGCCATCGGGCGCGAAGGTGAAGGGCCCGTTGATGATCTGCTTGATGCCGGTGTTCTGGAAGGCCGGGAAATGCCGGAAGCCGACCTCGAGCGATGGGGCGATACGGTCGATATCCGGTTCCAGCAATTCATGGCCGAAATTCCACGGCGTGGAGTATTCGGACCACGGCTTGTTGGCCTTCTCGTAGGTGCCCATCAGCATGCCGCCGCGCTCCTGGCGCAGATAGAGCTCGCCGTCGAAATCGACCGCGTGGATGATCTCGGTGCCGGTCGTCTCGTTCCAGGCGGCGACCTCCGGCATGTCCTCGGTGATCAGGTACATGTGCTCCATCGCCAGCACCGGCAGTTCGAGCCCGACCATGCGGCCGACCTCGCGCGCCCACAGGCCGCCGGCATTGACGACGTGCTCGGCCACCACCTCGCCCTTGTTGGTGATGACGCGCCACAGCCCGTCGGGACGACGAACAATGTCCTCGACCTTGGTGAAACGTTCTATATCAGCCCCAAGCTTCCGCGCGGCCTTGGCATAGGCGTGCGTGACGCCCGAGGGATCGAGATGGCCGTCCTCCTTGTTGCGGACGGCGCCGACGAACTGGCTGGGGTCGAGCAGCGGCATCAGTTCGGCCGCCTCTTTCGGCGAGATTTCCTCCAGCTCGATGCCGAGATAGCGCCCCTTGGCGACGACCCCGCGCAGCCAGTCGAGCCGCGCCTCGGTGGCCGCAAGCAAGACGCCGCCGGTCAGGTGGACGCCGGTCGCCTGTCCCGACAGCTCCTCGATCTCCTTGTAGAGGTTGATGGTGTACTTCTGTAGCTTGGCGACGTTGGGGTCGCCATTGATCGTGTGCATGCCGCCGGCCGCGTGCCAGGTCGAGCCCGATGTCAGCTCGTCGCGCTCCAGGAGCACGACATCCGTCCAGCCGTGGCGGGCGAGATGGAACAGCACTGAACATCCGACGACGCCACCGCCAATGACCACGACCTTTGCATGCGATTTCATGAGTTTTTCTCTGATATCAGTGAGTTGGGAAGACGAATTGAATCGAAAGGGCAGCGCCTCGCGCGAACACTGCGAAAATCACGGCTCGCCCTGCCCGATCGCTTGCCTGCGCTTCGCCACATAGGCCTCGAGCTCGTCGCGCACCGCGATATCCATCGTCGGCTCGACATACTCTTCAAGCGCCTTCTTCCACAGCCGCGTCGCGCGCGCGGTCGCGTCGAGGCCACCGGCCTCCTGCCAGGCTTCGAAATTCTGCCAGTTGGACAGCATTGGCTGGTAGAAGGCGGTCGCATAGCGCTCCAGCGTGTGCGGCTCGCCGAAGAAATGGCCGCCGGTCGGAACCGCGCCCAGCGCCTCGACGGCCAATTCAACCTCGTCGACCACGATCGGGCGCAAAAACTCCATCATGTGCTGGATCATTTCGACGTCGATGATGAATTTCTCGAACGACGCCGTCAGCCCGCCCTCCTGCCAGCCCGCGGCATGATAGACCAGATTGCCATGGCCGAGCACGGCGCCCCACAGCGCCATCAGCGTCTCATAGGCGCCCTGTGCGTCGGCGGCGTTGGAGGCGGAGCCCGGCGTCGTCCGGTAAGGCAGGCCGTAGCGTCGGGCCAATTGTCCGGAGGCTATGTTGGCCTTGGTGTTTTCAGGCGTGCCGAAGGCCGGCGCGCCCGACTTCATGTCGACATTGGAGGTGAAGGCGCCGTACATCACCGGTGCGCCGGGGCGCACCAGTTGCGTCAGCACGACGCCGAACAGCGCCTCGGCATTCTGCTGCGCCAAGGCGCCGGCCAGCGTCACCGGGCTCATCGCTCCCATCAGCGTGAACGGCGTTACAGCCACCGACTGACCGAATTCTGCCATCGTCATCAGCCCCTCGGCCATCATCTCGTCGAAGCGTCGCGGCGAGTTGACCGAGATGATGGTGGCGATGCCGGGATCGTCGCGCATCTGGTCCAGCGTCAGTCCGCGCGAAATCGCCATCATCTCGATGCCGTCCAGCGCCCTGCCTCGGCCGATCGCCGAGACATGGAAACTCTTGTCGGTCAGCGTGAGATTGGTGAAGTAGGTGTCGAGATGGCGCGAGTTGGCCGGCAATTCGACCGGCGCGCAGACCTGGTTGCCGAGCATGTGGACGCAGTTGAAATGCTGCGCCAGCCGGGTGAGATCGGCATAGTCGCGCAGATTGCCCGCGCGGCGCCCGCGCTCCATGTCGTGCACGTTCGGCGGCCCGGCAACGAGGGTGAAATTGATGGTGTCGCCGCCGAGATGGATTGTGTTGGCCGGATTGCGCGGGGTCAGCGTGTAGGTGGCCCGCGTCGTCTTCAGCGCCTCGTCGACCATGCCGCGATCGACACGCACATTCGCCGTCGCATGGTCGACCGTGGCGCCGGCTTTCTCGAACAGCGATAGCGCCCGCGCACTCATCACCTCGATGCCGAAATTCTCCAATACGTGCATCGACGCCTGGTGGATCGCCTCGAGCTGGTCGGGCGAGAGTAACGCCATCGGCGGATAGGGATTGGTCACCCGTCTGGGCGGCAACTGCGCGATGGGCGCTGGCCCCCTGTTGCTCGTGCGCTCCGCGCCGCGCTTGCGTCTTGGTTCGGTCATCCCGGCATCAAAGCTCGGGCAAACCAGGCAAGCTGTCAGAAATACGCCATCCACAGGCGTGATTTTAGCCAAGGCGGCACATCTGGAGAATCCATTTAGAAATAACGACGCATTACGTCGCATTGCCGATACGTCACCGCCATGAGCCCATGACGCCTGACGGCCATTAACGGACTCGGCAAGATTCCCTTTATGATTTCGGCCTATTGCTCCTCCCATGGGTAGGTCGAGTTTTAGTAGAATTGTAGCGGTTTGCGCGCTGTTGGCGCTTTCGGCTTGCGCCACCGCGCCCAGCCACATCAACAATGTCTGCGCCGTCTTCGACCAGAATGACGGCTGGTTCGACAATTGGCAGTCGGCGGCCGAGCGCGCGTCGCGGAAATACGGCGTGCCGGTGCCGGTGCTGATGGCCACCGTGCGCAAGGAATCCGGCTTCAAGAGCAACGCCCGGCCACCGCGCACCAAGCTGCTCGGCTTCATCCCGTGGAAGCACGTCTCGACAGCCACCGGCTTCTCGCAGGCGCTGGACGGCACCTGGTCGCAATATCAGCGCGAGACCGGCAACTGGGCGGCACGGCGCACGAAATTCGCCGACGCGGTCGACTTCGTCGGCTGGTACCATTCCAAGACGTCAGACAGCTACGGCGTCGCGCGCAAGGACACCTATAATCTCTACCTCGCCTATTATCTCGGCTGGAGCGCCTATGGCCGTGGCAACCGTGGCGACGCCGGCGTGCAGGGTTATGCGCGGGCCACCGACAAGATGGCCAGAGACTATGACGCGCAGCTAAGGCAGTGCGGCAACTGATACCCTGCCTGGGTTAGTGCCGCCTTGTCGTATCTTTCGGCTTTGAAACCCCGGTCTCGGAAACCTCGTCGCGGACTTCGTGACGACGGGCCCGCAAGACGGCGTCCGCGTCCTCGGCAGCCTTTCCGGTCGCATCGGCTTCCGCATTGGCATTTTTGCCGCTCGGGCGCGCCGGCGGCGAACCGGCAAAGCCTGGACCTTCGCCATACGCCGCATCGTCCGGCACGCCTTCATGGGCGGCGTGTTCCTTGTCGAACTTGATCACCGGCTCCATGGTCCTGAGCACGTCGTCGGAAAGCCAGCACAGGCTCATATGGCCGTCGCCGAGGTTCTTGACCGGCGGCACCTTGGTTTCGCACAGATTGTCGGGCACCAGCTTCTTGTAGCCGCAGCGCGTCTGGAACGGGCAGCCTGACGGCGGGTTCATCGCCGAAGGAATGTCGCCCTCGAGCACGATGTGTTTCTTGACCACGCTGGTGTCGGCAATCGGGATCGCCGACAGCAACGCCTCGGTATAGGGATGATAGGGCGGCGCGAAGATCTGGTCGGTCGTGCCTTGTTCGACGATGTAGCCCAGATACATGACGACGACCCGGTCGGCGATGTAGCGCACGACCGACAGATCGTGGCTGATGAACAGCATCGTCGTCTTGTTCTTGCGCTGGATGTCCATCAAGAGTTCGGTCACCGCTGCCTGCACCGACACGTCGAGCGCCGAGACCGGCTCGTCGGCCACGACAACCTTGGCGTCGCCGGCAAAGGCGCGCGCCACGCCTATGCGCTGCTTCTGGCCGCCGGAGAGCTGGCGCGGCTTGCGCGTCTCGAAGGCGCGCGGCAGCTTCACCAGGTCGAGCAGTTCCAGCATGCGCTTGCGCCGGTCGGCGACGGTCTTGCCGACATTGAATTTTTCCAGCGTGCGGATGATCTGCGACCCGACCGAATGGCTGGGGTTGAGCGTGTCGAACGGGTTCTGGAACACCATCTGGATCGACGACACGGTGTCGACGCCGCGGCTCTCGATGCCGGTCGACTGAATTTCCTTGTTGCCCAGCGTCACGGTGCCGGAACTGGCCGTCTCCAGCCCGAGCAGCACCTTGGCCAGCGTCGACTTTCCGCAGCCGGATTCGCCGACGATGGCGACCGTCTCGGATTCGCGCGCCATGAACGAGATGGTCTCGTTGGCCTTGACGACGCGGCCTTCGCTGGAGCCGAACACCTCGCTGCCGCCGACCTTGTAGTATTTCCTGAGATCCTCGATCTTGAGCACCGGCGCGCCGGGCACGACCTTTTCGTTGACCTTCTTGGCGCCGGGCGGCAGCGCTTCCCAGTCGATCTCGTTGAAGCGCACGCAGCGCGAGAAATGGCCTTCGTGGCCGGCGACCTCGATCATCGGGATTTCGGCGGCGTTGCAGACGCCTTCGACGAAATGGTGGCAGCGCGGGCCGAAATTGCAGCCCTTCGGCCGCTCATGCGGCAGCGGCAACTGGCCGGGGATGGCAATCAGCGGCCGCGAGTTCTTGTCGGCGCCAGGCAGCGGGATCGAACGGAACAACCCTTGCGTATAGGGATGGCGCATCCGGTCGAAGACATCCTTGATCTTGCCGGTCTCGACCGCCTCGCCCGAATACATCACCGTGATGCGGTCGCAAGTCTCGAGAATGAGGCCCAGATTGTGCGACACGAAGATCATCGAGGTGCCGAACTTCTGGCCGAGACCCTTGACCAGATCGACGATGCCCGCCTCGACCGTCACGTCGAGCGCGGTGGTCGGCTCGTCGAGCAGAAGCAGCGCCGGCTTCGACAGCAGCGCCATGGCAATGACGATGCGCTGTTGCTGGCCACCGGAAAGCTGGTGCGGATAGGAGCGCATCATCCGCTCGGGGTCGGGCAGCTTGACCGAGCGCACCATTTCGAGCGCCCTGGAATAGGCCTCTTCCTTCGACACCTTGTCGTGGATCAGCGGCACTTCCATCAGCTGCTGGCCGATCTTCATCGCCGGATTCAGGCTCGCCATCGGCTCCTGGTAGATCATGGCGATCTTGTTGCCGCGGATGGCGCGCAACTCCTCGTCGGAGAGTTCGCCCATGTCCTTGCCCTGGAACTTGATCTTGCCGCCGACGATTTTTCCGATGTTGGAGAGGTCGCGCATGATGCCGAGCGACACGGTCGACTTGCCGCAGCCGGATTCACCGACAATGCCCATCGCCTCGCCGGGCATGACCGTGCAGGAAAAATCCATGACCGCCGGAATCTCGCCCTTGCGGGTGAAGAAGGAGATCGACAGGTTCTCGATCTCGATGATCGGTTCCGCGGGATTTCGAACTGCCTCGTTCATGGGTCGCTCCAATCCAAATTGTACCAGACGCGGGTCAAGGCCCGTCAATCAGTCTTTCATCGATTGCTCGCGCAGCGAATCGGCCAAGAGATTAAGCCCCAGCACGAACGACATCAGCGCGATCGTCGGCGGCAGCGCCGGATGGATAAACGAACGCAGCAAGCGGCTGGCATCCTTGATCGCCGTACCCCAGTCCGGGCTCTCGGGCGCAAGGCCCAGACCGAAATAGCCCAGCGTGCCGAGCAGGATGGTGGTGTAACCGATGCGCAGGCAGGCATCGACGATCAGCGGCCCGCGCGCATTGGGCAGGATTTCCCACAACATGATGTACCAGGGCGATTCACCGCGCGTCTGCGCCGCCGCCACATAGTCGCGCGTCTTGATGTCCATCACCAGGCCGCGCACGATACGGAACACGCCGGGGCTGGAGGCGAACACGACAGCCACGAAGATGTTGAGCTGGTTGGGATCGATGTGGACGATCTTCAGCGGATCCCTGTCGAAGACAAGGCCGACATAGATCCAGCCGCCGATGATGAGCGTCAGGCCGAGCAGGATATAAATCCGGTCGGGCCGGTTCTTATAGCGGGTCCAGAACAGCACGCTGAAGAAGATGATTGGAAACAGGAAGAAGACGCCGGCCAGACCATAGGGGATCGGCGTGTCCATGATGCCCGGCGTCACCAGGAGGTAGAACAAGAGGATCACCGGGAAGGCCAGCACGAGGTTGGCCAGGAACGACAGGATGGAATCGATCTTGCCGCCGTAATAGCCGGCCGGCAGGCCGAGCGTGATGCCGACCATCAGCGCGAAACCGGTTGCGGCCGGGGCGATGATCAGCACGATTTGGCTGCCATAGACCATGCGCGAGAAGACGTCGCGGGCGAGCTTGTCGCCGCCGAACAAATAGACGAGCCCCGATTGCGGCTCGATGGCGCCGGGCAGCGTATCCTTCATGATCGGGATCTGGCCGAGCGGATCGAAAGGCGAGATGGTCGAGGCGAAGATCGCCGTGAACAGCCAGAACAGGCAGATGAAGACGCCCGCTATGCCGACGCCGCTGTCGAACAACTGGCCGTAGAGCGCCAGCTTCTTCTTGTAGAGGAAGCTCGCGCCCATGACGATGAGAAGCGCGACCCAGACCGGCCAGAAGCGCCAGAGCACATCGAGAACGATGGCGGAGGCGCCGATATATTGAGCTTGCATGCGCCTTCTCCCTACTGAACGCGGATGCGCGGATTGAGGAATGCGTAGCCGACGTCGGAAATGAGCTGCGTGATCAAGACGATGAACACCGAGACCAGCGAACAGCCGAGCAGAAGGTCGATGTCGTTGTTGCCGGCGGCCTCGACCAGAGTGTAGCCGAAGCCCTGGTAGCGGAACATCACCTCGACGATGACGACGCCGGTGAGCAGCCAGGGGAATTGCAGCATGATGACGGTGAAGGGCGCGATCAACGCATTTCGCAGCGCGTGCTTGACCACCACGCTCTTGAAGGAAAGCCCCTTCAGGCGCGCGGTGCGGATATATTGCTGCGTCATCACCTCGACCATCGAGGCGCGTGTCATGCGCGCGATATAGCCGATGCCGTAGATCGCCAGCGTGATCACCGGCAGCGTGAAATTGTAGAAGGTGATGCCCTGGCTGGCGGAGGCGGCCGACCCGTTCAGCCAGCCGAGCCAGGAGGCGAAGACGACGGTGAAGATGACGCCCGACACATATTCAGGCGTCGCCGTCGAGGCGATCGAGGCGACCGACAGCACACGGTCGGTGCGCGAGCCCTCGCGCATGCCGGCAAGGATGCCGATCAGCAGCGAGACCGGCACCATCACCGCCAGCACCCAGAACATCAGGATGCCGGTGGCGCCGAGCGCCGGGAACAGCTTGGCCGCGACCGTGGTCTTGAACTTGGTCGAGCAGCCGAAATCGCCCTCGATCACGCCGGAGAATGTCGGCACCGCCGGGTCGTTGCAGAAGGAGAAACGCTGCGTCGTCTTGCCGGTTGCCGGATCCGTGATCGGCTGCTTGGGCACGATGCCGAGCCACTGGCCGTAGCGGACGAAGAAGTTCTGGCGATAGCCGTGATTGACCAGCCAGCTTTCGAGCTGCTCGGCCGATGTGTGCATTTCGGTCTGGCTGATCGCCAGCTTCTTCAAATTGGGTTCGAGATTGACGAGAAAGAAGACGACCAGCGTCAGGCACAGCATCGTGAGCAGTATCGTGCCGATACGTCTGATGATGAATGAGAACATGGTGCCCCCTGCCGGCCGGGTTGGGGTCAGATATGGTCAACCCTGTGACGAAAATCATGTGACGTCACGCCGCCGCTGCATCCAGTGCAACGGCGACGATCCTGCGGATATGAGGGGCAAGCGCCCCTCATATCCAACAAGCCGTGGATCACGCCTGATCGAGCCAGACCTTGCCGAAGTCGTGCTCGTAGGTGGGGTGCATCGAGTGGTTCTTCACCTCGGGCTTGATGTTGATGTAGAGCTTGCGCCAGTAAGGCTGGATGATGATGCCGGAATCCTGCAGCATCTGCTCGACATCCTTCATCACCACCTTGCGCTTTTCCGCATCGGCGATCCCGAGCGCCTCGTTGACCTTCTTGTCGAAGTCCGGATTGGCGTAGGCCGTCTCGTTCCAGGCTTCGCCCGAGCGATAGGCGATGGCGATGACCTGGATACCAAGCGGACGCATGTTCCAGTTGGTTTCCGAGAACGGGTATTTCGTCCAGTCGTTCCAGAAGGTCGAGCTCGGCAGCACGGTGCGCTTCACTTTGATGCCGGCCTCGCGCAGCTGGGCCGCGATCGCGTCGGTGGTGTTCTTGTGGTAGTCCTCGTCATTGCTGATCAGCTCGTGTTCGAAATCGATCACGCCGGCTTCCGTCAGCATCTGCTTGGCCTTGGCCACGTCGCGGGGGATCTTCGGCAGTTCGACATATTCCGGATGGATCGGCGCGACATGGTGATTTTCGGCCGGCGTTCCGGCATTGCCGTAGCCAAGCTGCAGCACCACGGAATTGTCGACGGCCAGGCACATCGCCTGACGCACCTTCTGGTCGCCATAGGGTTTGGCATTGACGTTGAAGCGCGAGACCACGGTGGCCGCGGTCACGACTTCCGAAGGCGGCGCGCCAACATCCGCGATGATCTTGACGTAATCGGCGGTCGTCTCGTGGTTGGTGTGCACTTCGCCGGATTCGAAGGCCGAAACCGTCGCGGCCGGATCGGTGCCGTAGTCGATGAACTCGACGCCGTCGAGGAAGGCCTCGCCCTGCCACCATTTGCCGGTCGTGCGGCGCTTGTAGACCACCTTCTGGCCGACATCGTAGGAGACGAGCTCGAATGGGCCGGTGCCGATCGGGCAGCTCTTGAAGTTGGCGCCCTTCTCGTCGAAGGTCTTGTGGACGACGAGGCCGGGATAGTCGCACAGGTTGGCGATGAGCGCGATGTCGGGCTTGGTGAGCTTCAGCTTGACCGTCATGTCGTCGACCTTGACGATCGATCCTTCGCTCAGCTTCTTGGTCTTTTCGTCGACGAGGCTGCCAAGGCGGCCCGGCATGGAATTGCCTTCTGCGTTCTTGTCGGCCCAGCGCGTGAAATTGTAGATCACGTCATCGGCGGTGAACTTGTCGCCATTGTTCCATTCGACGCCTGGCCGCACATGCAGCGTGTACTCGGTGGCGTCGTCGTTGATATCCCAGCTTGCCAGCAGATAGGGCGCGAATGTGTACTCCTTGGTGTATTTCACCAGCG
Source organism: Mesorhizobium sp. ES1-6 (assembly GCF_020164775.1). Classification (NCBI taxonomy): domain Bacteria; kingdom Pseudomonadati; phylum Pseudomonadota; class Alphaproteobacteria; order Hyphomicrobiales; family Phyllobacteriaceae; genus Mesorhizobium; species Mesorhizobium sp. ES1-6. Next base: position 17,799 of record NZ_JAIUGU010000014.1, read on the forward strand.
GCTCGAGCGCCTGGCGCTCGGCGTTGGAGATTTCCGACCAGTCGGCGGTGCGCGGATCCTTGGGATCCTTGACGGACATGGCGACCTTGAGCACGCCGCCCTTCTTGCCCTGTACGTCCTCGGCCTTGGCCGGGGTCGGAGCGGCGAGCCCGAGAAGACCGTAGGCCATGGCCGTCGAGGCGCCGAAGATGCTGGCCAGCGCCAGGAATTCGCGGCGATCGACCTTACCCGACTTGGCTTCTTCGGCCATGGCCAGGATATGATCCGGAACGCTGTCGCCGTTGCTCTTGTAGATTGTCATGACTAACTCCCATTGTTGGCTTTCCGCCGATTAACATTCCGCATCCAGGCCATGATGTCAAAGACGACATGGATTGGGAACATGTTAGCGAATGTGCAACTTTGGAAGGAGGGCAGTTCGCGTGATAGCGACAGTCTTGGCGCAAAATTGCTAGTGCGCCCAGATTTCGCCAAAATCTGTTCGGGCTATTAAACTGAGACATTTGCACTGGCTACGACAGCGCCAGTTGCGGCCAGCACGAGGGGCCAGGCCTCAATATTCCTTCTCGTAGAAGATGCCGCCCTTGGCTTCGCCGGCGTCGGTCGCCTCGCCGCGCAATTTGACGCCGCGCCCGACATTGAGGTCGATGGTCGCCTTGCCGGAACCCGGCTTGTCGCCCTTCTGGATAGTCACATAGGTGCGGTCGTTGAGATACTTGCCAGCCGAGACCGCCGTGCCGCCCTGGTCGTCTGTGGTGACGTCGAGATCGTCGACACCGATGGCGCTGCGCAGATTCTCCAGCAGTGACGTCGAACCGCCGACGCCCGCCAATTGTCCGGCGGCCTCGGCCAGCTGCGCGATCTGCAACGGCGACAGGTTCGACATCGACCGCCCGAAGATCAGCTGCGCCAGCACCTCGTCCTCAGGCAGTGCCGGCACCGAACTGAAGGTGAATTTGGGATTGGTCGCCTCGCCCGACACCACGATCGTGACGGTGGCGCCGGTTGTCGTCGTTGTCGCCGTCAGGTTGAGGTAAGGCACCAGCGAACCGGAGAACCCCACCGTGCCTTCGGTGAAGGTCAGCCGCTTGCCGAGGATCGACAGCCGGCCGCGCTGCAAGGTGAAGGTGCCGACCGCCTGCGGCGAAGAGGCCGGGCCGGTCAGTTTGAGCGAGCCGCCGAGTTCGGCGTCGACACCCCTGCCTTGGATGAAGATCTGGTTCGGCGCATTGACCGTGACGTCGAGCGCAAGGCCGCTGCCACCGCTCTTGCCGCTGGTCGTCGCCGGGCGCAGCGCCTTGTCCTGCGCCTTGACCGGGCCGGGCGCGTTCTTGTGCTTGACGTCGAGCGCCGCGAGCGAGCCGGGCAATTTGTCCGGAACCGTGATGACGGTCTTGGCCAGGTTGACTGTGCCGGCAACCACCGGCGCCGAAGTCAGCGGCCCCTTGATCGTCAGGTCGCCGCCGAGGTTGGCGGTCACGACGCGTCCATCCGTGTAGCGGCCATCGGTGAGCTTGATCGACAGGTCGGCCGGGAAGCCTTGCGCCGGATTGATGCCGACCGTACCGCTGGCCGACAGGCTGCCGCGCGTCGACAGCGTTCCGGTCAACCGGTTGATCCTGGCGACGCCGTTTCCGATCGAGATGTCTGCCGCGATATCGTTGACAGCAAGGCCCGAGCGTGCCTCGACCAGACGCGCGCCGGAGGTTCTGACGCTGCCGCCGATCACCGGAGACGTCGCTGGACCGCGCACCTGGACATTGACGTTGGCGTTGCCGGTCAGCGACAGGCCCTGCGCGGCAAGCTTCTCGCTGAGGAGGCCGAATGGCACGGCACCGTTGAAGTCGAGCGCCAGCGCCGGGGTGCCAGCCGTCGTCACAGTGCCGCCGCCCTTGAGGCCAAGCCTGGCCCCGTCGCTGACATTGGCGTCGAAGGTCAGCTTGTTGCCGGCAAAGCTGCCCGACGAGGCAACGCTCACCGCGCCGACACCGGCGCTGCGGGTCTGCGACGTCTGCACCCCGGCCGCGTCGATGTTGAAGGCAACGGTGGGGCTCGCCGGTGCCCCGGTCACCTTGACCGTGCCGGAGATGGAACCCGCTGCATCGAGCCCGGGCGAGAAACTGTTGGCGAGCGACATCGGCACGCGCGCCAGCACCGCATTGATGTCGAGCGCCTGGCCGACCTTGCCGGTTACCGTCGCGGTGCCGCCGCCAAGGTTGAGCACCAGCCTGTCCAGCGTCGTCGTGCCATTGGCGATGCTGACCGTCGAGGCTTGGGCGATAGCCGCCTTGATGCCCTGGACGGTCGCCTGCCCCGAAGCGAGCTCGATGGTCGTCGTTCCGCCGGCCACCTTCACCCGCCCGGCTGCCCTGGCCGGAATGCCCTTGACCGTGGCGCCGCCGGAAAAGCCGGTCCAGTCGCCATCGCGCTTGAGGTCGACGTCGATGCCGCTGATCACGGTGCCGCCCGACGTGACGGTATCGGCGCGGACTTTCCCGGAGATCACCGGCGCCGTCAGGTAGTTGGCGATCAGCGCATCGACCGAGACGGCCTTGGCCTGAAGGTCGCCGCGCACGATCGAGCCGGTCGCCGCCTTGACGATGACCTGGGGTGCGCCGCCGTGCTTCGAGAAGGCAATGGTGCCGCGCACGTCGCCTTCGGCCTTTTCCAGCGCCAGGGCGGCAAGCGGCCCGATATCGGGCAGGTCGAGCGAGATGGTGCCTTCTGGCACGAATTTGTCGTCCAGCGCCAGGTCGCCGGAGATCCTGTTCTTGCCCAGCGACAGGAGCAGCCCATTGATGGCGCTCTTGCCGTCCGCCGTTGCCAGCACGGCGCTCCCCTGCAGCGCCTGGCCGGCGACATTGCCGGTGAGCTGCACATTGGCCGCCGGATTGGCGGCGTCCGCCTTGCCGGTGGCGGTGAGCTTCAGCCCCGTAATCTCGCGCTCAGCCACGACAAGCCGATCGCTGTTGACCGTCAGCGACAGATCCGGCGCGATGGCCGGCCCCTGAGCGTTCAGCGCGAAGGCAATCGCGCCCTTGGCATCCTTCGACAGCGGCGAGATATCGGCAAGAACGCCGGTAATGTCGGCGGCCACCTTGTTGTCGGCAAGGCTCGCCTCCCCCTGTGCGGTCAGTCCGCCCGACACCAGCTTCAGCCCATCGACACTTATGGCACCGTTGGGGTCGCGTTTCAGCGCGGCGCTTATCCGCGCGCGTTCGCCAAGCATGCCGCGCGCCGCGGCCGGCAAGGCCGAGGCTGGCGCATCCGCATTCAGCTTGAGATCGATGGCGCCGTCACGCAGCGATACCTGGCCGGCGACCTGGCTGCTCAGCGCATCGCTTTTCAGCGAACCGCTGTCGATAGCGACGGCCTCGGCGCTGAGCCGCGCGTTGAGCGCGGCCGTGACCTTGCCGGCGATGAGCGGCGCGATCGTGGGATTGTCGAGCCCAACCTTGTCCACCGATACCGTTCCGGAAACCGGCCCGGCGCGATTCCCGAGATCGAACGCGTCCGAGTGCAGTGTCAGGGTAAGCCCGTCCACCTTCGCGGGGCTGGTGACGACCGAGGGCAGGATCGCGGAAAAATCCAGCCTGGCATGCGTGCTTTCGCCGGCGATTTTTGCCGACACCGATCGGACCTCGATCTTGACCGGGCTCTCCGCGCTTCCGAGCGTCAGCGGCAGACTGGGACCCGATGAGGTCAGATCGATCGCGAAATCGCTGGCCCCGTTCGGGTTGATGATGCCGGCGGCCTGGCCGGAAACCTTGTCGCCGGTGAGGGTGGCATGATCGAGGGCGACGCCGCCGGCAATCGTATAGCTGCCGACCGCTTCGACGGCGAGTGGTCCAAGCCCTGCCTGTCGGGTCTGGCTGGTCTCGGCGCCGGCCAGCTTCGCGTTGAACTGGATGTCGGGGGCGACCGGCGCTCCGCTTACTTCAGCGATACCGTCAAGCGTTCCCGCGGCCTCCAGGCCGGGCAAAAACGCATTGGCAAGCGCGGCGGGCAAAGCTGAGACCCGCGCCGCGAGATCGAGCGTCTCGCCGGCACTGCCCGACAGCGCCACTCGGCCGCCGCCTATATCAAGCGCCAGCTTGTCGATGTTGGCCGTGCCGTTGGCGATGGTCAGAGCCGACGGTTCGGCAATCGCCGCCTTGATGCCGCGAACGGTAGCCTCGCCCGACGCAATCTCGACGCTGGTGGTGCCCTGGGCGATCTTCACCCGGCCGGCGGCGGTCGCCGGAATGCCCGCTATGGTCGCGCCGCCGCTGAAATTGGTCCAGTCGCCGTCGCGCTTGAGGTCGACGCCGATACCGCCGATTTCGGTGCTCCCCAAAGTGACCGCGTCGGCCTTGATAATGCCCGAGATCGCCGGCGCCTCGAGATAATTGGCGATCAGCGCGTTGATGGCGATCGCCTTGGCCGTCACCTCGCCACGCGCCACCGACGTGCTCTTGGCATCGATGGCAATGGAAGGCGCGTCGCCCTCCTTGGCAAACAGGATGGTGCCGTTGATGTCGCCGGTCACCGCCTGGCCGGCGAGCGCGGCCAACTGGTCGATGGCAGGTGCGGCGAGCGTCAGCGTGCCCAGGGGCATGAACTTGTCATCCAGTGCCAGGTCGCCCGAAACCTTGTTGTCGCCCAGCGAGACCAGGAAGCCGTTGATCGAACGCTTCCCCTCGCTGGTCACCAGGGCCGCCTTGATATCGAGGGGCTGGTCGTTGACGGCGCCGGTCAGCGAAACGTTGGCGGAAGGGCTCGTTATGTCGGCCTTGCCGCTCGCGGTCAGCTTGATGGCCTTCACCGTGCGGCCCGAGGCGGTCAGGCTGTCACTGTCGGCGGTAACGGTGAAATCCGGCGCGGTGATCGCGCCGGTCGCCGACAGCGCGAAATCGACCCCGCCGGCAACCGGTACGCCGACCGTCGGCGACAACACCGAAACGTCGCCCAACTTGCCCTTGATGTCGGCCTGGATGTCCGTGCCTTGCATGCTGGCCGTACCGCTGGCGCTGAGCGATCCCGAAGTGAGTTCGATGGAGTTCGCGGCGAAAGACCCCTGCGGATCGCGCGATGCCGTGGCCGAAAATTTCACCCGTCCGCCGAGCACCGAGGCGATCTGCTGCGGGAATGCGGTCGCCACGGCGTCGGCATTCATCTTGAGCTGCATCGACATGTCGGCGAGCGCCACCGTCGCCGTCAGCGACGCATTGAGCGCGTCGGAGCGCAGCGTGCCCTGATCGATGGCGATGGCGTCCTTGCTGACTGACCCGGCCAGATCGACATTGACCTTGCCGGTGATCAGCGGCGCCAACGTCGCGACGTCGCTTTTCAGACCGCCCGCGTCGAGCTTGACCGTGACCGGGCCGGAGCGATTCTGGATATCGAAGCCGTCGGAATGGATTTGCGCCGCCAGATCGTCCAGCCGCGTGCCGCCGGCGACGATCGAAACGAAGGAAACGCCGACATCGACGATCGGCGCCTTGCCGTCGCCGAAGGCGCGTGCGGTGGCGTTCTTGATCGCGAGCGTGATAGGCTGCGCCTTGCTGCCTACGCTGATCACCACGGGCGGGCCCTTGGCGGCGAGTTCGACCGACAGATCGCTGGCACCGGCGGGATCGGCGATGCCGGAGGCGGCCCCGTGCACCGCATCGCTCTCGATGCTGGCCCGGTCGATGCTGATACCGCCAGCCGACGTGGCGGTGCCGGCGACATCGAAGCTGGTCTTGCCGGCAAACAACGGCTTCAGGTTTTCCGGCAGGAAGCGCGCGAAATCGCCGTCGCCCTTGGCCTCGACATGATTGCCCTTGTCGGTGAGCTGGTGGCGGCCGGTGAGTTGGGTGACGATCTGATGGTCGACGAGGAACGTGCCGACACCGCTCCAGTTGGCGAGCGGCCCGCTGCCCGAAACCACGATATCGACCGGCGGCGCATCCGGCAGCTTGAGCAAATTGGCAATGATGCCGCCGGCCGGCTCCGACGCCTTGAGGTCGAGGTCCAGCTTGTTGTCGGCGGGCGCGAAATGGATCTTGGCGTCGACATTGCCCTGCTTGCCGTCGTGGCGGGTGACGTTGAGCGCCGTCTCGACCGCCAGTGGCGCGGCATCGGCCTTGAGCATTCCCTTGGCCGCGAGCTCGGCAATGCCGCTGCCGGCCAGCTGCTCGCCGAGCGCGATTTCCGGCAGGTCGATCTGCTTGATGTCGATGGAGACCGGCAGCGTCGTCGTGCCGCCCTGCGCCGGCGGCTGCGAACCGGCCACCGGCAGGCGCGCCAGTTCGATGCGCTCGGCCGCGATCCGCCCGGCGCTGAAGCTTTTCGACAGCAGCGCCGTCGGCGACCAGTCGACAGCCACCTTGCGCGCCACCAGCCAGGCGCCCTCGCGGTCCTCGAGCACGACATGATCGACGCTGAGATTGCCCGACCAGATGCCGTCGATACCGCTGACGGTGACCTTGCGATCGTCGCTGGAGGCGAGCCGCGAAATGATGCCGGCGAGATTGTCGCGCCCGCGCTCGGTCTTGGTCAGCACGATGAGCGCGCCAATGGCGCCCGCGACCACGATCAGCAGCGTATAGAGGACAATGCGAAGGATGCGCCGGACCGTCTTCATTTCAAAACGCCTGTCCGATGCCGGCATAGATGCCGAAATGCGGGTCGCCGGGGTCGCGGTTGAGCGGCACGGCCGCGTCGATGCGCAGCGGACCGAACGGCGTGACATAGCGCAGGCCGACACCGGCGCCGACCTTCACGTCGGAGAAGTTGGGAACCGACTTGGTCGACACCGTGCCGGCATCGACGAAGGGCACGATGCCGATCGTGTCGGTGACGGCGATGCGCATCTCGACAGAGGTCTCGAAGAAGGACAGGCCGCCGATCGGCTGGCCGGTGAAGTCCTTGGGGCCGATGCCTTGATAGGCATAGCCGCGCACCGAGCCGCCGCCGCCTGAATAGAAGCGCCGGTCGGCCGGCACGTTCTGCAGCCCGGTACCGACGATCGAGCCGACGGCGACACGCTCGGCAAGCACGAACTTCGAGGCCGTGTCCAGCGACTGATAGGCCGATCCCTCGCCCTTCAGTTTGAGGAAAGCGGCACCACTCAATATGTCGTAGCTGGGCTCCGCATAGGCAAGCACTCTAAAGCCGCTGGTCGGGTTCAGCCTGTTGTCCCGGTTGTCGTAGACATATTGCAGCGGAATGCTGGCGATCAGGTATTTGTGCTTGCCGAAGGCGTCATGGATGCGTGAGTAGTCTAGCGCCACCTCGGCCGATACGGTCTGCTTCTTGTCGAGTTCATAGGAGAGCCCGGTGCTGCCCTTGACCGAGAAATGGTCGTACGCGTCCGGATGCTCCAGCACCGTCTTCACGCTGGCGAAGAACTTCGATGCTGGTCCGATCACGCCGGGTTTCTCGAACATGATGCCGGCATTGTAGTTCAACTCGGACAGATCGTTGCTGCCGATGCCGCTTATGGCGCCGTCGATGCGCAGCTTTTCGGCGTGGCCAAACAGGTTGCGATGGCCCCAGTAGCCCTCCAGGCCAAGCCCCTCCGTGTTCGAGAACGTGCCGCCCAGCCCGAAATAGCGCGGCTTGCGCTCGCTGACCTGCACGCCGATCGGGATGTTGCCGTCGGCGTCGAGCTTGTCGGCTTCCTTGAACGTCACGCTGTTGAACACCTCGAGCGCCAGCAGCCGGTCGCGCGCGTCGCTGATCTCCTGCGGCGAGTACTGCCGGCCGCGCTTCAGCCCGGTCATGTATTCGGTGAAGTCGCGGTCGACCTTTTCCGTGCCTTCCACGGTGGTGGCGCCATAGCCGGCGACCGGCCCGGCGGCGACCGTCAGCGTCACGTCGAGCGTCGAGGTGGCATGATCGGCGACGATCTGCCGGTCGGTGACCTTGGCCAGCGGCCTGCCCTGCTCCTTCAGCGTCCGCACGATCAGCGCCTCGGCCTTGAGCACGGCGCCCGACCCGGCGTCGCCGCCTGATATCAGGCCGTAATCGGCGCTCATCAGCCCCGCCGCGTCGCCCTCCAGCCTGATATTGCCAAGGGTAAATTTGGGACCGGCGGCGACAGTGATTGCCACCGGGATAGGCTGTGGCCCCTTGAACTCGGCGTCCGGCGGCAACTCGTCGAGCGGCTTGCCTTCGATGGTGATGGTGACGACGCCTTCATACCGGGCATCGGCGTAAAGTGCGGCGACCAGCTGCTCACGGTCGCCGCGCGCCTTGGCCATCAGCCCGAGCGAACCCGAGACCGGCCGGTCCTCGTCGCCTTTCAGCGCCGAGGCGTTTTCGAGCTTCTTGACGAGGTCCTTGTCGGCATCGGGCGCGGAGATGGTCACCGCGTAGCGCAGCGGATCGACGATGTCGGCGTCCTCGTCGCTGGACGACCCCCAAAGCTTGATGCCGAAAAGCTCGAACGCGGCCGCGTGCCTCGATTGGCAAAGCAGCGCCGTCGAGCACATCATGGCCAAAAGCAGGGCGCGCGGAAGGGCGCGCCCTGGCGCTCTCCTTCCTGACATCTGCTTTTCATGCGCCGGCATTAAGACAACCTAGGTTACAAAAATAAAATTGGAATGAAGTTCTGAAGCGCTCGTAAAGGGGCCACAATCCAATTGTCTGAAATAGGGCGGGCTTGGAATTCACACCTTCTGCGTTTCCGCAAGAATGCGTGATCCCCTGTCCTATGGAGGTTACTGTCCGCATACCGGTCCTTGGCCGGAAAATAAACCGTTGGCAGGCGGCAACCTGCCGCGTTCGCGCGTTGACAAGCCCGACTGAAGCTTGATCATGCCCGGACGTCTGCAATTGTCTGGAGGGTGTAATGGCAATGCGCGCGGCTCGTGGTCTGTCGATTCTCGTCCTTCTTTTCCTTGCCTGGGCCAACGCCTTAGCCTGGAACGGCGTCGCGCAAGCGGCCGAGGCCCGGCGAATCGCAACGACGGACAATTCCGATTATTTCGGCTTCGATCTCCGGTCCGACCAAAACGTCACGCTCGACCAGTGCAAGACGACATGTCTCGGCGATCCGGCTTGCCGCGCCTTCACCTACAACACCAAGGCAAAATGGTGCTTTCTCAAATCCGACTATAACCAGTTGAAATCCTTCAACGGCGCGGTCGCCGGCAAGGTCGTCAACGTCGACGGCGACCCCGATATCGGCGCGCCGCCGGAGCTCGCCTTCTTCCCCAACTGGATGGCCGACCAGGCCCAGCAATACCGCAACAAGCTGCTTGGCCCCGCCTTCGACAAGCCGACCGAGGGCATGGCGGCGCTGACGAATGCCGCCGAACAGGCCGTGCTGACCGGCGACCATCGCTCCGCCATGCAGAAATACGAGTCCGTGGTCTCGGTGATGCCTGACGACGGCCAGCTCTGGCTCAGGCTGGCGCGCGAAACGCTGGCCGTGCAGCCCGCCGCCAACACCTCCGAGGCCTCGACTTTGCCGGCAAACGGCACGTCGGCCGCCTTCAACGCCTACAAGCTGCTGCGCACCACCAGGACGCGCGCCGACGTGCTGGCATTGCTTGGCAATGGTCTCGACAAACGCGATCTCTACCGGCCGGCGCTGCAGGCCTATGAGGCCAGCCTTGCGCTGGAAACCTCGCCCGCGGTCCAGGCCGAATATGCTGATCTGAAGGCCCGCAAAGGGTTCCGCGTCATCGATCACTCCGTCGATGCCGACACCAGCGCGCCGCGCATCTGCGCGCAATTCTCCGAGGAACTGGTCAAGACCGGCGTCGACTACGCGCAGTTCGTCACCGTCGACAACGCCCCGCCGAAGGGCGTCGAGGCCAAGGACAAGCAGATCTGCGTCGAAGGGCTCGAACACGGCCAGCATTATGACGTCACCTTCCGCGCCGGCCTGCCGGCCGCGATCGGCGAAGTCACCGCCGCCCCCGTGGTGCTGTCGATCTACGTGCAGGATCGCGCCCCCTCCGCCCGCTTCACCGGCGACAGCTTCGTGCTGCCGGCCGGCGCGCGTCGCGGCATTCCGATCGTCACCGTCAACATGAATGCCGCCGAGATGAAGCTCTACCGCATCGGCGACCGTTCGCTGGCGCAGCTCCTGTCGGGCTACCAGTTCCTGCACCAGCTCGACGGCTATGACATTTCCAACATTTCCGAGCAGATGGGCGAGCCGGTCTGGAAGGGCCAACTCGACATCGTCAGCGACCTCAACAAGGAAGTCACCACCTCCTTCCCGGTCGACGAGGCGCTGCCGCAGCGCAAGCCCGGCGTCTATGTGCTGACCGCGCAGCCCGTCAACGACAAGAGCGACGACTACGGTTCGCTGGCCACGCAATGGTTCGTCGTCTCCGACATCGGCCTGTCGACCTATACCGGCCAGGATGGGCTCAATGTCTTCGCCCGTTCGCTGGGCTCCGCCAAGGCGATAGCCGGCGCCGAACTGACGCTGGTTGCCAGGAACAACGAGGTTCTCGGCACCGCGACGTCGGACGCGAACGGCCACGCCGTCTTCAATCCCGGCCTGACGCGCGGCGACGGCGGCATGGTGCCGGCCGTGCTGATGGCCAAGCAGGGCGACAATGACTTCGTCTTCCTCGACATGGCCAAGGCCGGTTTCGACCTGTCCGACCGTGGCGTCACCGGGCGTGCCGCCCCCGGCGCGCTCGACGTCTATGCCTGGACCGAGCGCGGCATCTACCGCGCCGGCGAGGACGTCCATGTCGCCGCACTTGCCCGCGACGGCGCGGCCAAGGCGGTCGAGAACCTGCCGCTCACCTTCATCTTCTCGCGCCCCGATGGCGTCGAGGACCGCCGCATCGTCAGCGACGGCGTCTCGGCCGGCGGCCACGCCGTCGACCTGCCGCTCGAACCCAACGCCATGCGCGGCACCTGGTCGGTGTCGATCCATACCGACCCCAAGCAGCCGGCGGTCGCCAGCCAGATGTTCCTGGTCGAGGATTTCGTGCCGGATCGCATCGAATTCGACATGAAGGCCGACAAGCAGGAGATTGCGCGCGGCGAGACCGCCAACATCAACATTGACGGCCGTTTCCTCTATGGCGCGCCGGCGGCGGGCCTTGCGCTGGAAGGCGAACTGACGCTGTCGACGTCGCGTGACTGGGACCGCTTCCCCAACTTTTCCTTCGGCCTCGCCGACGAGCAGTCGGCCGAGCCGACGGTCACGCCGCTCACCGATCTGCCGGTGGTCGGCGATGACGGCAAGGCGACCTTCCCTGTTACCGTCGACCAGTTGCCCTCGACCACCAAGCTGGTCGACGGCAAGGTGACGGTGCGCATGCGCGAAACCGGCGGCCGCGCGATCGAACGCTCGCTCAACATCGGCATCCGCCCGCAAGGCCATATGATCGGCATCCGTCCGGATTTCGCCGATGGTGAAGTGCCGCAGGGCGGCACGGCCAAGTTCAGCCTGATCGCCGTCGATCCCGACGGCAAGCGCGAGGCGCTGAAAGGCGCGCAGTGGTCGCTGGTCAAGGTCGAACGCAATTATCAGTGGTACCGCTCCAACAACTCCTGGAACTACGAGCCGGTCTCCCTGACCAAGTCGATCGCCAACGGCCAGATCGACCTCGGCGCCGATGGCGACGCCACCGTCTCCGTTCCCGTCGACTGGGGCCAGTACCGGCTCGAGGTCGAGACATCCGATCCCGAAGGGCCGGCGACCAGCTATGAGTTCGACGCCGGCTGGTATGTCGCCTCGACCACCACCGAGACACCTGACGGCCTGGAGATTGCCCTCGACAAGGACAATTATGCCGCCGGCGAAGTGGCCAAGCTGAAAATCTCGCCGCATTTTGCCGGCGAACTTCTGATCAATATCGGCTCCGACAAGCTGTTGAAGACCATCACGGCGACCGTACCGGCCGGCGGCAGCACCGTCGACATCCCCGTCGGCGACGATTGGGGCGCCGGCGCCTATGTCACGGCAACCCTGTTCCGGCCGGGCGACGCGCAGGAAAGCCGCATGCCGGCCCGCGCCATCGGCGTGAAGTGGCTGACAGTCGATCCGGGCGCCAAGAAACTCGCCGTTACGCTGATGCCGCCGGAAAAGACCGTGCCGCGCCAGCAACTGTCGATCCCGGTTTCCGTGGTCGGCGTACAGCCGGGCACCAATGCCTATGTCACGGTTGCCGCCGTCGATGTCGGCATCCTCAACCTGACCAACTACAAGGCGCCGGATCCGGAGGACTGGTTCTTCGGCCAGCGCATGCTGGGCATGGAGATCCGCGACATCTACGGCCGCCTGATCGATGGCTCGTTGGGCACCACCGGCAAGCTCAGGACCGGCGGTGACGGCGCCAACATGCAGACGCAAGGCAGCCCGCCAACCGAAAAGCTGGTCGCCTTCTTCTCCGGCATCGTCCAGCTCGACGCCGACGGCAAGGCGCGGATCGACTTCGATATCCCGCAGTTCAACGGCACCGTGCGCGTCATGGCCGTCGCCTGGACCAAGGAAGCGGTCGGCCATGCCCAGGCGGACGTGATCGTGCGCGATCCCGTCGTCATCACCGCCGGCCTGCCGCGCTTCCTGGCGCCCGGGGACAACGCCGTCATGCGGCTCGACGTGGCCGACACCGACGGCCCGGTCGGCGACTATGCGCTGTCGATCGACACCACCGGCGACCTGTCGACGGGCGAAAAGCCCCTGCCCCAGAAGCTGACGCTCGCCCAGGGCAAGCGCCAGACCTTGACCGTGCCGCTGATCGCCGGGACGGCGGGCAATGCCTCGCTCACCATCAAGCTGGCGCATGCCGACGGCACCAAGGTCGAACAGACGCTCTATGTGCCGGTGCGCCCGGCCCAATTGCCGGTCACCACGCGCCTTGTGGTCGATCTCAAGGGCAATGGCGGCGCGCTGCGCGTCGACAAGGAGCTGCTGGCTGCCAGCCTGCTCGACGGCGCTTCGGTCTCGGTCGGCGTTTCGCAGGCGGCGGCCTTCGACGTGCCTTCGCTGCTGATGACGCTCGACCGCTACCCCTATGGTTGCGCCGAGCAGACCACCAGCCGCGCCATGCCGCTTCTCTACGTCAACGAGATGGCATCGGGCGTCGGCATGGAAAGCGACCCGGACCTGCATGGCCGCGTCCAGGATGCGATCTACAAGGTTCTGAGCTACCAGTCCTCGAGCGGCAGCTTCGGCCTGTGGGGCCCGGGCTCCGGCGATCTGTGGCTGGACGCCTATGTCAGCGAGTTCCTGACCCGGGCGCGGGAGCAGAAATACGACGTCCCGAGCTTGGCGATGAACCAGGCCCTCAACAACCTGCAGAACTCGCTCGGCTACGACCAGAGCGTACAGGATCGCGGCAGCGAGATCGCCTACGCGCTCTACGTGCTGGCCCGCAACAAGAAGGCCTCGATCGGCGACCTGCGCTATTACGCCGACACGCAGCTCGAAGCCTTCTCGAGCCCGATGGCCGTCGCCCAGCTGGCCGCGAGCCTGGCGCTCTATGGCGACACGCAGCGTTCGGAGGCGACGTTCAAGACCGCGCTGCAGCTCGCCAAATCGAGCAGCGACTACGACTGGTACCGCTCCGACTACGGCTCGGCGCTGCGTGACGGCGCGGCCATGCTGTCGCTGGCGGCGGAGTCGAAGCCGGTATCGACCATCGTGCCGGAGCTGATCAAGCTGGTGACCAGGAAACGCGCCGAAGCCCGCTGGACCAGCACCCAGGACGATTCCTGGATGCTACTGGCGGCCCGTGCGTTGAAGGAGGGCAACGACTCCATCACGCTGACCGTCAATGGCGCGCCGCATTCCGGCGGCTATTCCAACCAGGTCAACGGTTCCGAGCTGGTCGACAGTCCGCTCGAAATCGCGAACACCGGCAAGACCCCGCTGCAGGCCGTCGTCACCACCGTGGCCTCGCCCATCCAGCCCCTGCCGGCCGGCGGTGACGGCTTCACCATCAGCCGTACCTACTACAAGCTTGATGGCACCGAAGCCAATGTCACGGAGGCAACCCAGAACGAACGCTATGTCGTCGTGCTCAAGGTCACCGAGCAGAACAGCTGGCCATCGCGCCTGCTGGTCACCGACCTGTTGCCGGCCGGCTTCGAGATCGACAATCCGGGTCTGGTTTCCAGTGCCCAGTTGACGAACTTCTCCTGGCTGGCACAGACCGACGCCGCGCATCTGGAATTCCGCGACGACCGTTTCGTCGCGGCGTTCAACCCGGCCGACGGCGACCACGACCACAATCTGACACTCGCCTATGTCGTGCGCGCCGTGACGCCGGGCACCTACGCCCACCCGGCGGCAACGGTGGAGGACATGTACCGGCCGCAATATTCGGCCCGCACCGCCACCGGCATGATGGAGATCAAGGCACCGTAAGGTGTTGTTGGCGGATATGAACGTGAGGCTTGCGCTGCCCCTCATTGCCCTGCCGGGCATTTCTCCCCGTATAGTGACGGGGAGAAAGGGGCTAGCGTCGACCGCCGCGACAGCTCCCTTCTCCCCGTCACTATACGGGGAGAAGGTGCCGGCAGGCGGATGAGGGGCAGCGCCATGCTCTCCAGGAAATCTCTTCGCCGCGCTGCCGTCGTTGCAACCTCTCTCGCTGGCTTCGCGGCAATCGCCACCGCCGCCCTCTGGGAACTCGACCGCGCCTTCCCGCCCCCCTTGCCAGCCGAACTCACCGTCTCCACAGAAGTCCAGGACCGCGACGGCCAGTTGTTGCGCGCCTTCGCGACACCCGACGGCTACTGGCGGCTCGAAACCCGGCTCGACCAGGTCGACAAGCAGTTCGTCGACATGCTGGTGACCTATGAGGACAAGCGCTTTTGGGACCATGAGGGCGTCGACGTGCTGGCGCTGGCGCGCGCCGCCGGCCAGTTCGCCACCAGCGGCCATATCGTTTCCGGCGGCTCGACCCTGTCGATGCAGCTTGCCCGCCTGATCGAGCCGCGCGAAAGCCGCAGCCTCGGCTCCAAGATCAAGCAGATGCTGCGCGCCATCCAGATCGAGCGGCGGCTGTCGAAGCGCGAGATCCTCGAACGCTATCTGACGCTAGCGCCCTATGGCGGCAATCTGGAAGGCGTGCGCGCCGCTTCGCTCGCCTATTTCGGCAAGGAGCCGAAACGGCTCACCGTCTCGGAAGCCGCCCTGCTCGTCGCCCTGCCCCAACTGCCGGAAAAGCGCCGGCCCGACCGCAACCTCAAGATCGCTCATGCAGCGCGCGACCGTGTGCTGAGCCGCATGGTGTCATCGGGCCTGATCGGCGAACGCGAGGCGGCCCGCGCCGCACTCGACGATGTGTCGGGCCTGCGGCGCACCTTGCCGGCGCTCGCCCCGCATGCCTCTTACGCGATGCTGCCCAAGGCCGTCCCCGGCCAGCCGCTCAAGCTGACGATCCACAAAAGCGTCCAGCAAGGACTGGAACAGGTCGCGCGTGACGCCGCCACCCGGCTCGGGCCGCGTCTGTCCGTCGCCATGGTGCTGGCCGACGCCCGCACCGGCGACATTCTGGGCGAAGTCGGTTCGGCCAATTTCTTCGATTCCAGCCGTTCCGGCTGGATCGACATGACCAAGGTCGTGCGTTCGCCCGGCTCGACGCTGAAGCCGTTCATCTACGGCCTCGCCTTCGAGCAGGGGCTGGTGGCGCAGGAAACGCTGATCGAGGACAGCCCGGTCGATTTCAGCGGCTATCGGCCGAAGAACTTCGACATGGGCTATCAGGGCGATGTCTCGATCCGCCAGGCTTTGCAACTGTCGCTCAACGTGCCGGCGATCCGCGTGCTCGACGCGGTCGGCCCGACGCGGCTGACGGCGCGCTTCCGCCAGGCCGGCGTCAACCCGATCCTGCCGGTCAACCAGGCTCCGGGCCTGGCCATCGGCCTCGGCGGCGTCGGCGTCACGCTGCGCGATCTCGTCCAGCTCTATACGGGGCTCGCCAATGGCGGCAAGACGCATTCGCTGCGCGACGGCACCGAGCCGGCCAATGCCGTGAGTTCGACCACCACCATTCTCAACGACCAGGCCAACTGGCAGATCATCGACATCCTCTCGGGGGTAAAGCCGCCTGAAGGCGCCTTGCAACGCGGCATCGCCTACAAGACCGGCACCTCCTACGGCTACCGGGACGCCTGGTCGGTGGGCTTCGACGGCCGCTACGTGCTGGGCGTCTGGGTCGGCCGGCCCGATGCCGGCGCGGTGCCGGGCCTCTCCGGCTATGTCTCGGCCGCCCCGATCCTGTTCGAGGGCTTCGTCCGCTCGGGGCTGGCGACCGTGCCGCTGCCGGGCAAACCGCCCGGCACCTTCACCCCCAGGCGCGAGGAGTTGCCGGTGACGCTTGCCCGCTTCGGCGCCGGCGCGGATGGCCTGGTGCAGGCGACGCCGACCGAACCCGCGCCGACCATCATCTTCCCGCCGGACGGCGCCCGCGTCGATCTCGCCACCAACTCGGCCGACGCCTCGCCGCTGGTGCTGAAGCTGCAAGGCGGCCGCGCGCCGTTCCGCTGGCTGGCCAACGGCAAACCCCTCATCGGCCTCGACCGCCGCCGCACCGCGACCTGGCAGCCCGACGGCGCCGGTTACTCGACGCTGACCGTCATCGACGCCGCGGGACGGGCGGCGAGTGTGAAAGTGTTCGTTGAATAGTCTGCATCAACGGATTCAGGAGACTGGCCTTTCGAGGTCGGGGGATAAGGGATAAATTGCCTGATGTCCGGTGCGAGGCGCCCCCCTCTGGCCTGCCGGCCATCTCCCCCTCAAGGGGGGAGATCGGATGGCCCGGCCGCTTTCGCCAATGACCAACGGCGGCGCGCGACGCAAAAGCTGCCAATCTCCCCCCTCGAGGGGGAGATGGCCGGCAGGCCAGAGGGGGGCGTGCCACGCCATACCTTACGCAGCATAGCCGCCATTTTAGCGACTTTCTTCGTAACTTTTCCCGCCTCGGCCGATCCCCTGCCCACCGGCTTCGTCAGATTGGCCGCAATCGATGCCTCGATCCGCCAAGACATTCGCTACGCCATCTCCGACAATTTCCTGCACCGCAAGGTGAACGGCTACGACGCGCCGGTCTGCATTCTCACCCGCCAGGCGGCCGAGGCGCTTTCCAGCGTCCAGACGGCGATCGCCGCCAAGGGTCTGACGCTGGTCGTCTTCGACTGCTACCGCCCTGCCCGCGCCGTTGCCGACATGGGCGACTGGACGGTCGCGGGCGGACCGCCGGATCCGCAATGGTATCCGGGGGTCAAGCGCGGCGAGCTGGTCACCCAAGGCTACGTCGCCCGGCAGTCGGCCCATTCACGTGGCTCGACCGTCGATGTCGCCATCGCAGGGACCGATGGTCCGCCCAGGTCGAAGCCGGCCTGTGGCGCCATCGATGCCGATACGCTCGATTTCGGCACCGGCTTCGATTGTTTCGACCCGACGAGCCAGACGGCGCACCGCCCGCTCGGCGCGGAAGCGGCGGCAAACCGCAAGCTCCTTGTCTATGCGATGGGTGCCCAAGGGTTCAGGAACTACGCGCGCGAATGGTGGCATTTTACGCTGGCCCACGAGCCATTTCAAAAGCAGCGCTTCGATTTCCCTGTGACCGCCGAGTAAACCGGCCCAAAGCGATCTTGCCCCGCAACCGCGCACCTCTAAATAGGTCGGACGGCGGGCCGATTCCGCGCGGAACGGTCGCAAGGAAAATATTTCCCATTGCCGCGACAAATCGCCGAAGATTTTCTTCAGAAAGCCAAAAAAGGCAACATTCGATGCATCTTATTTCTATCAATTCGGTAGATTTGGCGCGGGTTCAACGGAGGCAGAAATGACCAAACCTCATTTCAAGAAACTGCTCGGCGCGCTGGTCGTCACATCGGTTCTATCAGGCACGCTCGGTTTCGCGTTCGCCGACACCACCATTCTCAACGTGTCCTACGATCCGACACGCGAACTCTATAAAGCCTATGACGAGGCCTTCGCAGCGCACTGGAAGGCGGAGAGCGGCGAGACGGTCACCATCCAGCAGTCGCATGGCGGATCGGGTGCCCAGGCCCGCGCCGTGATCGATGGTCTCGACGCCGATGTGGTGACGCTGGCGCTCGAAGGCGACATCAACGCCATCGTCTCGAAATCGAAGAAGATCAATCCCGACTGGCGCAAGAAGTTCGAAAACAATTCAGCGCCTTACACCTCGACCATCATCTTCCTGGTCCGCAAGGGCAATCCCAAGGGCATTCACGACTGGAGCGATCTGGTCAAGGACGGCGTCCAGGTGATCACGCCCAACCCAAAGACTTCGGGCGGCGCACGCTGGAACTACCTCGCCGCCTGGGCCTATGCCAACGCCAATGATGGCGGCGACGAAGCCAAGAACAAGGAATTCGTGGGCAAGCTCTACGCCAACGCCCCCGTGCTCGACACCGGCGCCCGCGGCTCGACCGTGACCTTCGCGCAAAAGGGCATCGGCGACGTGCTGATTGGCTGGGAAAACGATGCCTATCTGGCACTCGACGAATTCGGCGCCGACAATTTCGAGATCGTCTATCCGCCGACCTCGATCCTCGCCGAGCCGCCGGTGGCGATTGTCGATGCCAATGTCGATGCCAAGGGCACGCGCAAGGTGGCTGAAGCCTATCTCGGCTGGCTCTATTCCAAGGAAGCGCAAACGATCATCGCCAAGAACCACTATCGTCCGGCCAAGCCCGAACTGGTGGACGCGGCTGATATTCCCAAGACGCCCGATATCAAGCTGATCTCCATCGACGATCCGCTTTTCGGCGGCTGGAAGAAGGCACAGCCTTATCATTTCGGCGACGGTGGTATATTCGACCAGATCTACAAGCCGGCCCAGTGAGCAAGATCTAGATCAGGACGACATGACCACAGCACCCGCGCAGGCGGGGTGGAGATTCAAGCAGCCGAGCGTCATTCCGGGTTTCGGATTGACGCTCGGCTTCTCGCTTGCCTACCTCACCCTCATCATCCTCATCCCGCTTTCCGGGCTGATCTGGCGCTCGGCCGCCCTCGGCTGGGCCGATTTCTGGGCTATAGCCACGGATCGCCGCACGCTCAACGCGCTGGAAATAAGCTTCGGAACCGCCTTCATCGCGGCTGTCGTCAATGTGGTTTTCGGCACGCTGGTCGCCTGGGTGCTGGTACGCTACCGCTTCCCCGGCCGTCGCATCGTCGATGCCATGGTCGACCTGCCCTTCGCGCTACCGACGGCGGTGGCCGGCATCGCGCTGACCACGCTCTACGCGCCCAATGGCTGGATCGGCAAGCTGCTGATGCCGCTCGGGCTCAAGGTCGCCTATACGCCGCTCGGCATCGTCATCGCCCTGGTTTTCATCGGCCTGCCCTTCGTCGTGCGCACCGTGCAGCCGATCATGGAGGAGATCGACAAGGAAGTTGAGGAAGCCGCCGCCACGCTCGGCGCCAGCCGCTTCCAGATCATCACCCGCGTGCTCTTTCCCGGCCTGGCGCCGGCCATCATCACCGGCTTCTCGCTCGCCTTCGCGCGCGGCGTCGGCGAATACGGCTCCGTCATCTTCATCGCTGGCAATTTGCCCTACAAATCCGAGATCGCGCCGCTTCTGATCGTCATCCGGCTCGAGGAATACAATTACCCCGCTGCGACCGCGATCGCGGCAATCATGCTGGCGCTCTCGTTCGTCATGCTGCTGGTCGTCAACCTCGTGCAGACATGGAGCCGCAAGCGCTATGGCTGACCCCGAGATCAAATCCTACGAACCGTATCACGAGAGCCGCTCGGCGGCGGTGACCGAAAGCCGGCCGGCGCAGGCCCTGCTGATGGCCATCGCTTTCGCTTTCCTCGGCATATTCCTGCTCTTGCCGCTGATCATCGTCTTCCACGAGGCGCTGGCGAAAGGCATGGGTGCCTATATGCAAGCACTGGGCGAACCGGACGCACGCTCGGCCATCCGCCTGACACTGCTTGTCGCGGCGATCTCGGTGCCTCTCAATGTCGTCTTCGGCATCTCCGCCGCCTGGGCGATCGCCAAGTTCGAGTTCAAGGGCAAGGCGTTTCTGACCACGCTGATCGACCTGCCCTTCTCGGTCTCGCCCGTCATTTCGGGTCTGGTCTACGTGCTGCTGTTCGGCGCCCAGGGGTTGCTCGGCGAGTGGCTGAAGGGACACGGCATCCAAATCCTGTTCGCCGTGCCGGGCATCGTGCTTGCCACCGTCTTCGTCACCTTCCCCTTCGTTGCCCGCGAACTGATCCCGCTGATGCAGGAACAGGGCAATGGCGACGAGGAAGCCGCCCTTTCGCTCGGCGCCAATGGCTGGCAGACCTTCTGGTATGTGACCTTGCCCAACGTCAAATGGGGGCTGCTCTACGGCGTGCTTCTGTGCAATGCGCGCGCCATGGGTGAATTCGGCGCGGTTTCGGTGGTTTCGGGCCATATCAGGGGCTTGACCAACACCATGCCGCTGCATGTCGAAATCCTCTACAACGAGTACAATGCCGTCGGCGCTTTTGCCGTCGCCTCGTTGCTTGCCGGGCTGGCGCTCGTCACCCTGGTCTTGAAAACACTGCTCGAGATGCGCTACGGCGCCGAACTCGCCGCGACGCGCGGACATTGACTAAATGCATGTCGCCCAAAAGTGGGCTCCGGTTTTGGGACAACGACATGCATCACCAACTGAGGGATTTGTATGGAAGTTCGCGTTGCCAATGTGCGCAAGGAATTCGAGCGGTTTCCCGCGCTCCACGACGTCTCGCTGGACATCAAGTCGGGCGAACTGATCGCGCTGCTGGGGCCGTCCGGTTCCGGCAAGACGACGCTGCTCAGGCTGATCGCCGGGCTCGAGCGGCCGACGCGTGGAAAAATCTTCTTTGGTGACGAGGACGCTTCGCAGAAATCGATCCAGGATCGCAATGTCGGCTTCGTCTTCCAGCACTACGCGCTGTTCCGCCATATGACGGTGGCTGACAATATCGGCTTCGGCCTCAAGGTCCGGCACGGACCGTCGCGGCCGCCGGCGCAGGAAATCCGCCGCCGCGCCTCGGAGCTTCTCGACCTTGTCCAATTGTCGGGTCTGGAGAAACGCTATCCGGCGCAGCTTTCGGGCGGCCAGCGCCAGCGCGTGGCGCTCGCCCGCGCCATGGCCATCGAACCCAAGGTGCTGCTGCTCGACGAGCCGTTCGGCGCACTCGACGCGCAGGTGCGCCGCGAACTGCGCCGCTGGCTGCGCGAAATCCATGACGCCACCGGCCACACCACCGTCTTCGTCACCCACGATCAGGAAGAGGCGCTGGAACTGGCGGACCGCGTCGTGGTGATGAGCCAGGGCCGCATCGAGCAGGTCGGCACCGCCGACGACATCTACGACACGCCGAACTCGCCTTTCGTCTACGGCTTCATCGGCGAATCGAGCGCCCTTCCGGTCAAGGTCGAGAATGGCGAGATCTGGCTGGCCGACCGTCCGATCGGATTGCAGGCGCCGCATGCGCCTCCGGGCGATGCGACGCTGTACTTCCGTCCCCATGATGTCGAACTGCTCGACGGCTGCAGTGGCTGCATCGCCGGCACCGTCGCCGCCAGCCGCCGCGTCGCCGGCACACGGCGCGTCGAGCTCGAAATCGGCGGCGAACGCCAGCGGGTCGAGATTGAGCTACCGGTCGATCATCCGGCCGCGCAGAAGAGCCGCGTGGCGTTCCGCCCGGGGCGCTGGAAGCTGTTCCCGGCTGCGTAGCGGTAGGACTGCCGCCAATTTCATCCTGGCCGAGGGCGGCCGCCTACCCTTTCACCAGGCCTTTCAACGACAGCACCAATGTCATGGGATTTTTCGGGGAAGCCGCAAAGCCATAGCGCTCATAAAAGGCTTTCGCTTCGTCCGATATGGCATGAACAAAAATTCCGCGTATCCCGAGGATCGTCGCGGCTTGACCGGCGCGCAGGACGGCATCTTGCAGAAGCGCAGCACCCAGTCCCTTCCCTTGCCAGCCTGCGTCGACCGCCAGACGCCCGAGCACGACCATTGGAATGGGATCCGGCATGTTGCGCCGAACAATGCCCGGCGCTTCCGCCAGATCAAGCCCGCCCGAAGACAGGCAGTAGTAGCCGACAACGCGTACGCCTTCCGCCACCACATAAGTACGAGATGCGCCACTGACCTGGTTGGCGCGCGCGCGACGGCGAAGCCATTGGTCGAGACTTTCGGTTCCGCTTTGGAAAAGTTCGAGATCGTGGTTCTCGGCCAGCGGCGTGGGCGCCGACAGCATCAGTCCTGCCATGGCTTGGGCACGTTCATAAGACGTGCAAAACCTTCCCCGCTTGGCGGTTCATCGAGGATGTCGAGATAGTGCCGGTAACTCTCTGCATCCACCTTGATCAGTGTTTGGTCGAGGAGCGTGTCCTCGGCCGCGCGATAGGCGGCATCGATCATGAAATCGGAACGGGTTTTCCCGCGCAGCTTCGCGGCACGGTCAATCAGCATGCGCATATCCTCTCGAATGCGCAGATTGACAGGCTTGGCGTGGGTTTCGGCTGCGGCTTTCACCATGGAGTGCTCCTTTGCTCCACCATAACATGCCGCATACACATTGTGTATCTATTTGTCCTTCCATGGGAAAAGGGTGATGTGAACCGAGCTCAAATATGATGCCGCTCAAAAGAAAAACCTAGGATCAGCCTGTTTGGGAAACGGTTTTCTAGCAACGAGTGCCAAGCCCTGAATCTATGCCTCGCCGCCCCTTTGTACCCCCGCTATGCTCGAACAATAAAGCATTACATCCGGAGCCTTTTCATGAAGCGATTTTTCCTTGGCGTTGCCGCCGCCGCCGGTCTCCTCCTCGCATCCTCCCAAGCCTGGTCGGCCGACAAGCTGCTGAACGCTTCCTATGACGTCGGCCGCGAACTGTTCGTGCAGGTCAACAAGGCCTTCATATCGGGGCATCCCGGTGTCACCATCGACCAGTCGCATGCCGGCACTTCGGCGCAGGCGCGTGCCATCGCCGAAGGCCTCGGCGCCGACGTCGTCACCTTCAACCAGGTCACCGACGTCGATTTCCTGGTCAAGAAGGGCCTCGTTTCCGCCGACTGGCAGAAGGATTTTCCCGACAACGCCTCGCCCTTCTATTCGCTGCCGTCCTTCCTCGTGCGCGCCGGCAACCCAAAGCACATCAAGGACTGGAACGATCTGGTGCGCGACGACGTGCAGGTGATTTTCCCCAACCCGAAAACCTCGGGCAATGCGCGCTACACCTACCTGGCGGCCACCGCCTACGCCAAGGAAGCCTTCAAGGGCGACGACGCCAAGGTGAAGGAATTCATCACCAAGCTGTTCAACAACGTGCCGATCTTCGACACCGGCGGCCGCGCCGCGACCACCACCTTCGTGCAGCGCGAGATCGGCGATGTGCTGATCACCTTCGAATCCGAGACGCGCGGCATCCGCAAGGAATATGGCGACGACAAGTTCGAGCAGGTCACGCCTTCGGTCAGCCTTCTGGCGGAATTCCCGGTGGCGATCGTCGACAAGGTCGCCGACCAGCACGGCACGCGCGATCTGGCCAAGAGCTATCTCGACTTCCTCTATACAGCCGAGGGCCAGGGCATCGCCGCCGAGAACGGCCTGCGCGCACGCGACGCGGCTGTCGCCGCGAAATACAAGGCGGATTTTCCGGATGTGCGCCTGCTGACGGTGGAAGACGTCTTCGGTGGCTGGGACAAAGTCCAAAAAGAGCATTTCGCCGCCGGCGGCCTGCTCGACCAGGCTTATGGCAGCCGCTGAAGTCTCCGCGGCCCGATAGGAAGATCAGGAAAGCCGGCCCCGGCCGGCTTTCCTCGTTTATGCAGGCCGATACGGCAAATCCAGCGCCCCTCGTGCAAAACGTTACAAAGAATCAACGCGTTTGTGCCTAACATGCCTTCGAGTGGCTTGTTTTTCGCGAAACGGCGGCGCGCCAACGCAAGACCGTCATCATTTGCACACAAACAGCCGCCAGATGCGGAGTGGTTGGGGCTTAAACGGGTTGATCAGGGCATGCTGACGAAAAAAGGCAAATACGGCCTCAAGGCCCTCGTGCATCTTTCCAATCTTCCGGTTGGCCAATTGGCCTTCGTCAACGGCATCGCCGTCGCCAACAACATCCCGAAGAAATTCCTCGATGCGATCCTCGGCGAATTGCGTAACGCCGGCTTCGTCCAGAGCCGCAAGGGCAAGGAAGGCGGCTATCGCCTCGCCCGCCCCGCCTCGGAGATCAAGATCGGCCATGTGGTGCGGGTGCTCGACGGTCCGCTTGCACCGATACCTTGCGCCAGCCGCACGCAATACCAGCGCTGCGAGGATTGCGACGAAGCGACCTGCCAGGTCCGTCACATGATGCTCGAGGTGCGCCAGGCGATCGCCGAAGTGCTGGACAACCGCAGCCTCGCCGCCATGCGCGATGCCGACAATGACGATTTTCCGGTCGAGTTGACGTCCCAGATCTAGAGCCGGATGAATGAGGCTGTCGAGATTTACGAAATCCCGAAAAGCCGCCGCCCGCAAGCAGCCATCGGCAGCCAGCTTTCGCACCGAGATCATCGCTGACGTCTTTGTCCCCGAATATGCCGAGGACGTGCGCTTCTTCAGCCGCAAGGTGGTTAATCCCGGCAGGCTGCGCCGGTTCTCCACCAGGGATCTTCGCGAAAGTCTGGTTGCCCTCTTCTATCTCGCGGTCGCGGCAGCGCTGCCGGTGCGCTGGTGGGCGCCGATCTGCGGTTGGGCGTCCAGGTTTCGTCTGAAGCGCCATATGCGCAAGGAATTTCCAGGCTATGCCGCCGCGACGCGGGCGGTGCTCGGCGACGGCATCGATGCGCGCAAGCTGTTCGAGGCATTGCTCGCGGCCCGCCATCGCCGCCGCATGCAGCTTGCCGCGCATCTGGTCGCCCGCCGCTGGGCGCCGACGATCCGGTTGGAAGGGCTCGACGGTTTGCAGGCGGCCTTGCAGCGCGGCCATGGCGCGATCCTGTGGTGCGATCAGTTCACCGCCCAGACGATGATCGGCAAGCGCGCCATATACGAGGCCGGCATCGAGGCGCATCAGGTCAGCGTCGACACGCATGGCGTGTCCGAGACGGCTTTCGGCCTGCGCTTCCTCAACCCGCCAATGGTCCATGTCGAGAACCGGTTCCTGAAAAGCCGGATCGTCTTCGACCGCGACGACGCCTATCAGGTCACCATCCGCATCCAGAAGATGCTGAAGCAGAACGGCGTCGTAATGATGACCAACACCATCCACGCCGGCTCGACCTTCACCGAAACCGCTCTTGGCGAAAGCGGCTGGACGCACCTTGCCTCGGCACCGGCGAATTTCGCCGCCCGGGGCAAGACAGCCCTGTTTGCCATGTCGACCTTCGAGATGGTGCCGTTCCGGCAATACCGGGCCGTCCTGAGCCCCGAACTTGTGCCAGCGGTCACGGCAGCGGACACGGCCAGGGACGGAGCCAAGAACGGGGCCAAGAACGGGCCCAAGAACATGGCCCTGCAGGCGCGCTACGCCCTGCTCAAACGCGACCGCCTGATGCAAGCGCTGAAACAGTGCCCCGAGCAGATGATGTCCTGGTCGCGCCATGAGCGGTTGACGCAAGCTCAGGACAGTATCGGCATCGGTGCTGAAGAAGGCTCATGACCGGCGCATCGAGCGCATTGCGTCGGCGACGAGTTCGTCGATCGGCCGCGTCGCGTCGAGCGTCAACGCCCGCTCATCGGCCCCCGGCGGATCGAGGATGGCGAACTGGCTGTCGACCAGGCTTGCCGGCATGAAATGCCCCTTGCGGTTGCCGACGCGCCGCCGCGCTGTGGCCGGATCGATCTCCAGATAGAGGAAGACGATGTCAGGGCAAAAGCCGCGCAGGCGCTGGCGATAGCCGCGCTTCAGCGCCGAGCAGGCGGCGACCACGCCTTGCCCCTTGCCGGCCGACGCCGCGATCTGCTTGCCGATCGCATCGAGCCAGCCTTCGCGCAACTGGTCGGTGAGCGGCTCACCACGTGCCATGCGGGCGACGTTTTCCGGTGGATGCAGCCTGTCGCCCTCGATGAAGAGGGCGTCCAGCGCGGCGGCCAGCGCGATACCGACGGCTGACTTGCCGCAGCCGGCGACGCCCATCACCACGATGGCCGGAGGCATCGAGCCGGGAGCGCCAGCCGGCGCCCGCGCTGCCTTTTCGTCCATGGTCAGCGGCTCGCCGGGGCGCGGCCGTAAAGCAGCAGCATGGCGACGATGACGACGCCATAGATGATCTGCCGCCCCGCCTCCGGCATCTGCATGACCGACAGGATGGATTGCAGCAGCGTGATCAGGATCACGCCGGCAACGGTGCCGAGATAGGAGCCGCGCCCGCCCAGGATGGAGGTGCCGCCGAGCACGACGGCCGCGATCGACGGCAGCAGATAGGCATCGCCCATCGATTGCGCAGCCTTGGAGGCGTAGCCGGCCAGCAGCACGCCGCCGAAGGCGGAGAGACCGCCGGACACGGCGAAGGCGATCATCACCACGCGCCGCGTGTCGACGCCGGAGAGATAGGCGGCGCGCTCGCGGTTGCCGATGCCATAGACCGCGCGGCCAAAACCGCTGCGGGTCAGCACGAACACCATCGCGGCCCCGATCAGCGCCCAGATGATGACCGCGTTGGGAACGCCCGGAATGGTGAAGCCGGTGGCCAGATAGCGCATGGCGCCGGTGGCCGAATCCTGCGGCGAGAAGCCACCGGTGTAGACCACCATCAGCCCTTGCGCGACGGCGTTGGTGGCCAGCGTGATGATCATCGAGGGGATGCGCAGATAGGCGACGCCGATGCCGTTGACGACGCCGATCAGCACACCGCAGAAAATGCCGAACGGAATGGCCAGCGCCACGCCCGCCGGACCGTAGGCGGCGGCCGCGCAAGCCATCATCGCGCCCGCCGCCACCGACCACGGCACCGACAGGTCGATCTGGCCGAGCAGGATGACCAGCATCATGCCGGTGGCGATGACGCCGAGAAACGAGGCCACCTTGAGCTGCTGCAAGAGATATTCAGGCGACAGGAAGCTGCGCGAATAAAGGCTGCCGACCAACAGCAGCACCACGATGCAGGCAAAGGCCGTCAGCACCGCCGGATCGGCGCGGCGGATGAATTTCGGCATGCGGCCGGCAATGCCGCTGTCGCTCTTCCCAACCATCGGCGTCGTCTCGCTCACAGGAACCACTCCAGCCGGTTGCGGACCCGAAACAAAGCGAAGGCGCCGAGGCTGACGGCGACCAGCAGGATAACGCCCTGGAACAGCGGCTGCCAGAGCGGGTCGAAATCGAACACGAACAACAGGTCGCCGATGGTGCGGAAGGCGAGCGCGCCGAAGATCGCACCGATGGCGCTGCCCTTGCCGCCGAACAGCGACACACCACCCAGCACGACCGCCGCGATCGAGAACAGCGTGTAGGAGTTGCCGCTGGCATAGGCCGCCTCGCCCGTATAGGTGAAGAAGGTGAGGAACAGCCCGCCGATCGCCGCCAGCAGCCCTGCCAGCGTGTAGGCGGCGAACTTGCCGCGCCTTATCGGCACGCCGGACATATAGGCCGCCGTTTCCGAAGAGCCCGCCGCGTAGGCCGCCCGGCCAAGGACGGAGCGGCTGAACGGCACCCAGATCACCAGCACGATGGCGAGCAGCACCACCAGGCTCGCCGGCACGAAGCCGAACACGCGGCCGGTCAGCGCATCGGCAAGGTCCTCATTGACCGAACCGCCCGGGAAGGGCCGCAGCAGAAGCCCGATGCCGTAATAGACGGCCCCGGTGGCAATGGTGGCGACGATCGGCTGCAGCCGTCCATAGATGACGATGGCGCCGTTGATGGCGCCGCACAGAAGGCCCGCCGCCAGCACGGCGATGACGCCGAGCGTGGTCTGCATCGGCGTGCCCACCACCAGCCAGGAGGCCAGGCAGTTGGTGAGCAGGAAGATCATGCCGACGGACAGGTCGATGCCGGAGGTTATCACGACCAGCGTCTGCGCCATGGCGACGAAGGCAAGCAGCACGCCCTTGTTCGCGGCCGTCTGCACGACATTGGCGGTGAAGCCCGCCGGATGGTTCGACGTGTAGATGACGAACATGACGATGAAGATGCCGAGCGCCAGCAGCGTTCCGCGCTGCTCGGCCAGCCAGTAGCGCCAATCTTTCACAGGCTTGCTCCCAGGCCCACCGGGCTCTCATCGCCATGGATGTTGAGCGCGCTCGATATCAGCGCCCGCTCGGTGATTTCTGCACCGACCAGTTCGCGCTTGACCGCGCCGTCATAGAGCACCAGCACGCGGTCGCAGCAGCCGATCAGCTCGTCATAGTCCGTCGAATAGAACAGGATCGCCGCGCCGGCGTCCGCCAGCTTGCGCATCAGCTGGTAGATTTCCTGCTTGGTGCCGACATCGATGCCGCGTGTCGGATCGTTGAGCAGGATGATGCGCGGCTGGCGCATCAGCCATTTGGCGATGACCACCTTCTGCTGGTTGCCGCCCGACAGCGCGCCGACCGGAATATCGAGGCCCGCCGTCTTGATCGCCAGCAGGCCGACCATGTCGTCGATCAGCCGCTGTTCGGCGGCACGGTCGATGATGCCGCCTTTCGACAGCCGGTCGAGCGCGGCAAAGGACAGGTTTTCGCGCACCGTCATCGGCAGCATCAGTCCTTCGGTCTTGCGGTCCTCCGGGATGAGCGCCATGCCGATGCCATCCTCGCGGGCCGCCGCAGGGCTGGTGATCGTCACCGGCTTGCCGTCGATCAGCACCTCGCCCGAAAGGCCGCGCAGCACGCCGAAGAAAGCAAGCAGCAATTCGCGCTGGCCCTGGCCATCGAGCCCGCCGAGGCCGACCACCTCGCCTGCCCTGACGGTCAGCGAGATGTCGTGCAGCCGGTCGGCCCAGGACAACCTGCGCGCCTCGAGCCTGGGGGCGGCGCTGGCGGCTGCCGCCGGCGGCTTGGGCGGAAAAATATGGCTGTACTCGCGGCCGATCATCAGTTCGACCACCTCATTGTCGCTCTTCGAGCCGGCCTTGTAGCTGGCGACATTGCGGCCATTGCGGAACACCGTGCACTGATCGGCGAGTTCGGCGATCTCGTTCATGCGGTGTGAGATGTAGAGCAGCGCCAGCCCTTCCGAGCGCAGCCGCTTCAGCACGCCGAAGATCTTCGAAACGTCCGCCGCCGTCAGCGCCGATGTCGCCTCGTCGAGAATGAGGATGCGCGGCTTGCGCGCCAGGGCCTTGGCGATCTCGACCATCTGCCGCCGCGACAGCGGCAGGTCCTTGACCAGCGCCAGCGGATGGATGTCGCCGGCACCCGCGCGGGCCAGCGCGTCCTCGGCGATGCGCCGCTGCGCCTTGCGGTCGATCATGCCGAAGCGTTTGGGCGGATCCGAAATGACGATGTTGTCGGCGACGCTGAGTTCGGGGATCAGCGACAGTTCCTGGAAGATGCAGACGATGCCGGCCTTGTTCGCCGCACCCGGCGACGCGAAGGTCACCTCGCGCCCGTCCAGCATCATGTGGCCCTCGTCGGGCGCCACGACACCGGCCATGACCTTGATCAGCGTCGACTTGCCGGCGCCGTTTTCTCCGAGAATGGCATGGATGCTGCCGGCCTCGACCGTCAGTTCGGCCTTTTCCAGCGCCCGCACGCCGCCATAGCGCTTGGAAATGCCTTCCATGCGAAAGAGTGGAGCCGCACCGTCCATCAACCCTCCCAGGGTGATTGTGGGATTGCAGGCTGGCGCCGCGGACCAGGCCACGGCGCCAGACGATAGAAGCGACTACTGGTTTTCCTTGGTCTGCCCCATGATTTCCTGGGCGCTGAAATTGATGCCGCAGGTCGGGAAGGAGTTGCCGACGAAGAAATTGTCGGACTCCTTGGGGAAGTAATCCGTGCCTTCCTTCATGTCCGGATCCGTGGCGACGGCCAGAGGCAGCTTCACCTCCTGCGGCACCACCTCGCCTTCGAGTGCCGCGATCGCCGTCTTGATGGCGACGGCGACCTGGGCCGGGCCCGAGCCGGCGGAGGTGCATTTCAGGCCATCGGCCGAATGCGCCGCGCAGAACTTGCGGAAGCCGTTTTCGGTCTCGCCGCCGAACGGCACGAACGGATGCTTGGCGTCCATCATCGCCTGCACGATGCCGGTGTCGCCGCCCTGGCCGGTGATGCCGTCGAACGGACCGTTGGTGGCGATCGCATCGGCGGTCACTTTCTGCGCCACGCCGTCATCCCACTTGCCAGCGACTTCGGTCACGTCCCACTTCTTGCCCGAGGCGTCGAACACCTCATGGATGCCGTTGTGGCGATCGGTGTCGACGGAGGTGCCGGCGACGCCGCGCACTTCCAGGATCTTGCCGCCGTTCGGGATCTTCTCGACCAGCCATTTGGCCCACAATTCGCCAAGTCCCTTCTGGTCGACATTGACGTTGATGGCGTCCTTGGTATCCAGGATGTTGTCGAAGGCGACCAGCACGATCCCGGCTTCCTTGGCGCGCTTGATGACCGGACCGAAGGCGGTCGGGTTCTGCGCATCGGTGACGATGGCGTCATAGCCGGAATCGATGAAGTTGTTGATCGCGGAGATCTGCGCCGGCACGTCCTCGCCGGTCGAGACGACCTTGAATTCCTTGATCTTTGCCTTCACGTCGGGCTGCGACGCATAGGCCTTGGCCGTCTGCACCATCTGGATGCGCCAGGTGTTGGCGATATAGCCATTGGCGAAGGCGATGCGGTACGGGCCTTCCTTCTTGGGGAATTTGAAGAACTTGGTGTCCGCGCTCCAGGGCGCGAAGCAGTCGGCCTGGGCGGCGGGGCCGGAGACGATCTCCGGGCCGGCGGCCATGGCGGCCGAGTTGAGCATGACGAAGGCGCTGGCGGCAACGATGCCACCGACAAGTGACTTGATCATCGATAATCCTCCCGATTGCAGTTCCGATTTGTCGGTTCAGTTTTATGCAATTTCGAGCTTCCGGCTGACACCTTCCGCCTTGCGCGGTCAGGCCTGCCTGATGCCGACGACCTCCCTGAATCCCTCCCTTGCAGGCTCCTTCGGTCGGGGAAAAGCTATCATATTATACATAATAAACAAGCATGAGCTGTTGCTTATGTATAATAAACAAGTTCACCATTTCGGTGACGAAGCCTCCCGAAGAAAAATGGTAGCGCTACCATGACGCAGTGTAAAGCGCCATTCGCGGGTGTTCTCGAAACCGTGTTCAACGTGCCGTGCTCTCGCGGCGCTTGAGCTCGAAGCCGAGGTCGACGACACGCTCCCGCGACCGATCACCGGAGATTGCCGCCAGCGCCATCGCCACTGCGCGCCTGCCG
This sequence comes from Mesorhizobium sp. ES1-6, assembly GCF_020164775.1. Taxonomy (NCBI): domain Bacteria; kingdom Pseudomonadati; phylum Pseudomonadota; class Alphaproteobacteria; order Hyphomicrobiales; family Phyllobacteriaceae; genus Mesorhizobium; species Mesorhizobium sp. ES1-6. The sequence continues at coordinate 49,051 of NZ_JAIUGU010000014.1, forward strand.
ATTTCATAGCGATGAGTGCGGATGCTGGTGATCGAGGGAAAGGCCACCTGCATCATGTCGAGATCGTTGAAGCCGACAATGCCGATGGTCTTCGGCACGTCGATCGAGGCGCGATGGCATTCGAACAGCACGCCGAGCGCGATGTCGTCATTGTTGCAGAACACGCCGTCCAGCGTCGGCATCTTGGCCAAAGCATCGCGGAACAGCTCGCGGCCAAGCGGCACGCTGGAAAGCACCGGCGTGGTGGTGATCAGGCGTGGGTCTGAAAGGCCGGCCTTTTCCATCGCCACCCGGTAACCGGCGAGGCGCCGTTGCGAGCGCGGGTCCATGCGCGCACCGATGAAACCGATCCGGCGATACCCCGCCTCGATCAGGTGCTCGGTGGCAGTCCTGCCGCCGTCGAGATGCGAGAAGCCGACCATCATGTCGACGGGATCGGGCCCGGTCTCCATCACCTGGACCACCGGGCAACCGGCATTCTCCAACAGTTTTCGCGAGGTGGGCGTCTGGTCGATGCCGGCAACGATCAGCGCCGCCGGCCGCTGGGAGCCAAACAGCTGCAGCAGCCGCTCTTCCTCAAGTCCGGAATAGTGCGTATTGCCGAGCTGGATGCGGAACGGGCTGTCCGACAGGCTGTCATAGATGCCGCGCACCACCTCGGCGAAGACGTTGTTGGTCAGCGACGGCACCAGCACGCCGAACACTTCCGCCCGCGCCGAGGCCAACGCCCGAGCATTGGGGTCCGGCACATAGCCGAGTTCGTCGACGGCGGCCTGGATCTGACGGCGCAGCTCCTCGGAAACGCGCGCCGGGTCGCGCAGCGCGCGTGAAACGGTGATGGCGCCGACGCCGGCCTTGCGCGCCACATCCGACAGGGTCGGGCGGCCGCCGCCCCGGCGCGAACGTGGCTTGATCAAGGCCTCGCCCCGTGCGCATGGCCATCGAGGCGCGTCCGCAATGCGATCTTTCCAGCTGTCGCCATCTCACCGGCCTGTTGCCGCACCCATCGGCCCCTGGCGTCGCGCAGTGACTGCCTGTTGTCAAGGCGAGCCACCGAGTGGCAGTGCCTGGCCTTCCTCAGGCGGCGACGGCGGCGCTCTGCCTTGCTTTCCACATAAACAGCCCGATCGCCAGTATGTTCAAGAGGTTCCAGGCGATGCCGTTGAGGAACGCGGCGGCATACGAGCCCGTCAGGTCGTAGATCCAGCCCGACATCCAGCCGCCGATCGCCATGCCGAAAATCGTCGCCATCATGACGATGCCGATGCGCTGGCCGGCCTCCTTGGCGGGCAGGTATTCGCGCACGATGATCGCGTAGCAAGGCACGATGCCGCCCTGCGACAGGCCGAAGACCAGCGACACGACATAGAGCGAGGCGAGCCCGTCGAACGGGATATAGAACAGCAGTGACAGGCATTGCAGCACCGAGCCGATGAGCAAGGTTTTGACACCGCCGATGCGATCGGCGACAAAGCCCGACGCAAGCCGGCTGACGACGCCCGCCGCCATCATGATCGACAGCATGTCGGCGCCATGCGCCATGCCGTAGCCCAGATCCATGCAATAGGCGACGATATGCACTTGCGGCATCGACATCGCCACGCAGCAGCCGAGGCCGGCAACGACCAGCAGCGCCTGCATTGCCGCCGGAGACATCGGCATCGGCTGCACGGACCTGCTCCCGGGCGAGCCGGCGGCCGCCGCCGCTGGCGCGCCCCGCCGCAGCAACAGCACCAGCGGCACCATGGTGACCAGGCAGAAGACGCCGATGGCCGCATAGGTGAAGCGCCAGCCTTCCGCCTTCATCAGCGTTGGCATGATGGTCGGCCAGATCGCGCCGGCAAGATAGTTGCCCGCGGCCGCCGCCGTGACGGCGACGCCGCGGCGGCGGTTGAACCAGTGCGAGATGTCGGCGATCAGCGGCCCGAAGATCACCGATGTGCCGACGCCGATCAGCACGCCCTGGGCAAGGGTGAATTGCAGGATCGATGTCGACAGCGCGGCGAGCAGCAGGCCGGCGGAGAGCGCGACCGAAGAGATCAGCGCCGGAACCCAGTAGCCCATGCGGTCGATCGCGCGGCCAACCAGCACATTGCCGGCGGCAAAGCCCACCATGGTCGCGGTGTAGGGCATGGATGCGGCGGCGCGGTCGACGCCGAACTCGGCCTGGACCGCCGGCAGCACCACGACGACGGCCCACATGCCGACCGCGCCGATCGTTGCCAGCAGCATCGAGATGGCCAGGCGCATCCAGGCGTAGGAACTGTCGATACCGGGGCCGGGCCGGCTCAAGTCGCTTCGGGTCAAAGGCGTTTCCTGTCGGCGGCTTCAGCCGCTGCTGTTTTGGCCACTATCGACGCATTCTCGGCGCACAGCAGCGCCACAGCGGGCAAATCCGTGGCTCCAGGCCGACAAGGATGCGGGAACCGACCCCAATATGCGGAGTTTCCAATCAACAACCGCAAAGGAGTCCAGCCATGACCGCGACCAAGCAGAAATGGTCGGCCGAGGTGACCGAACACAGCGATGCGATGGATCTCGAGGAACACGTCTTCGAATCCGACGACGCCAGGAAGATCGCCGCCTCGCTCAAGCGATCGGCGGAACACAGCCACCGCCGCAAGGCCGAGCCCTTCCAGTCCGCCATGTCGATGCTGAATTTCTACATCAACCGGGCCGGCAAGAACCTGCCCGCGGCGCGCAAGAAGGTCCTCGAGGACGCCAAGGACGAACTGCGCGAAGCATTCGGGCGGCCAAAGGAGGATTAGCCGCCCTCGCCCGCCAATGGCTCCCGAACAGAGCGCCTATTGCTTGATATCCGGTTCGACGAGCTTGGCCAGGTTGCGCAACGATTCCTGCCAGCCGAGATAGCAGGCTTCCGCGGGAATGACGTCCGGAATGCCGGCCTGGATGATGTTCACTTCGGTGCCCACCGACACTTTCTTCAACGTCACGGTCACCTCGATCTCGCCGGGCAAATTGGGATCGTCGAACCTGTCGGTGTAGCGCAGGAGTTCGCCCGGAACGAGCTCGACATATTCGCCGCCGAACGAGTGGCTGTCGCCGGTGGTGAAGTTGCGGAACGACATCTTGAACGTGCCGCCGACCTTGCCGTCGAACTGATGGACCGTGCAGGTGAAGCCGTTTGGCGGAAGCCATTTGGCAAGCGCGTCGGCTTCGAGAAACGCGCGGTAGACCTTCTCCGGGCTGGTGGTCAGAACGCGATGCAGACGAACGGTGCTGGGCATGTCGATACTCCTTCGTGGGTTCCTCTTCGATATCCCAAGGACGCGTGCCACACGGCCGATCCGACACCGGCGTTTGAATTTTTTGACGGTGACGGCCCGAATTGCGTCGAGCCCGCAGGGCGGGAACACCCGCGTGTCGCGGAAATCTATCGCGAACGGATGACGTTGTCGGTATTGGCCAAGAGCTTGCGCACGGCATTGCGCGCCGCGTCCGGCCGCTGCAGGCGGATGTTCTTTTCGATTGCCTCGTGCATCTTCTGCGCGAGCTGCAAATCGTCGAGTTCGCGTGTCGTGTAGGCAAATAGGTGATCGAAGGCGGACTCGATCAGCACGCCGAGCGGCACCAGCAGGTCATTGCCGGAAGCACGCAGGATTGCGAGATGGAAGCGGGTGTCGGCGCGGGTCCGTTCCTGCAAGCTTTTCGCCTCGCCCATCTCCCGGCAGGCCTCGCTGATCTCCGCCATCTGCTCGTCGGTCCGCCGCATGGCGGCGAAGGCGGTCGCTTCCGGCTCGATGATGTGGCGGAACTCCTGCACCGTCTTCAGGAACACCTCTCGGTCGGGCGACGTCGCGTACCAGGCCAGCACATCGCGATCGAGCAGGTTCCAGCGCTCCTTCGGCTCGACCCAGCTGCCGATCTTGGGGCGCGATGCCAACAGGCTCTTGGCCATCAGCATCTTGATCGCCTCGCGCACCGCCGATCGGCTGACGCTGAAGGTCTCCGACCATTTGGCTTCATTGGGCAGGATGGTGCCGGGCGGATAGTCGCCGCGCACGATCCTCAGCCCAATCTCGCTGGCCAGCGAGGTGTGCACGCTGGAGCCCGGAATGCGTGCCGCGTCGGGCCGGCGAACACCGGCCTGGCGCTCGGCGGCCCCAGCCTTTCCAGGCGATTTTTCCTTGTTCGGCTTCGCGTCCCGCATGGACTCCAGAGAGGCCGGTTTAGGGAAGCTGTCAAGCGCGGTGCGGGCCTTGGACGGCAAAGCCCTGAGCTATGCACAACCCAGCCGCGATTCGAGCGCGCTCAGGCGGTCTTGACGTATTTGCGCCAGCTGTGCTCCGGCCGGAAACCGAGCATGTCGCGCGCCTTGCGGTTCGACAGCAGCGTCTCGTATTCGCCGAGATCGGCCTTGACCGGCACGCCTGGATAGAACCGCTTCAACAGTTCAGCGGTCGGCAGATCGGACGAGGTGTCGTCATTGGCGGCGTTGAACACCTGATAGCCCAGCCCGTCCTTCTCGACGGCGCGCAGCGTGATCTGGCCAAGGTCGCGCGCGTCGATGTAGCTCCAGGCGATCCGTTTGCGAAACCCCGGGTCGGCGAACCATTTCGGAAACAGCGAATACTCATGCGGCTCGATGACGTTGCCGATGCGCAAGGCATAGATATCGGTGCCATTGCGCTGCGCGAATGCCCGCGCGGTCTTCTCGTTGACGACCTTGGACAGCGCATAACTGTCCATCGGATCGACGTCATACGCCTCGTCCAATGGGAAATATTCGGGATCGCGCGGCTCGTTGGCGAACACCAGGCCGTAGGTCGTCTCGCTTGAAGCGATGATCACCTTGCGGATGCCGAGCTTCACCGCGGCCTCGATGACGTTGTAGGTGCCCATCGCATTGATGCGGAACACCTCATTGTCGGGCGTGATCATGATGCGTGGAATGGCGGCGAAATGCACCACGGCGTCCACCGGCTGCGGCCGCAGCGACGGATCGAATTCGTGCAGGCCCATATAGCTCGACAGCGCGTTGAACACCTGGCCGCTGTCGGTGATGTCGGTGATCAGCGTGCGCACCTTGGGATTGTCGAGCGGCCTGGTGTCGATGTTGAGCACCTGGCAACCCTGCTCCACCAGATATTGCACGACGTGCCGCCCAGCCTTGCCGCTGCCGCCGGTGAACATGATCCGCTTCGTCATTGTGGTCTCCACGAAAGTCCTGGGATTTACGTCTATTGTCAGACAATATTGCTTTCCGCAACCGTCTATGGCTAAAACAGCGGCGACATTATCGATAATCGCAAACAGGACAGACAGCATGAACACCTCCGCCACCAGCGAGACAATCGGCTTTGTCGGCCTTGGCCTGATGGGTCACGGCATCGCCAAGAACATCGTCGACAAGGGCTATTCCCTCACCTTCCTCGGCCGCAAGAACCGCAAACCGGCGGAGGATCTTCTCGGCCGGGGCGCTCACGAGGCACCGACTTCCCGCGACGTGGCGGCGGCCTCCGATATCGTCTTCATCTGCGTCACCGGCTCGCGCGAGGTGGAGGCCATCATTCGCGGTCCCGGTGGCCTCAAGGAGGGCTTGAAGAAGGGTTCGGTCGTCGTCGACTGCTCGACCTCGGATCCGGTCTCGACGGTGGCGCTCGCGGCAGAACTCAAGGCGCTCGGCGTCGACTATGTCGACGCGCCGCTCAGCCGCACGCCGAAGGAGGCCTGGGAAGGCACGCTCGACGCCATGGTCGGCGCGCCCGACGCCGTCTTCGCCAGGGTCAAGCCGGTGATCGACACCTGGGCCGGCCGCATCGTCCATATCGGCGACACCGGCGACGGCCACCGCATGAAGCTGCTCAACAATTTCATCTCGCTGGGCTACGCCGCCCTCTATTCCGAGGCATTGGCGCTGGCCGAGAAGGTCGGCATCTCGCCGCCGCGCTTCGACAGCGTCATCCGCAACGGCCGCATGGATTGCGGCTTCTACCAGACCTTCATGCGCTGGACGCTGGAGGGTGACCGTGACGCCCACAAATTCACCATCGCCAATGCCTTCAAGGATCTGACCTATCTGGAATCGATGGCGGGCGCGGCGGGCATCGCCAACCCGCTCGGCAACGCCACCAAGAACTCCTTCGCCGGCGCTCACGCAACCGGTCCGGCCGAACAGTTCGTGCCGATGCTGGCAACGCATATCGCCAAGGTGAACGGCGTCGATCTGATGCCGATGAAGGATGGCAAGAAGCAGACGATCTGAGGGCTCGAACGGCTTTACCGCCGCGACCGCTCAATGACCTCGTCGGTATTGGCGAGCAATTTGTGCACCGCGGCCCTGGCGGCGGCCGGCCGTTGCAGGCGGATGTTCTTTTCGATCGCCTCGTGCAGCGACTGGGCGCGCCGCTGGTCGCCGTGTTCGCGCGTAACGAAGACGAAGAGATGGTCGAGCGCCGATTCGATCAGCACACCAAGCGGCACCAGAAGGTCGTTGCCTGAGGCCCTGAGAATGGCGAGATGGAAGCGTGTGTCGGCGCGCGTGCGCTCCTGCAGGTTCGTCGCCGTTCCCATCTCGCGGCAGGCCTGGCTGATCTCCGCCATCTGCTCGCCGTTGCGCCTTATGGCGGCGAAGGCGGAGGCTTCCGGTTCGATGATGTGGCGGAACTCCTGCACGGTGCGCAGGAACACTTCGCGGTCGGGCGAGGTCGCGTACCAGGCCAGCACGTCGCGGTCGAGCAAGTTCCAGCGTTCCCTGGGCTCGACCCAGCTGCCGATCTTGGGCCGCGACGCAAGCAGGCTCTTGGCCATCAGCATCTTGATGGCCTCGCGCACCGCCGAGCGGCTGACGTTGAACGTTTCCGACCATTTGGCTTCATTGGGCAGGATGGTGCCCGGCGGATAGTCGCCACGGACGATCCTGAGGCCGATTTCGCCGGCCAGCGAGGCATGCACGCTCGATCCGGGGTTCCACGCCATTTCAGGCCGGCGAACAGTAGCGGCGGGCGGGCTGGGCGGCGCTTCGAGCCCAGCGGATCGCTTTCTAGACTTGTCGTCCGGCATCTTCGTTCCGGCGTCGGCGATCTTGTCTGGAAGCCGTCCGGATTGTCCGTGCCCGCCATTGTCCATGCCGAACGGCAAGACGCACGAGCCCGACAAGCCGGAGCCTCTGCCCCGACAATGCTGCCTGTCCTTGTCACTGAGGGAGTTGACGGGGCGCCCGGAAAGGACGCCCCGGTATCACAAGTTACTTCTGGATGCAGGTGTCAACCGTGTCCTTGGTGCATTCGTCCAGGCCGGTGAACACCGGATCGTCGACCTTCTTGCCTTCGATCAGGTCGATCATCACCGTCGGCGCCTTGTAGCCCATTTCGAAGGGCCGCTGGCCGACCAGCGCGGTGACGAGGCCATCCCTGGCGATCGCCACCTCGTCGCCGATCGTGTCGGCGGCGCCGATGACGAAGTCGTTCTTGGCCAGCCGGTCCTTGAGCGGTCCGACCAGATCGCGGTAGGGCTGCGGCGCGCCGAACAGCGGCCAGCCACCCATGATGCCGAACGCATCGAGCTTGGGGTTGGCGGCGAGGATGTCGGTCATCGCCTGCACGCCCTTGGCGCCGTCGTCATTGGTGAACACCGGACAGCCGGCGACTTCCGTCCAGCCGCCCTCGCCGGCCAATGCCGTGAGGCCTTCCTTGCCCGTCAGCGCGTCGCGCATGCCTTGCGCGCGGCGCAGGATGTTATCGGCCGCCGGGTTGCCCTCGATGGTGCAGATCGTGCCGCCATTCGGCTTGGCCTTCTTGATATACTCGCCGATCTTCTTGCCCATCAGATAGTTGTCGGTGCCGAGATAGGTCTTGCGCAGGGCCGCGTCTTCCTTGGCAAGGTCGGCGTCGACGGTCATGATCGGGATCGTCGGATTGGCGCTCTTGATCGTCTGCGCGATCAAAGGCGCGTTGGACGGCGAAATCGCCATCGCCACCGTATCGGGCTTGCTCAGCATGTCCTGGACGATCTGTGCCTCGCCGGCCTCGTCGGAAGTCGACGCCGGACCGGTGTAGAAGCATTCATATTCCGAGCTGGCGTTTTCCTTGTTCCACTTCTCGCAGCCCTGGTGGATGGCCTCGAAGAACGGATTGTCGAGACCTTTCACCACGATGACGAGCTGCTTCTTGGCCAAGGCCGGCCCGGCGCCCAACGCCATGGCGGCGACGGCGGCGAGCAATACTGTTTTCCTCATGTCAGTCCTCCCTTTAAAACAGACGGACACGGCGTGCCCGCCACACACACAAACCGCCCGTATGCGAGATGGCAGAGCCAATGCTCGTGCCGCCAGGCAAGGCCGGTAAGCATTTTCAGATGCGGCCGGACCGGCAACGTGCCGTAACGGCCGATAACCTCCCACCGGTCCCTCCGCGACAATGGCCTGGGACCGGAAATCTTTCTCCGACCATCAACTAATAACGGCGCGACGCCAACGTCAATTGCTATTTGTCCTACAAAACGGATTTTTCGGAACCGCATACTCTTATTCGTCTGACAAATAGCACATTTCGACAATTGACGCCCGCGCCGGCATTCGCGTAAATGCCGAAGATCGTTGCCTCCGGGGGGAATGGGGAGCACGATAGAAGAGCCGCGGCCTGGAAAAGGCATGCGGCAAGGCATGGGGAGGCAATGGCTGGTGGCGGTTCTCGAACTCACCAACATCTCGAAGCATTTTGGCGCCATCCAGGCTGTCAACGACGTGTCGCTGTCGATCGAACCCGGCCAGGTCGTCGGGCTGATGGGCGACAATGGCGCGGGCAAGTCGACGCTGGTCAAGATGATCGCCGGTAATTTCCACCCGAGCCATGGCACCATGCGCATGGACGACAAGGAATTGATCCTGAACAAGCCGGCGGAAGCCCGCCAGCACGGCATCGAGATCGTCCACCAGGATCTTGCGCTCTGCAACAATCTGACGGCCGCCGCCAATGTCTATCTCGGCCGCGAGCTGCGGCGCGGCGTCGGCCCATTCCGCATCCTCGACTATGCCGCCATGTACAAGCGGGCCGGCCAGCTCTTCGCCGAGCTGAAGTCCGAGACCCGCCCGCGCGATCTCGTCAAGCAGATGTCGGGTGGCCAGCGTCAGGCGGTTGCGATCGCCCGCACCATGCTGTCGCAGGCCAAGATCGTTCTGATGGACGAACCGACGGCGGCGATCTCGGTGAGGCAAGTGGCCGAAGTGCTCAACCTGATCCGCCATCTGCGCGACCAAGGCATAGCGGTGGTGCTGATCAGCCACCGCATGCCCGACGTGTTCGACGTCGCCGACCGCGTCATCGTCATGCGGCGGGGACGCAAGGTCGCCGACAAGGCAATCGCCTCGAGCTCGCCCGAGGAGGTCACCGGGCTCATCACCGGCGCCATCGAGCAGGTCTCGTGAGCGCGGCTAATCCGGATTTCACCAGGCTGGCGTGCCTCGCCGCCGGCAGGAAAGGTCGATAATGGCAGTCACCCTTGATCAGACGATCGCGCAGAAGCAGCATACTTTCCTGTCGCGGCTGTTCTCCACCCAGACCTTCTGGGTGGTGATCGCCGTCATCCTCGCCTGCATCTTCCTGTCGTTCGCCACCGACGCCTTCGCAACATCGAAGAACCTCTACAACATCACCCGCAACGTCACCTTCGTCGCCATCGTCGCGCTCGGCATGACTTTCGTCATCATCACCGGCGGTATCGACCTGTCGGTCGGCTCGGTGCTGTGCCTGTCGTCGATGGTGCTGGCGGTGACCATGCACGCCGGTTACTCGATCGAAATCGGCATCCTGGCCTCGATCGCCACCGCGCTCGCCATCGGCGCCTTCAACGGCATATTTATCGCCTATCTCGGCTTTCCACCCTTCGTGGTGACGCTCGGCATGCTGTCGATCGCGCGCAGCCTTGCCATGGTCGCTTCCAACAACACCGTCGTCTTCCAGTTCGGACCGGATCACCAGAAGCTTCTCGCACTCGGCGGCGGCGCCTGGGTGTTCGGCATCGCCAATCCGGTGCTCTACATGATCATCCTGGCGCTGATCACCGGCTTCATCCTGCGCTGGACCAAGTTCGGCCGGCACATCTTCGCCATTGGCGGCAATGAGCACGCGGCGACGCTGACCGGCGTCCCGGTGAAGCAGATCAAGGTCGCCGTCTACATGATCTCGGCGCTGTCGGCCGGCATTGCCGGCATCATCCAGACCGGTTGGCTCGGCGCCGTCACCACCAATCTCGGCAACGGCATGGAACTGCAGGTGATCGCCGCCACCGTCATCGGCGGCGCCGACCTCGCCGGCGGCGTCGGCACCGCCTTCGGCGCCATTGTCGGCGCGGCGTTGATCGAGGTGATCCGCAACAGCCTCGGCCTGCTCGGCATCAACGCCTTCTGGCAAGGGACTTTCATCGGCGGCGCCATCCTGCTGGCGGTATTGTTCGACCGCATCCGCAATTTCAGGCGCAGCGACTGAGAGCCCGAAGCGCTATTCGTTCTGGTTCCTATCGCTCAGTCTGAAAATCGGCTGAAGCCGAGAGCCCTGGGGACCGGCCAACGGCCTACACCTTGACGGATGCCGAAAACCGGCCGCACAATCCCCCTGCAGGCGAAGGGAGGCCAGTCGCTTGCGGGAGGATATACCCATGACGGAAGCGATCAGGCTCTACTGGGGCCGGTTCGGACATGTTTCTGTCCTGAATGTCGCGAGCGACTTCGTCACCCACGCCCATGTCGAGGCGCATCTGATCATCTGGCTCGAAGGCACCGCCGGCGAGATGACCATCGGCCGCGAGACCGTCCGGCTCGGCCCAGGTACCGCCGCCGGCATCAATTCGCTGCAGCCGCATAGCCACGTCCTGTCCCAGGACGGCCGGCCGGGTCTGTTCCTGGCCTTCTACATCGACCCGGACTGGGCCCGCCGCCGCCGCGACTTGCCATCCAGCGCGCCGTTGTTTTCGCAGGCGGCGATCGCGCTCGAGCCGTGGCTGCACCAGGCCGCGGCCAGCCTGCTCGACCATCTCACCGACAATGAAAGCGTCGACGACATCGCCAATTACGAGATCGAGCGCTTTATCGACTCCGTGCTCGATGCCGCCGACGCCTCGGCCCCGCAGGAGGCGCGCGGCCGCATCAACACCATGCAGGATTTCCGCGTCCGCAAGGCGATCCAATTGATGAAGGCCAATGTCTGCGAGCGCATCTCGTTCGACGATGTGGCGCGTGCCGTCGGCCTGTCCAGGCCGCATTTCTTCGCTTTGTTCAAGGAACAGACCAATCTGACGCCCAACGTCTACTGGAACACGCTGCGCATGGAGGAAGCGGTGCGGCAGTTGCAGTGGTCGCGGGAGCCGTTGATCTCGGTCGCCTGCAATCTCGGCTTCACCACGCAGGGCAATTTCTCGCGCTTCTTCCGCGACCATGTCGGCGTGCCGCCGACGCTCTACCGCGAGGCCGCGCGGGCAATGGCCTGAACCGGCGGCCCCTGTTTTTCAGACTGGTTGATATACGCTCAAGACGCATTGATAAGCGCCGCCCGCTCTGCCGCCCTACCCTTGCCGCAACGATCATTGGCAAGGGAACATCATATGCCCAAAGTCACCATCTCCAGCGTCATCGACGCGCCGGTCGAAAAGGTCTGGGCGCGCATACGCGACTTCAACGACCTGCCGGGATGGCATCCACGCATGGTCGAAAGCCACATCGAGGACGGCAAGGACGCCAGCACGATCGGCTGCGTGCGCAACTTCCAGCTCGCCAGTGGCGCGCGGCTGCGTGAACAACTGCTCGACTTTTCCGATGACGATTTCCTCGTCAGCTATTCCATCCTGGAAACGCCGCAGCCGCTCACCAATCACAAGGCGACGCTGCAACTGCGGCGCGTCACCGACGGCGACCGCACCTTTGCCGAATGGACCGCCAGCTTCGACGCCGCCCCCGAGGAGGCGGACAAGCTGGCCGAAGGCATGGGAACCAATGTTTTTCAAGGCGGCTTCAATGCCCTGAAAAACCATTTCGCCGGCCAGAGCTGAAGGAGCGGGCCATGGCGCTGGCACTGCAGACTTTTGCCACGGTAAAGGACGCCAATGGCGCGCTGAAGGCCGCCGGCACGCGCTATCTCGGCGGCGGTACACTCGTGGTCCGCGCGGCCAATGAAGGCGACGTCTCGGTCTCCGGGCTTGTCAGGTCGACCGACCCGGCCCTCTCGGCCATCGACGTCGGCGGCGGCAAGGTCCGCATCGGCGCTTCGGTGACCATGGCGGAGATCGCCCGCCATCCGGAGCTCGGCGCCCTTGCCAAGGCCGCGCGCGCCGTCGGCGGCCCGGCGATCCGCAACATGGCGACCGTCGGCGGCAATCTGTTCGCGCCAGCGCCCTATGGCGATTTCGCCGTCGCCCTGCTGGCGCTCGATGCAGCGGTCGGCACCGATGACGGCGAACGCCCCATCGAGACCTTCCTGGCCGGACGGGGCGACAGTCGCGCCATCGTCACATCGGTGAGCTTGACGCTTCCGAGGGCCGACAGCTTCCGCTTCCTCAAAGTGTCGCGGGTCAAGCCCAAGGGCGTCTCGGTGCTGAGCATCGCCGTCGTTCTGGAACAGGCTGGAGACGGGACCGTGTCCTCGGCGCGGATCGCGCTCGGCTGCATGGCCGATCGGCCGGTGCGCGCCAAGGCAGCGGAAAAAGCCCTGATCGGCAGGACGCTCGACCCGGATGGCATAGCACCGGCGCTGGCCGCCGCGGGTGAAGGCACCGCGCCGATCACCGATCCAATCGCCAGCGCCTGGTATCGTGCCGAAGTGCTGCCGGTCCATCTTGGCCGGCTGCTGCTTGGGTTGGCCTGAAAACACGTCGGGGGGCGCGCGCTTGCCCCGCGGGGCAGGCGCGCAAGGAGGAAGAATGGCAAAGGTCCCGGTTCAATTCACGCTCAACGGCTCTGAAAAGGCCGAATTCATCGACAGCGGCACGACACTGCTCAACGCCTTGCGCGACAAGATCGGCGACACCTCGCCGAAGGGTGGCTGCCACCAGGGAACGTGCGGCGCCTGCTCCGTCATCATCGACGGCGAACTCAGGCTGTCTTGCCTGACATTGGCCGAGACCTGCAATGGCGCCGCCATCACCACCACATCGGGCCTTGCCGAAGGCGGCGTCCTGCACCCGCTGCAACGCGCTTTTCTCGATGCATTCGCCACGCAATGCGGCTTCTGCACGCCGGGCATGATCATGGCGGCCAAGGTACTGCTCGACCATACGCCCAATCCCAGCCGCGACGAGGTCGTCGAGGCGCTGTCGGGCAACATCTGCCGTTGCACCGGTTACGAGCCGATCATCCAGGCGGTGCTCACCGCCGCCCGTGCCAACTCGCAGAACGCGGCCTAGAGCCGGATGATTTCTGGTCGAACAGACCTGAAATCTGAATCCGGCTCTAAATCAAAACGATAGAGCATGATTTCGGCATCATGCTCTGAAGGACCAAAACAATGGAACTGCGCAAGAGCTACTTCGCCGATGTCCGCAAGGACGATCTGCACGAGATCGGCCAGGCCCGGCCACGCTCGGATTCGCCTGGCCATGTCACCGGCAAGACCGCCTTTTTCGCCGACCGCAATTTCCCCGGCATGCTGCACCTGAAGATGGTGCGCAGTCCGCACCACCATGCCCGCATCCGCTCGATCGACACATCGGAGGCCGAAAAACATCCGGGCGTGGTCAAGGTGCTGACGGCCAAGGACGTGCCGCACAATGTCTACACCATCCTGATCCTGATCCAGGTCGGGCCCGAGGATGAGACGGTGCTGGCCGACGGCAAGGTGCGCTGGAGGGGCGAGGCCGTGGTGGCGGTGCTGGCCGAAACCGAGCGGGCCGCCCAGGAAGCCGCCGCCAAGGTCAAGGTCGACTACGAAGTGCTGCCGGCGGTCTTCGACATGGAGGAGGCGCTGAAGCCCGGCGCGCCGATCGTCAACGAATATCACGGCCAGAATTATTACCTCTATGACAGCGGCGAGTGCCGCAAGGTGCGCTTCGGCGATGTCGAGGCGGGCTTTGCCGAGGCCGATCACGTGCTGGAGCAAAGCTATCAATCTTCCCCCATCGAGCACGCGCCGACCGAGACCACCGGCTGTATCGTGGTGCCAGAGGGCAATGACCGCTTCACCTGCCACACCAACACGCAGGCGATGTTCTTCACCTTGGACAACACTTCGATCATCCTGCAGATGCCGGGCTCGAAGCTGCATTTCGTCGGCGGCACGGTTGGCGGCGGTTTCGGCGGCAAGGTCGATGTCATCGTCGAGCCGATCGCTATCCTCGGCGCGAAATTAACCGGACGACCGGTCTGTTTTGTCTACAGCCGCGAGGAGGAGATGCAGATTTCGTCGCCGCGCGCGGCCGAAAAGGTCGTCATCAAGGACGGCGTCATGAAGGACGGCCGCATCGTCGCCCGAAAGGTCACCGGCTATACCGATGCCGGCGCCTATTCGCGCCATTCGCCCTATGGCGCGCAGAAGGGCGCGGGCCATTATCCCGGCCCCTACACCATCCCCAATGTCTGGATCGACACCTACTGCGTCTACACCAACCGCACGCCATCCTCGGCCATGCGCGGCTTCGGCGTCACCATCGGCGACTTCGCGCTGGAGGTGCAGATGGACAAGCTGGCGCGGCTGATCGGCATGGACCCGCTCGAATTCCGCTTCATCAACGCCTATCGCGACGGCGACATGAAGGCGCATCGCCAGCCGACGGAGGGGGCAGCGCTGATCGAGTGCATGCAGGAAGCCTCGCGCGCCGCCAACTGGCCGGTGGCTGAGAAATACATGGCGATGTCCTCCTACGTGAAGGGAACCTGAGATGGCGATCAGGCGCGGACGCGGCGTTGCCGCGATCAACTATCCCACCGGCATGAACCTCGGCGGCGACCCGACCCAGGCGCTGGTGCATTCGACCCCGACCGGCAATTTCATGGTGACGCTGTCCAGTGTGGATCTCGGCCAGGGCATGAAGCAGATCATGGCGCAGATCTGCGCCGAGACGATCGGCGTGCCGACCGACCGTGTCGTCGTCGACACCGCCGACACCGATACCGGCCCGCACTGCATGGGCACTTTCGCCTCGCGCGGCACCCACCGCGCCGGCAATGCCGTCATCCAGGCCGCCAAGGAAGCGCGCCAGGTCATGCTGGAAGTGGCGGCCGAAGAGCTGGAAGTGAACGCCTCCGACCTCGAAACCGACGGCCAGGGCAACATACTGGTCAAGGGTGCGCCGCAAAAGTCGATCTCGATCTTCGACGTCGCGCTGTCGGCGCATTTCAAGCGCGGCCGCTCCATATCAGGGCGCGGCATGTTCCTGATCCCGCGCTCCTATCCGGAGAAGGAAACCGGTGCGATGAAGCCGTCGACCTGCTACGCGCATGCCTGCACGGTGGCGGAAGTCGAGGTCGACGACGAGACCGGCGAAGTGACCGTGCTCACCGTGAAGAACGTCTTCGAGATCGGCCGCGCGCTGAACCCGAAAATGGTCGAGCAACAGCTCGTCGGCGGCTCCTGGATGGGCATCAGCCACGCTCTCTACGAGACGACCGAGCCTTACTATCCCAACCGCGACCATGGCGGCACCGACTTCAACCAGTACCTGATGCCCGGCCCCGGCGACCTCGCCGAAACCGAAATCATCGTGCTGGAGCGGCCTTCGGCCGATGGACCGTATGGCGCCAAGGGTCCGGGCGAAATGTGCGCCAACCCGCAGATCCCCGCCGTCGCCAACGCCGTCTTCGACGCCGTCGGCGTGCGCATCGACACGCTGCCGATCACGCCCGAGCGTATTTTGCGCGCGCTGAAGGCGCAAGCGAACTGAGTGGCCGAAATGCCTGATGTCAACGAGGCTGTCGCGACGTCACCAGAGGCGGTGGCGCAGCATCTTGCCGCCTCGCGCTATCTCGCCGACGACAGCCTCGCCACCGCCATCTTTCTCGCCATCCGGCTGGGCAAGCCGCTGCTGCTCGAAGGCGCGCCGGGCGTCGGCAAGACGGAAGCGGCCAAGGCGATCGCCCAACTGCTCGGCCGCGATCTGGTGCGGCTGCAATGCTATGAAGGCATCGACGCCGCACACGCGCTCTACGAATGGAATTATCAGCGCCAGCTGCTCGCCATCCGCCACGCCGGCGAGCACGAGATCGACATCTATGATGACCGTTTCCTGATTGCCCGGCCGCTGCTGCAGGTGCTGAAGGCGCCGCGGCAGCGCGTGCTGCTGGTCGACGAGATCGACCGCTCGGACCATGAATTCGAGGCGCTGCTTCTCGAATTCCTCTCCGATTTCCAGATCAGCATTCCCGAGCGCGGCACGATCCGCGCCGAGGCACAGCCGATCGTCATCCTGACGTCGAACCGCACCCGCGAACTTGCCGAGGCGCTGCGCCGCCGCTGCGTCTATCACTGGATCGGCTATCCCGACGCCGAACGCGAGGCCGCGATCATCATGCTGCGCGCCGGCGATGTGGCTGAAGACACCGCGCGTGCCGTGGCGGCGGCGGTACAGACCATCCGTGCCCGCCCGCTGGCCAAGCCGCCAGGTATCGCCGAGGCGGTCGAATGGGCCAATGCCGCGACCATCCTCGAAAAAGGCGGCAGCCCCTGGCCGGAAGCCTTCCGCCGCGCCATCGGCGTGCTGATCAAGGACGAGGAAGACCTGTCCTACATCGCGCCGGAGCTTGGCCGGATTGTGGAGGAGGCGCTGGGGTGATGCGCGACCTCATTGGGCAACGCTTGCGGGACAGCGCCCCCCTCTGTCCTGCCGGACATCTCCCCCTCAAGGGGGGAGATCGGCTGTCATCCCGGCTTTCGCTAATTCGCGACATCGCGGAACCAGGCGAAGCATCGAAGCTGCCAATCTCCCCCCTAGAGGGGGAGATGTCCGGCAGGACAGAGGGGGGCGCCACGAAATGATGCGGGAAACAAGCTTGCCCCGCGCCGCGGCTCCCTTCCTCGGCTTCGCCCGGCTGCTACGCAACTATGGCTTCGCCGTCGCCCCCGAACAAGTCACCGGCTTCATGCAAGCCGTGACCCTGCTCGGCCCCCGCTCAATGGCCGATATCCGCGAGGCCGCCCTTGCCACGCTGGCGCCGCCGCCGGATCGCCGCGACGAGTTCGAGGCCCATTTCCAAAGCTATTTCCATGGCAACACGTCAGCCGTGGTCGAAGGCGAAGCCGACGAGGAAACCCGCATCAAGGATGATGGCGGCGCCGACGATGAGCGGATCGACGCCGAGCACAGTCAAGAAGGTGGCGAACTGTCCTCGGCGCTGGAGCAGTTGAGCACCCGCGACTTCCGGCGCGACGACGACAGGCTGACCGCCTTTCGCCGCCACCTGTCATCCGCCCTGCCCGCCCGCCGCTCCTTTCGTACCGTGCGCACTCATTCGCGCGGCAAGCTCGACCTGCGCCGCTCGCTGCGCGAAATCGTCAGCGCCGATGGCGATGTCCCCTCGCCGCTGCTGCGCCGCCGCCAGACCGTGCCGCGCAAGCTGCTGATCCTCATCGACGTCTCGGGCTCGATGAAGCTGCACACAGCGGACTATCTCAAGTTGGCGCATGCCGCCGTGCAGGGTGCTGACCGGGCGGAAATCTTCACCTTCGGCACGCGGCTGACACGCATCACCACGGCGTTGCGCGTCCGCGACCGGGAGCAGGCGCTGGCGCGCGCGGCCGCGCAGGTCGACGACTGGGACGGCGGCACCCGCATGGGACCGACACTGCTCGCCTTCCTCTCGGTGCCGCGCTTCTCGTCCTTCGCGCGCGGCGCCGCTGTCGTCATCCTGTCGGACGCCCTGGAGCGTGGCGGCCATGCCGAACTGGAAACGGCCATCCGCCGGCTGAGCGCCCGCGCCTTCCGGCTGTCGCTGGCGACCCCTTTGGCCGGCGACCCACGCTTCCGGCCGGAAACCGCCGCGCTCAGCGCCATCCTGCCAGTGCTCGACGATCTGGTCGACGGCTCGTCACTTGCCGGTCTCACCGATTTCATCCTGTCGCTTGCCCGCCCTGCCCCGGCGGCTGCGACACTCTGGAAAAGGGTATCCTGATGCAGAAAGCCATCGACGCGCATTTCCACATCTGGCGCCAGCAGGACCAGCCCTGGCTGGTCGGGCCGATGGTGCCGCGCATCTTCGGCCCCTACGAGCCGATCCGCCGCGATTATCCGATCGAGGAGTTTCTCGCCGACCAGCAAGGTTCTGGCGTCGAGAAGGCCGTCTATGTCCAGACCAATTGGGCCAAGGAGGATTTCGAGAAGGAAGTCGCCTTCCTGCAGAAGACGGCTGACGAAACCGGCTGGCCGCACGCCATTGTCGGCTATGCCGACATGACGGTCGACGATGTCAGGCCGCAGATCGATCGGCTGATGAAATACAGGCTGCTGCGCGGCGTGCGCATGCAACTGCACTGGCACGAGACGCCAGCCTTCCGCTTCGCTGCCTCGGCCGATCAGGTCATCGACCCCAGGGTACGCGCCAATGTCGCGCGGCTGAAGGATTACAACCTGTCCTTCGACCTGCAGCTCTTCCCTGCCCAGATGAAGGACGGGCTGACGCTGGTCGGCGAAAACCCGCAAACCAATTTCATTCTCACCCATGCCGGCATGCTGACCGGCATGGAACCGGAAACCACCGAGGCCTGGAAGGCCGGCCTGCGCATGCTGTCAGCCGCGCCCAATTTCCATGCCAAGCTCTCCGGTCTGGGCACTTTCGTCCACCGCAACGACCCGGCGCTGATCGCCTATATCGTCGACAACGCAATCGAAATATTGGGCGCCGACCACCTGATGTTCGGTTCGAATTTCCCGATCGAGAAGCTGTGGACCAGCCACGCCGAGTTGATCAAGGCGCACCGCGATGCCGTGACCAGACATGGCGCGGCCGCCGAGGCGGATATCTTCTGGAACACGGCTGAGCGGATCTACCGGCCCTGAACCGGGCTTACGGCTTTCGCTGAAGTGCGGAATTCCGCTCTTATTTCCATACAAAGCGGAATTCCGCTTGACATCTTTCTGATGATAAAATATGCGTAATTCCGCTTCTTTTCACATCAAGAGCGGAAAAGCGCATGCCCCAGTCGATTTTTCAATCCCTTGGAGCTCAAATCAAGGAAGCCAGGCAGCGTCGGCAATTAACACAACCAGCTCTTGCCGAACGACTGGGGCGGGACCGTGCACGTATTTCCGAGCTGGAACGCGATCTTGCCAAAGAGCGCATCGGACGAGACAGGCTCTCCCTGCTGGTCGATATCTGTGACGCTCTTGACCTGACGCCATTGCTTGTACCCAATTCCAAGCTTGCCGCCGCACGCGAATTGATTTCCTCCAAGAGGGTGGAGCGGGAGACATCATCCGGCCAATCCACCGCTTTCGAAGACGTGTTCGTCGACCTGTCCGATGACGGGGACAAGTAATGGAGCCAGCCGCGGTTCTGGGTGTGTATCTTTTGGATCGGCACGGCAAAAGAATCCGCGTGGGAACCCTGACGCGCGACCGCGACAGAGCCACCACCTTCGTGGTCGACGAGGCCTATCTGAGAAATCCGGATCGACCCATTCTCAGCCTCGCCTGGGTGGTGCCGGGTGACGAAGAAGCCACACGGGCACGGCTTGCGGCGCGCGGCGACAAGATAGGCCTTCACGGCTATTTGCCCCCGTGGTTTTCCGGACTGCTCCCCGAAGGGGCCCTACGCGACCTGGTTATGACTGAGATGGGACCAGGAAATCATGACCAATTCGATTTGCTGACACGACTTGGTGCGGATTTGCCAGGCGCGGTTCTAGCCACGCCGGAAACTGGGCCATCCGCTTCGGCCGGGCCGCTTCGTCTCGAAAATGCTCAAGGCATTGATCTCGTGCGCCCAGAGGGTGTTGTGAAATTCTCACTCGCTGGCGTGCAGCTGAAATTCGGCGCCCTGGCTATAGGCGACCGTCTCGCTGTCCCGGCGAGGGCCGGAGAAAGTCGCTGTATATTGAAGGTGCCTACCCCTCGATATCCTGGTTTGCCAGAGGCGGAATTTGCCGCCATGACCCTTTCCCGGATGATTGGCGTCAACACAGCGGATTGTCGCCTCATCCCAACCAGCACCATCGAATCCATTCCGGCGTCCTTTCTCGAAGGCGGCAAGCAGGCCTTCGTTGCCGATCGTTTCGACCGGCCAGGTGAAGAACAGCGCATCCATATGGAAGATGCGGCCCAGATCGTTGGGGCCACTGGAGAGCGCAAATATACGATGGCCACCTACGAAACCATCCTCAACATGATCCGCCGCTTCAGCACCGACTGGCGGGCCGACGTTATGGAGGGATTTCGCCGGATCGTTGCCGACGTCCTGATCGGAAACGGAGACGATCATCTCAAGAACTGGTCATTCTGGTTTCCCGACAATCGCGAGATAAGACTTTCGCCGGCTTACGATATTGTTCCGACCATTTTCTATGCACCCAATGACGATCTGGCACTTTGGTTTGCAGGGACACACGCATTCGCGAATGTCACCTTCAAACGGTTTCGGCGTGTTGCCGAATTCCTGAAGCTCGACCCCGACTGGATCGAGAGGGACATGAAAGCTGTCGTCAAGAAAGCTCTCGAGCTATGGCCCAGAGCATGTTTTGATCTCCTGGAGGAAACGCGGGCCAATCAAATCGTCAACCGCTTGGACACACTTGCCCTGGTGCAGGAGACAAGACGGTAGGCGCCAAATCAGCTTTTCATCTCGAATTCAGGATCGACCAGGATCTGCATCAGCCTCACCAACTGGTTGCCCTGCCATGCCAGTCCTATAATCGGCACCAGTTCGCCATACTCACGTCGGTCATGCGCTTGGGTACAGCCGCGCCGCACTGGCGCGGCCGTACCATGCCATCCCCTCACTGCGTCGGCAGCATGCCTTCGACGTCGCTTGCCGCGTCGGCGAGCGCTTCCTTGGGCGTTGCCGACTGGTCGACGATCCGCGACAGGTTGTCGACGATGGTCTGCGTCACCTTCACACCGTTGGTGCCCGGGAAGGCATACCACGGAACCATCAGCGGCATCTGGCTGAGCCCGGCCTGGAACAGCGGGTTCTTCTTGTAGAAATCGCCGAGATATTCCGGCGACTTCGCCGCCAGTTCATTGTTGGGGACATAGCCCGTGCCGGGCACAACGACAGACGCGCCATAAGGACCGGCGGCGAACTTCGCGAACTTCCAGGCGGCGTCCTGCTTGGCGGCGTCCTTGGTCAGGATGACCACGGCGTTGCCGCCGGTCGGCAGATGGCCGTTGACCGGGTCGATCAGCGGGATCTTGGCCGTGCGCAGCGTGAACTTGTCGCCGACATTCTTGATGGTGTTGACCAGCGCGCCGGTGGTCTGGAATTCGAAGCCGACCTTGCCGGCCGCGAAAGCCTGCTCGCCAGCCGGCTTGGTGAAGACCGGCATGCCGCCCTCCTTCACCATCCGCTCCAGGATCTCCATCGCTTTCTCGCCTTCCGGCCCGTTGAAGGCTACCTTGCTTTCATCCTCGTTCAGCATCTTGCCGCCGGCGCCGAACAGCAGCGCCGAAAACATCCAATCGTCGCCCTGCCACCGGAAGTCGATGCCGTCGACGCCATTGCCGAGCGCCTTGATCTTGCCGCCGAGCGCGATCACCTCGTCCCAAGTCTTGGGCGGATTGTCCGGGTCGCCGCCGGCGGCCTTCACCAGGTCGGCATTGTAATACATGATCGGGTTCGAGGTGGCGAAGGCAAGGCCGACCTGCTTGCCGTTGACCTGCGCCAGCTTCAGGATCGTGTCGGAGAAGCCGAGTTCCGCCATGTTGCCTTCCTTCTTGACCAGCGGGCCAAGGTCAACGGCAACATCGCGCTCGTTGAGCATGCGCAGGCGGTTGAGGCCGATGAAGGTGATGTCGGGCATCTCGTCGGTGCCGGCCTGGCGAAGGATGGTCTGGATGCCCTCCTCATAGGTCGCCGACGGGCTGGCGAACTGGATCTTGATGTCGGGGTTTTCTTCCATGAACTTCTTCGAGATCGTGTCCATCACGTTCTTGAAGAAGCCGGGCATGGGATAGTGGACCGTCAGCGTCGTCTCGGCATAGGCCGGAAGGGCCGCCGTAAGCGACACCGCCGCCGCGGCGAAAATCCTGGAAAAATGCTTCATTGCTCGTGCTCCTTTTTGGCCAGTCGGTTGTTGGCCCAATCAGTTGTTGGCCCAGTCAGTTGTTGGCAAGCTCAGCCTTTGAGGCCGGTCATGGTGATGCCCTCGACGAAGCGCTTCTGTGCGAACAGGAAGGCGACGACGAGTGGAAGGGTGATGATCATCGTGGCGGCCATCAGCGCGCCGTAGTCGTCGCCGGCCTCGGCGGCGCGGAAATACATCAGGCCGAGCGGCGGCGTGGCGTAGGCCTGCTTGCTGACCACGATCAGCGGCCAGTAGAGATCGTTCCAGTGCGCGACCACCGAGAAGATCGCGAAGGCGGTGACCGCCGGCCAGGCGTTGGGAACGATGACGCGGGCGACGATGCCGAGTTCGGACATGCCGTCGAGCCGCGCCGCGTGGATGAGATCGTCCGGCATGGCGCGGAAGAACTGCAGGAACATGAAGATCGCGAACACCGAAATGGTGAAGGGCGCGACCAGCGAGGTATAGCTGTTCAAGAGCGACATGCGGTCGAAGGCGACATAGAGCGGCAGCGCGGTGGCGTGGATCGGCACCAGCAGGCCGAGCATGACCAGCACCATCATCAATCGCGCGGCGCGGAATTTCAGCTTGGCCATGGCGTAGGCGCAGGGGATGGCGACCAGCACCTGAAAGAAAAAGATCAGGCCGCACACGATGACGCCGTTCCACAGCAATGTTGCCATCGGCACCTTGGCAAACGCCTTGGCAAAATTCTCGGCGAAGTAGAAGTGCTCGGGGATGAGCGACAGCGACGAGGTGAAGATGTCGCTCTGCGTCTTGCCCGCCGTGGAGATCATGAAGATGTAGGGCGCGAGGATCATCAGCGCGCCGAGCGAAAGCAGGGCGAAGCGGATGATGCGGCCGGCAGGCAGGCTGGTCATGTGTAATGCACCCGCCGGTCGAGCACGCGGTATTGGAGAAGCATCAGCACGACCAGGATCGCCAGGAAGACGACCGTCATCGCCGAGGCATAGCCGACGCGCAGATAGACGAAGCCTTCCTGGTAGATGGTGAACAGCAGCACTTCGGAGGCCTTGTTGGGGCCGCCATCGGTCAGCATCTTCACCGTCTCGAAAACCTTAACCGCATTGGTGATGCTGATGGTGACGACGAACAACGTCGTCGGCCCGAGCATCGGCCAGGTGACCAGGAAGAACCGGTCGAGCGCCGATTTCGCCCCGTCGACATGAGCGGCGGCGTAAAGTTCGCGCGGGATCGCCGTCAGGCCGGCCAGGAACAGCACCATGTTGAAACCGACCGACTGCCAGACGCCGATGATCGACAGGCTGTAAAGCACGGTGTTCGAGGCGCCGAGCCAGTTCGGGCCGGGAATGCCGACCAGCGCAAGCAACTCGTTGATCGGCCCGATCGTCGGATGGAAGAGATATTGCCAGACGGTCGCCATGGCGACGATCAGCGACGCCACCGGCAGGAAATAGACGGTGCGGAAGAAGCCGCGCGCACGCGGTTCGCCTTCGATCAGCAGGGCGACGCCGAGACCGAGGATGATCGAGACCGGTGCGACGATCGCCGTATAGACCGATGTGTTCCACAATGATTTGCGAAAGGTTCGATCGGTGATCAGATGGGCGTAGTTCTCGAAGCCGACCAGGCGGAATTTGCCGTAGCCGAGTTCGAAATCGGTGAAGCCGAGGAAGATGACGGCAGCCACCGGCAGCAGCACGAACAGCAGCAACAGCACGATCGCCGGAGCCGCCAGCAACCAGGCGGTACGGTCCTCGCTGCGCCGATGAAATGCCGCGGCAATCGAGACATTGCCCGCCAGCGCGATGCTAGACATAGGCCGGCTCCTGCCGTGCCGGCGCGGCACTTGCCGTACGCAGCCGCCGTCCCTCCGGCCCGAAGACCATGGCCTGTTCAGGGGACAGAAGGATACCCACCGGCATTCCCGCAATCAGGTCCCTCGCCTCATGCGGTGCGAGCTTGGCGATGACGGTGTCGCCGGACGCGTCGAGCCGGCAATGGGCAATGACTTCCGACCCGAGGAATTCGAGGCGCTCCAGCCGCCCGGCAAGACCGCTCCGCCCGCTGGGCGACAGCTTGACGAATTCAGGCCGGATGCCGAGGCTGACCGGGCCATTCGCCACCTTCTCCAGCAGGGCAAGCCGGATGCCTTGGAAATCGACACGGCCGGCGTCGGCGAGCGCGGGCAGGATGTTGATCCTCGGCTGGCCGACGAAACGGGCGACCTCGATATGGGCGGGATCGTTGTAGATCGCCTCGGGCGCGGCGAGTTGCAGCAGATTGCCGCCGATCATGACGGCCACGCGGTCGGCCATCGACAGCGCTTCGGCCTGGTCATGCGTCACATAGAGCGTCGGCACGCCGGCGCGGCGGTGCAGTTCGACGATCTCGCCGCGCGCATGGACGCGCAGATTGGCATCGAGGTTGGAAAGCGGTTCGTCCATCAGGAAGATCGAGGGATGGCGCACCATGGCACGGGCCAAGGCCACGCGCTGCCGCTGCCCACCCGACATCTGACCAGGCTTCCGGTCGAGCAGATGGTCGATCTTGAGCACGGTCGCCATCTCGCGCACGTCCCGCGAAATGCCGGCGCGGATCTCTTTCTGTCCTGGCAGGAACGAACCGACCAGCGGCAGGCGCTGCGTCCGGCTCAACCGCTTCATGGCCAAGGGAACCGCGATGTTCTGGCCGGCCGTCAGATGCGGATAGAGCGCGTAGGACTGGAACACCATGGCGATGTTGCGGTCGGCCGCCGCGACCGCCGACATGTCCCTGCCGCCGACGAAGATCTCGCCGCTGTCGGCATGATCGAGCCCGGCGAGAATGCGCAGCAAGGTGCTCTTGCCGCAGCCCGAGGGACCGACCAGGGCGATGAACTCGCCCGCTTCGACATCGAGGCTGACACCGTTCAGAATGGCGTTGCCACCGAAGGACTTCTTCAAGTCGCGAAGCGAGAGCGCGCTCATGATGCGACTTTCTTGCGGACCTTGTGCGCCTCGTGCGGGTAAACCTCCTCGACCACGTCATCGAGGACATGCACGGTCATGCCGGGGATGGCGACGATCTCGCTGGTGACGGTGTCGCCGAATTCATGCGCGACTGCGCCAAGCAGCCGCTCGCCCGGCATGTCGCGCTCCATGTCGCCGACGACAAAGGCCGCCGACGGACCCCAGACCAGCGAAGTGTTTCGGTATTTGCCTTGCCATGCCCGGTGCAGGTGCCCGCTGGCGAACAGCGCGACATCGTGGTCCGCGATCAGGTCGTAGAGACGTCGGCGCTGTGCCGGGCGGATGCTCCAGTAACCGGTGTCGCCCTCGCCCGGCTCATCGATGAACAGCGGCTTATGGGCGAAAATAGCGATGCGTCGGCCGCCACGGCTTTCCAGCGCCGCGCGCAGCCATTCGAACAGGCTTTCGTCCTCGGCATCGTCAAAGCCCATCAACAGGCTGTCGAGCCCTATGAATCGCCAGTTTCCGGCGTCCTCCATCCAATAATCGGGACCGACCAGCCGGCGCCAGCGCTCAAGACGTTCCGCATTGACCGGCTGCAGCGAGCCGGGCAGATGGCCGACATCGTGATTGCCGGGCACGAGCAGCATCGGGACCGAGATTTCCCGCATCAGATCCATGCAGAAGCTGATGTCGTCGTCCTTGTCGGCGCCGTCGACGCTCAGATCGCCGGTATGGACGACGAGGTCAGCGCCGCTCTGCTCGATCCAGGCCGCGAGCGGCTGCCAATTGCCGTTGAAATGCGGCTTGGTCGGGCTGAAATGGGTATCGGTGATCTGGACGATTTTCATGCCGGCTCCACTGCGAGAGCCGGCTGCCGGAGAACCACCGGCGCGCAACTTCGCGTGGGGTCTCCTTAGTGCCGTTACATGTCACTTCCTTAACAGGCTGGGGACAAATGTTCGCGCCGCGCCGATGGGCCGGCTGGCCGCCGGTGCGGTTCAGCGTTTGATAGAATTTCCGAACCGCTCCAATCCTTCGTTTTTACGCAATTCGGATGGAAAGCCGTATGCGCCTTCCCGGAAATGGCTCTAGCTTTTCACCTCGAATTGCGGGTCGACCGGGATCTGCATCGCCGTCACCAGATGGTTGGTGTGGCCGGCGAGGCCGATGATCGACGCCAGCTCGCCGTGCTGCGCGTCGGTCATTCCCTTGGCACGGGCGGCGGCCGTGTGCGAGTGCACGCAATAGGAGCAGCCATTGGCCGTCGACACCGCGATGTAGATCATTTCCTTGGTCAGCGGATCGATCGCGCTGTCGGCGACCATCACCACCTTCAACTGTTCCCAGATCCGCTTCAGCGCCGCCGGATCATTGGCCAGCCCACGCCAGAAATTGTTGACGAAATCCGATTTGCGCGTTGCCCTGATGTCGTCGAACACCGCCTTCACCGCCGGGATTTTTTCGACCTCGGCATCGCTGAGGAGTCTTGTGGTGGCCATGATCTGGT
Source organism: Mesorhizobium sp. ES1-6 (assembly GCF_020164775.1). NCBI lineage: Bacteria > Pseudomonadati > Pseudomonadota > Alphaproteobacteria > Hyphomicrobiales > Phyllobacteriaceae > Mesorhizobium > Mesorhizobium sp. ES1-6. The sequence goes on from NZ_JAIUGU010000014.1 coordinate 75,645, forward strand.
CCTTTCGTTTGGATGAATTAGGTCGTTGAATCAAGTTTCGAGCAAATATGGCTAACCGACTTTTTTGCCTCAGTTTTTGGCGCTCAACGGCGCAGGACATTGAAGGTCGGCCGAAGTACCCAAACTTCGTCATCCCTGGGCGGAGCAGGCGCGAAGCGCCGTCGCGAAGACCCTGGGATCCATTCCGTGACTTTCACCGTAGAGCGCGGCGGAGCCAAATCCTGCACCGCAGCAGCACATCTAAGTCCCGGCATGGATCCCTTGGGCTGCAGGGCAGCTCCAGGGGGCTGCGCCGCGTCTCTTCGCTCCTTGCTACGCCCCAGGATGACGAAGGGGTGGGCGTTTTCGCCAATTGCCAACGTGCATGTACCGCCAAGCCTCAGCGAATCTAATGCACCGCCGCATACATGATCTTCTCCTCCGTCGCCTCCGCCGGTGAAAACTCCTCGACGATCCGGCCTTGCCGGCAGACAAGAATGCGGTCCGACAGGTTCATGATCTCCGGCAGATAGGACGAGATCACCACCACGGCCAGGCCCTCGTCGGCCAGCCGGTTGATGATCTGGTGTATCTCGGCGATCGCGCCGACATCGACGCCGCGCGTCGGCTCGTCGAAGATGACGATGCGCGGCTGCTGCACCAGCCCCTTGCCGATCACCACCTTCTGCTGATTGCCGCCGGAGAGTTCGACGACGCGCGCATTGTCGTTGATCGCCTTGATGTTGAGTGTTTTCGTCCATTCCGCCGAAAGCTGCCGCATCTCCTGCTGGTTGATCGCCCAGGCCTTTTCACGGCCCGCCGCCAGCAGCCCGCCGAACAGGTTCTCGGCAATCCCCATCGTTTCGAAGATGCCCTCGCTCTTGCGATCCTCGGTGACATAGACGATGCCGTCGGCCACGGCTTCGCTCGGCACGAGATAGCGCACCGGCCTGTCGTTCAGTTCGATCGCGCCACCGCGAAGGAAGTCGCGTTTGTAGATTCCTGACACGATCTTGAAGGTCTCGGTGCGGCCGGAACCGATCAGCCCGAACACACCGGTGATCTGGCCCTCGAAGATCGAGAACGAAGTGTTGCGCACGACATTGCTCATCGAAATGTCCTGCACCGAGAGCACTTTCTTGCCGGCCTTGCGCAGCCTGGCCTCGTCACGCTGGCGATAGATCTGGCCCGACAGCGTGCGTCCGACCATGGCGGCGACAATTCTGTCGCGGTCGAAGGCCGAGGTGTCGTCGGTGATGACCAGTTCGCCGTCGCGCAGGATGGTGATGCGATCGGCGATGGCGAGCGCCTCTTCCAGCGCGTGGCTGATGAAGACGATCGACACGCCGCTCGCCTTCAGCCTCCGGATCAGCGCGAAGAAGTGGCGCTTTTCCTCCGGTGTCAGCGTCGCTGTCGGTTCGTCGAAGATGATGATCTCGGCATTGTGGTGCACGGCGCGCGCGATCTCGACCATCTGCCGCTTGGCGGCGCCCAGTGTTGCCACCATGGCGTTGGGATCGACGGGAAAATTCAGCGACTGCAGGAACTGCTGTGCTGAAATATACGTGCCGCGCAGCCGGTTGAGGAATTTTTCAGTACCGAGATAGAGGTTCTGCGCCACCGTCATCGACGGCACCAGGCTGGTCTCCTGGAACACCATGGCAATGCCCGCCTCGAGCGCGGCATGCGGTGAGGCGTAGGCAATCTCCTGGCTCTTGTGAAACATCTTGCCCGAGGTGGCGTCGACCACGCCGGCGATGATCTTGGTCAGTGTCGATTTTCCCGCACCGTTCTCGCCGAGCAGCGCATGGATTTCGCCCTTGCGCAGCTCGAAGGTGACGTTTTTCACCGCCGGCACGCCGCGGTAATTCTTGGTGACGTTCTCGAGGCGAACGATCGGTTCCATCAGAAACCTCCCGAGGCAAGGTCGACGGCCAGCACGCAATCGCCGCCCTTCGAAGCGATCAACAGCCTGCCATCCCATTCCGCCACGCTACAGATGCCGTGGCGCGTGCCGTTGGCGCGGCTGTGCAAGCTGAATTGCGGCTGCATGTTTTGATCGAGCCTGACCACCAGCCCGTAGGAGCGGCTCGGCGACCACGGCTTGTGGATGCCCATGGTGCGGATGCCGCCGCATTGCAGCGGTTCGAGGAAGCTGCGGTTGGACGCCAGCGCCGGCGCGATCCAGTAGGCCGGCGGCACCTGTCCGATCATGTCCTGGCGATAGTGCGTCTCCTGCAGCACGAATTCGATCAGCCGGTTGCGCGGCGCGAACAGGGTAAGCCATGCGCCGCCATCGGCGGCAGGCGCGAGCCGCGCGGGATAGCCGGGCAGATGCGTCAGCACGGTCGAGCGATTGCCGATCGTGCCATCGAAACGGACAAGCTGATGGCGCCAGCTCTCGCTCACCAGCACGTCTCCGCCGAGGGCATGGAGCCCATAAGGGAACGCGATGTCGCCCGCCAGCCTGCGGAACTCGCCGCCTGCCGCATCCCGCTCCCAAAGCGAACCGGACGCGCCCTTCTTCATCAGATCGGCCGCCCATTGCGAAGGCGCGTGCTCGGCCGACCCGTTGGCCAGCCATAGCGTGCCGTCCTCGGCATAGGCGAGCGCGGTGATGCAGCTGACACCAGCCGGCAGCGAAATCTCCTTGCCTGATATCAGCAGCTTGCCGGTTTCCAGCCCCACCGTCAGTTCACCCGACGGCGACAGAGCCAGCGCGGTGATTGGGGAAGGAAAGGTTTCGACAAGCTTGGGCTCGGTGCCGGCGGCAATCGCGTGGATGGCGTTGCCGCTGGAGGCCAGAAGGCGACCATCGGCAACCAGCAGATTGTCCGGCTCGGTCAGTTCGACGAATACAGGCGCATCATCCAGCCGCGTATTGGGCCGAAAGGCGCCGTCGAGCGGCGGGATGGTGACCGCCTTGCCGCGAAACAGGTCAAGCACAGGATCGAGGATCACAGCTTCGCCCCCCAGTAGGAAGCGGGGCTGGTCCAGTTCGGGTCGGCCCCCGATATCTTGTAGCGGCCGACGCGGTTGTTGAGGATGCCGCCGACGAACAGATATCCCTTGTGTTCGCGCATCGAGGTGACCATCGGGTGCGCGCCGCCTGTCAGGTCGCCCATCGCCTCGACGATGCCGCCCTTCTCGTTGAACTTCACCACGCCCCCGGTGTTGATGTTGGGGAACAGCCATTCGTCCTGCGGCAGCCGGCGCGTCATGCGCTTGCGCATGTCGGGGTGGCGCAGCGAGAGGTCGAAGCTCGGCGTGCGCATGCCCAGCCACGCCATCCAGTAATTGCCGTCGGAGGCGCGGTTGATGTTGTCGGGATAGCCCGGCATGTCGCGGATGACGCATTCGGCGGTGCCCGCCTTCGGTCCTTCCAGCCAGTAGCGATGCACGCGGCAGGCCCAGCTTTCGGCGAAGAACAGCGACTTGCCGTCATGCGCCATGCACACGCCGTTGGTGTAGCGGTAGCCGTCGAGCAGCGTCCTGGTCGAGCCGTCGCGGGGGTCGTAGACCAGCAGTCGGCCGGTAGCGCGGTTCTCGATCGAGTCCAGCGCCCAGTCGTGCGCGTCATAGCGCTTGGTCGAGTCGGTGAAATAGATGCGCCCATCGGGCGCGATGTCGCAATCATTGGGATCGCGCAGCCGCGCATCGTCGACGATCGAGGTCCAGGAGCGCGACGTCTCGGCCGACAGGCGCTTTACTTCCCGTTCCGGCGACACCGAATAGAGTCCCATGGCGCCGACGCAACTGATCAGGTTGCCCGATTTGTCAAACGCCAGCCCCAGCGGGAAGCCGCCAATGTGGGCAAAGACCTCCGACCTGACATAATCCGGCGCGAAGAAGCGGACGATCTCGCCATGGCGCGTGCCGCAATAGAGATTGTCGTCGCGGTCGAGGATGACGTCTTCCGGCCCCTCCAGTTCGCCAAGCCCGATATGGTCGGCGGCGGACAACCGGTTGTCGAGTGCGTAAGGCGTGCCGGAGCCCGGCACCGCGGATTGTGTCTCGCCCATCTTGAGATAGACTGGCGCGACATAGACCTCGTTCAGCACCTTGTGGCGGTTCTTCAGCCAGCGGATATCGATGGTCACCGCAACCGCCAGCATGATGCCAAGCACCATCTGGTTGGTGCCCGTGCCGTAGCCGAGCCGGATCAGTCCATTGGTCATGGTCAAGACGATGATGGCGCCCATCAGGCCCTTGACCACCGAGCCGCGCCCGCCGCCGAGGCTGACGCCGCCGACCACCGCCGCCGTCAGCGCCATGATTTCGAGATTGAGGCCTGTGCCCGGCCCTGCTCCGCTCAGCCGGCAGGCGATGAGAAAGCCGCCGATCGAGGCGCAGAAACCGGAAAAGACATAGGTCATGAACACGGTGCGGCGCACGCGGATGCCGGCATTGTGCGCCGAGCGCCTGGAGCCGCCGACCGCCAGCACATGCCAGCCCGGCCGCGAGCGCGTCAGCGCGATATGGGTGACGATGGCCAGGATGATCGCCAGCCAGACCGAGACCGAGAGCCCCCAGAAGGTGCTGTCGCCGATGAAATCGAGCACGTCGGACGTAGCGGTCGAAAGCTGCACGTCGGCGGCATAGGTGGTGACCAGGATGTCGAACAGCGCCCGCCCGAAGATGAAGGTCACCAGCGTGGTGAGGAAGGCGCGCAGCCTGAGATAGCCGACGAGGTAGCCGTTGATGGCGCCGAAGACGAGACCCATGGCGAGCGACGCGGCCAGCGCCAGCCAGATCGACTGTTCGAGAATGAAGAAGACATAGACGGCGGAAAAACAGGACAGCGCGAAGATCGAGCCGACCGAGAGATCGATACCGCCGCCCAGCATCACCACGGTCATGCCTGTGACCACCATCGAGAACTCGCCGAGCTGGCGGGTCGATTCCTGCAGGGAAGAGAGCTTGAAGAAGCCCGGAATGATCGAGCCGAATGTCGCCAATGTCACCACCAGCGCCAGGAAAGGAATGGCGTTGTCGGTCCACCGCTTGGTCAGGATCTCGCCGACCAGATGGTCGGGCACGAGATTGTAGCGCCAGGACTGGAGGCGTTCGCGAAAGGTCATCAGGTCACTGCGGCAAGAGAAACGAGAGAAAGAGGTGGCCGGACGATCCGGCCACCTCGTTGATGTCTTCAGGAGACGATCGGCTTATTTCGCCGCCGCTTCGGCTTGCAGCGCCTTCAGGTCCCAGCAGCTGTCGGGCTTGAGGTCGGCCTTGGTTGTCGCCTTCTCCAGCGTGTAGATGTAGGTGTGCGAGGTGCCGGCCGGCTGGCCGCTCTGCAGCAGGAATTTGATGATGGCGTTCATGTCGCCCGACTGGCGAGCAAGATCGGTCATCACCACGGCGCCATAGGTGCCGTCGTTCAGCTTGTCGCAATCGGCAGCCTTTTCGCCGCCGCCGGTGGTGACCAGGAAGACCTTGCCGTCGAGCTTGGCGTCGCGGATCGCGGCCGATGCGCCGGTCGCGTCACCATCCCAGAAGTCGATGATCGAGCAGATGTCGGGATTCTGCTGCAGCATAGTCGTGGTCACGTTGCGCGAGGTCGTCGCATCCCAGTTGGAGTCGGGCTTGGCCACGACCTTGAAGTCGGGATGCTTGTCCAGCACCTTCATGATGCCGGCATATTGGTAAAGGCTGGAAGAGTTGGCCTGGTCGCCCTGCACCAGCCCGATCTTCTTGGACGAGTTCTCACCGCAGCCCTTGATCGCGGCTTCCGCCTCGAGTTGCCCGAGCCGGTCCCAGTCGCTGCCGACGAAGGCATCGGCCGGGAAATTCGCCGGATTGTCGACCAGGATCACATAGGTGCCGGCGGCTTGTGCCTTCTTCATCAACTTGGAATAGGAGTTGAGGTCCGGCGCATGGATGATCAGCACGTCTGGTCTGGTGTCGGACGAGATCGCATCGGTGATCGCCTGCGCGCCGGCGTCGACCACCCAGTTCGGATCGCGCGTCTCGAACGTGCCGCCCCAGGCCTCGACTTCCTTCTTCAGGTAATGCGCCCAACCCTGCGCCAGGTCGAAGCCCATGGCCAGCGGCACCAGCATGACGCGCTTGCCCTTGAGTGCCTGCGCGTAAGCCGCCGGACCCGGATCGTCGGCGGCGAAGGTCGGCGCCACGAAGGCGGTGACGGCAAGGGCCGTGGCCGCCGCCATGAGTGTTCTGATCAGTTTCATTATCTCATCCTCTGGTTCGGTTTCATTGCCGGCCGATCGCCCCGATCGCACCGGGTACCCCAGAGCAAGATGGGCTAGCCCATCTGCCCTAAATGTCGCCCTGCTGCGCGGTCTGTTCGTCGCGCGGATTGATGATGCCGTCGACGATGATGGCGCCGAGCAGGATCGCCGCCTTGATCAGGTTCTGGTAGAGCAGCGGAATGTCGATGATGGTCATGGCGTTGAGCAGGATGCCGATCAGTGCCGCGCCCACCAGCACGTTGCGCACCCCGCCTCGCCCGCCTGACAGGCCGATGCCGCCGATAACCGCCACCAGCACGATGTCGTAGAGCAGCGTCGAGTTGACGACCCGCGTGTTGATCGAATGCAGGCTGGCCGCCGTCAAAAGGCCGGCGATCAGCGCCACGAAGGCGGAGAGCACATAGCGCAGCACCAGCATGGGCCGCACCGGAATGCCGATGTTGCGGGCGGCCACCGGATTGTCGCCGGCGAAATAGATATAGCGGCCCCATTTGGTGTAGCGCAGGAACAGGAAGAACAGGAAGGCGAGCCCCGTGAACACGAACACCTCGATCGGGATGTCGAGGAAGCGCAGACCGCCGAGCAGCTCCACCCAATGGCCCTGCGGCACCGGCACCGCGTCCTGCGTGATCAATTGCGAGCGGACATAGCCGAAGACGAAAGAGCCGGTCGCCAGCGTGACGAAGATCGCCGGCACATCGGCATAGGCGACCAAAAAGCCGTTGAGCAGGCCGATGGCGAGCACGCCCGCCAGAACATAGGCGAAGGCCAGCCCGTCGGAAGTGCCGGTGTTGAGCAGTTGCAGATACCAGGCTACCGACATCGCCATGATCGCCACCGCCGACAGGTCGATGCCGCGGCCGATGATGACGACAGCCATGCCGAGCGCCAGTATGCCCAACACCGAGACCGAGCGGACGATGGCGACGAGATTGTTGGGATCGATGAAGCCAGGCAGGCCGATGGCCGCGGCGACGAACAGCACCACCGCTATGGCAAAGACAATGCCTTCCTGATTCAGGCTCCTGAAGTTCAGCCAGCCGGCCATGTTCATTGTCTGCTTTCACCCCGATGGCAGCGCTGCCACCCCAGGAAAGAAAGCTAATCGGCTCAACGCCGGTTCGTCAAATGAATCCGCGCTCGGAACAAGGTCTGGCGGCGAGATTCTTGGAGTGGACGCATTGATTGGCAAAACTGGCGCAATGCCCGGAAACTCCAGCGCTTTTGGCATTCGTTTGCGTCATTGTCCGCACCCGCGAATGCGCCATACCAAGGCGAAAGGCGAAGACGGAATTTAACCCCGCGATGGGCGGGAAAATTCGATTTCAGTTCCCGGCAAAATGGCCTGAGACCTCGGCGCCGGCGGTCCTCGGCAACACCAGGAAACGGAACGCCGCCACCAGCCCGATGGCGCCGATCACCAGGAAGGCTGCTCGAAAATCGACGAGATCGAGCGCCGGCCGATCCCTTGCGATCTGCGACAGGTTCAAGATCGCCGCCGCCACCGCGACGCCGAACAGCATCGCCACCTGCTGCAGCATCGACGACAGCGTCGCCGCCGAACTGCGCTGCCCGGCGGCGATATCGGCGAAGGCCAGCGTGTTGAGCGCGGTGAACTGCATCGAGCGCGTCAGGCCGGCAATCAGCATCAGGGCCACCACCAAGGCCTGCGGCGTCTGCGGCGAGATCGCCGCGCACGCCATGATCGATGCGGATGCGATGATGCCGTTGACGACCATAACCGAGCGAAAGCCGAAGCGGCGCAGCGTTGGCGTCGTCACCGTCTTCATGCCGAGATTGCCGAGGAAATAGGCCAGGATCATCATGCCGGCATCGACCGGCGAGAGGCCGAAACCGACCTGGAACAGCAGCGGCAGGAGGAACGGCGTGGCGTTGATCGCCACCCGGAAGATGGTGCCGGCGGCAAGCGTCGAGACGGCGAAGGTCTGCACCTTGAACGAGGAGAGATCGAGCAGCGGATGCGGCGCGCGCCTGAGATGGCGCACCGCCAGCCAGCCGATGAGCATGCCCGCAGCGATCAGCCCCACCGTCGGCAAGGCGCCATCCTCGGGGTGCGCGATGCGTTCGAGGCCATAGAGCAGGCAGGCGAGCCCGAGCGAGGTCAGGAAGAACCCCGGCCAGTCGAGCGGTTTGGGATCGGCTTCACGATCACCGGGGATGAAGCGGGCGACCAGCGCCAGCCCGATCAGCCCAAGCGGAATGTTGATGAAGAAGTTCCAGTGCCAGGACAGGTAGGTGGTGATGAAACCACCAAGCACCGGGCCGACGACAGGCGCAAACAGCGCCGGCCAGGTGATCAGCGCCGTGGCGTTGAGCAATTCGGATTTGGACGCGTTGCGCAGAACGAGAATTCGGCCGACCGGCGTCATCAGCGCGCTGCCCAGGCCCTGCACGGCGCGGGCAACGACGAACTGGGTCAGGTCTTGCGAAAAGCCGCAGGCGAGTGACGCCAGCGTGAACAGCGCGATGGCCACGAGGAAGATGTTGCGCGCGCCGAAGCGGTCGGCGAGCCAGCCCGACAGCGGCACGAACACCGCCATGGTCAGCATGTAGACGGTGATGCCGATGCTCATCGCCACCGCCGGCACGCCGAAGGAAGCGCCCATCTGCGGCAGCGAGGTCGAGATGATCGTCGAATCCAGCAGCTGCATGAAGAAGGCGATGGCGACGATCAACGCCACACGCCGCGAATTCCCGGCTGGTTCGGCTGAAGCTTCGGTCTCGGAAATGGCAGTCATGACGGACCGCTTGAACAGCATTTGGCCGACGGCGTCCAGATAACAGCCAACAAACTTTCGTGTCGCGTCGCGGCCTGTTATGGAGGAGCGGGGTGGCCGAGGAACGCAGACGCATGAAGCCTATCTATATCGACTACCTCAATGCCCTCGACATCGAAGCCCTTGCCATGACCGATGCCGAGATCGTCGGCGCCGTCGAGGCCGGGCTCATCGCGCAAGGCAAGGGCCAGACGGTGATCGAGCCGCGTGTCCACCTCGAACCCGACCCGTCCTTCCACGGCCATTTCAATGTTCTGCGTGGCTACGTCGCGCCGCTCGACACGGCGGGCGTAAAAATCGTCGGCGACTATGTCGACAACTATCTGCACGGCCTGCCCTCGGAATTCGGCATCCTCAATCTGTTCGATCCGCGCACCGGCACGCCGCGCGCCATCCTCGACGCCACCGTCATCACCGACATGCGCACCGGCGCCGTCACCGCCATCGGCGCCAAGCACCTGGCGCGCAAGAAATCCAAGGTGCTCGCCCATATCGGCGCACGCGGCACCGCGTACTGGAATGTTCGCCTGCTCGACCATCTCTTCGATTTCGACGAAATCCGCGTCCATTCGCGCCGGCCGGAAAGCCGCGACGGCTTTGCCGCGAAGCTCGCCGCCGATCTCGGCAAGCCTGTCAACGCGGTCGCCGACTGGGAGAGCTGCGTCAAGGGCGCCGACATTGTCGTCGAGGCCTCGCGCCTGCCCGAGCCGCAACCCCTGCTCAAGACCGAATGGATCAAGCCCGGCGCCTTGGTGGTGCCCTATGGTACGATGAGCGCGGTGGAGCTGTCGCTGACCGACATCATGCAGAAGGTGGTCGTCGACGACTGGGGCCAGTGCAAGGGTGGCAAGTTCGGCTCGTTGCGTGCCCATGTCGAGACGGGGCGGCTGAGCGAGACGACGCTGCATGCCGAACTCGGCCAGATCGCCGCCGGCCTGAGGCCGGGACGGCAGAGTGACGACGAAACCATCCTGTTCTGGCACCGGGGCATGTCGCTGTCCGACATCGCGCTCGGCAAGGCGATGCTGGCCAAGGCGCAAGCGCAAGGCATCGGCCAGAGGCTGCGTTTCGCATGAGCGCGCTCGTCCTCACCGGGACCGGCGTCAGCGTCGGCGTCGTCGCCGCCGTCGCCCGCGAGGCGCGCAAGGTGGAAATCGGAGCCGAAATCATCGGCAGGCTGGAGAAGGCGCGAAAGGTGCTCGACCAGGCCGCAGCCTCCGGCCAGCAGATCTACGGTCTGAACACCGGGCTCGGCGCCAATCTCGGCACATCGGTCGAGGGAGACGCCAGCGCCTTCCAGCGCCAGTTGCTCGAAGGCCGCAGCGGCGCGGTCGGCGAAGCGCTGCCGGTCGAGGCCGTGCGGGCAACCATGCTCGCCCGCCTGACAATGCTTTCGGCGGGCGGCTCCGGCCTGTCGCCCGCCGTTTTTGTCGCTTTGGTCGATGTGCTCAACGCCGGTGTTCATCCTGTGATGCCGTCGCTGGGGTCGATCGGCGCCGGCGACCTGGTGCTGATGACCGCGATCGCCCGCCTGCTGATCGGCGAAGGCGAAGCCGATTACCAGGGCAGGCGCATGCCGGCGGCCAAGGCGCTGATGATGGCCCGCCTCGCTCCGATCGGCCTGGCGCCCAAGGACGGGCTGTCGCTGATCAACGCTTCCGCTGTCTCCACCGGCGGCGGCGCGCTTGTGGTTACGGACGCGCTGTCGGCCCTTGACCAGCAGCAGCAGGCCGGCGCGCTGACCATGGAAGGGTTTGGCGCCAACCGCACCATCCTCGATCCCCGCCTGCACATGGCGCGGCCCGCTGCCGGTCAGCAGGAAGCCGCCAAGGCGCTGCACGATCTTCTCGCCCGCGACGAAGCACCGGCGCCCACCACCATACAGGATCCGCTGTCGATCCGCTGCATGCCCTCGATCAATGGCGCGCTGATCGAGGCGATCGGCCAGGCAAAACGCGCCGTCGAGATCGAACTCAATGCCGCCGCCGACAACCCGTTGGTTCTGGGCGATGACGAGCTGGTGCTGTCGACCGGCAACTTCCACACCGCTTCGCTGGCGCTTGCCTTCGAGACGCTAAGCCTGGCCATCGCCCAGTGCGCCGCCGCCAGTGCGGCCCGCTTCATCCAGCTCACCGGCTCGGGCCGCAACGGCCTGCCGAAATATCTGTCGCCGGTCGGCGGCGCCTCGGCCGGTTTCGTGCCGCTGCAGAAGACGGTGACGTCGATCCTGGCCGCCATCCGCCACAAGGCCAATCCGGTGATGCTCGATTTCCTGCCCGTCTCGGAAGGCGTCGAGGATCACGCCACGCAGACGCCGCTGGCGGTTTCGAAATGCGCTGACATGATTGCGCTGTGGCGGCGGCTGATCGCCTTCGAGCTGATGGCCGCCGCCCAGGCCGTCGACCTGCGTGAAGGGTTGACGCTGGCGCCGCGCACGTCAGCCGTCCACACGGCGATACGCGCGCTCGTCCCTTCCCTGAAGGAGGACCGGCCGCTCGGCATCGATGCGGAAGCACTCCACGCAGCGCTCGCCGGCAATGCGTGGCGGCCGGCTCTAGCTCCGGCCGACCTTGTCGAGAAACAGGCGTAGCTCGGTCGGGTCCATGTGCACGATGTGCCTGTCCTCGGGATAGGCGCCGCTGTTGACGTCGGCGACATATTCGGAGAACGCCGCCACCCGTTCCGCCTGCAGCCGGTCATACTCGGCGGCGAAGTTGCGGTAGACCTTGGAGTGGCGGGGCATGTGGCCTCTGTTCTGGCCAAGGATGTCGTCGGCGAACAAATATTGCGCGTCGCAACCGGTGCCCGCGCCCATCGACAGCATGATCAACGACGTCCGCTCCGAGATCGCCTTCGCCACTTCGACCGGCACAACTTCTATTTCGGCGCCGATGGCGCCCACGGCCTCCAACTGCTTTACCGCCTCGAACACCTGCATGGCCGCGTCTGCGGACTTGCCGACCGCCTTGAACCCGCCTGTCCAGGTCGCTCGGGACGGAATGAGGCCGACATGACCGATGACCGGAATGGCGTCGTCCGCCATGCGCTTGATCGTGGCATAGCCCGCGCTGCAATAGACCGCATCGGCGCCAGCCTTGTAGAGCCGGAAAGCCCAACGCAGGAAATCGTCCGACGTGCCGATCTCGTAGAAATTGTCGCCCGGCATGGTGAACAGGCTGGGTGCCGCATCGCGGTATTGCGGGTTGAGCACCAGCTCGGGCGGCACCGAGACAATGTCGACCCCTGCCCGATCGGCGGCTTCCGCCTCATCGAGCGTCAGCACGCGCAGCATGGTCAGCTGCCGCTTGCCCTTCATGGCGCGCAGATCGGCGACTGTCGGTCTTTTTCGGCTCATCGAACTCTTGTCCCTGGTTGTGGATGGCGGCTCTTCAGCCGATCTCGATCATCACCTTGCCAGCCTCGATCCGGACTGGATAGGTCTTGAGGTTGACGCAGACCGGCGCGCCCTTGGCCTGCCCGGTCTTGTAGTTGAAGCGGCCATTGTGCTTGGGGCATTCGATGATGTCGTCCATGACCAGCCCGTCGGCCAGATGCGCCTTTTCATGCGTGCAGAAACCGTCGGTGGCGAAGAACTCGTCATCCGGCGAGCGATAGATCGCGAAGGTCCGCCCATCATGGTCGAAGCGGATGACATCCTCTTCCTCGACATCGCCCACGGCGCACGCTTCAACCCAATCGGCCATCTCAATCTCCTGCGGACATTACCGATCGCTATTCGGCCGCCGCCGACATATCGACCTCGTGGAATTCGCCGCGATAGGGCCTGGCCGTCGGCGGCAGTTCGCGCTTGAGGTAATAATCCTCGTATTTTAGCTGCCTTAGCAGCACCGGCCAGACCTCGCGATAGGCATGCCACATCGACGGATTCGGCTCCGGCAGATCGTGCTTGATCAGCTCGTGCAGCCTGGGCAGCGCGTGATAGGGCACCATCGGGAACATGTGGTGCTCCACATGGTAGTTCATGTTCCAGTAAATGAACCGGCTGATCGGGTTCATGTAGACGGTGCGCGTGTTGAGCCGGTGGTCGACGACATTGTCGGCCAGGCCGATATGCTGCAGCAGGCCGGTCGTCACCATGTGCCAGGTGCCGTAGAGGCGCGGCAGGCCGATCAGCACCAGCGGTATCCACGACCGCAACGCGATCGCGAGAGCGATCGTCGCGACATAGATGGCGACATGCCAGCGGGCCGCGACGACCGCCTTATGTAGTTCCATCTCGGGGATATAGCTCTTCTCTTCGTCCGACAGCGTGCCAAAGGCCTGGCGCGCCAGCGTCGGCAGCGAATAACGGAAGTCGAGAATGCCGGTGAAGGCCAGTCCCGCCTTCAACAGGTCCGGCGGCCGCATGACGGCGATCTCGGCGTCGCGGCCGACGATGATGGTGTCGGTGTGGTGGCGGGCATGGCTCCAGCGCCATTGCACGGGATTGCGCATCAGCATGAAGGAGGCGATGTGGTAGACGACATCGTTCATCCAGCGCGTGCGGAACGCAGTACCATGGCCGCATTCGTGCCAGCGCGAGTCGCTCGACGAGCCGTAGAGCACGCCATAGACCAGCAGGAACGGCACCACCCACCAAGTGCCCCAGAACCAGACGATGCCGGCGGCCGAACCCAGGATCGCGACAATCCAGATCACCGTATCGCGGATCGCCGGCCCGTCGGAACGCTGCATCAGTTCCTTCATCGCCTTGCGCGGCACATCGGTGTGATACCACTCGGCCGAAGCAAGCCCGGTCTCGATCGCCGCCCTGGTGCTCTCGCCGACAAGGCTGTAGTCGCGCTTTTTTGCCGTCGTCACATTGACCTCCAGTCCCTGCGCAGCGCTGGCAATCCGGTCCGCCGGCCGGAGGGCTTGCATTGGATAAATGTCGCGCTCATGTCCTGCCGGCCAGTCTTGGAAAATTTCCGGAAGGCCGAGGATAATCCTGCTCGGGCTGTCGGGCGATAGCCGAGACCCTGGCTTCGGCCGCTGCGATCTCACCGGCGCCGTCGAGGACGCTGAACACCGCGTCATAGGCCCGGCTTTCGCCATGCTCCAGCCAGATCATCTCGCCGCGCTCGCGGGCGGCGAGATCGCCCAGTACATGGTGGGTCGAAGGCTCGATCCCCAGCGCGTACTGCCCGGCCTGGAAATTCTGCCACTGATAGGCGCACGGCAACTGGTCCTTGCGCGTCACCAGCTCGAGACCGAGCCCGATGCGGTCGTTGACGACGGCCACCGGCACCTCGCCATTGGCATCGGCGGCCATCTCATGCTGCCAGACCTGCTCGCTGAAGCCCGCCTGCGGCGCAGGCGCCGTGCGGTAGCCGACCTTCTGCGCCGCGTAGCGCGCGCCGGCATGGCCCGCCCAGACGACATCGCGGATCGGCGCCAGATAGCGTGAGCCCTCATCCAGCAGGGGATGGCTGACATTGACATGGTAAAAATACATGTGTGGCGTGCGGTTGAAGCCGTGATTGACGACACGGTCGGAAAGCCGGATCTCGTTGCCGCCGACGTCGGCCTCGATGCGGCGGATGAGATGCAGGTCCTCTGCGAACACCGCCGACTGCTGGACGAGGCCTTCGGCCCATAGCACGCAACGGTCGCCGTCCCAGCGCTCGCCATAGCCCGTGAGCCGCGCCGGGATGGTGCCGACGCGGCCATGCAGCGAGTGGAGCACCGACTTCTTGCCCGGATAGTTATAGTTCTCGGCCGGGACTTCTTCCCGCCCCAGAATATGGTCGAGGCCGCAGGTGACCAGCAGCCCCGAGAAGGACCGCGCCCAGGCCAGCCCGCTCTCCCCTTCATAGTCATGCAGGCCGGGGTTGCGAAAACCGCTCGGCGAATGCCAGCCGATCGCCTGGCCCTTGAAGTCGCAATCGGCGATGTCCAGCGCCCGGTCGACCAGCGCGGTGAAGCGCAGGCCCGAGCCGGTGCGGAATTCGAGCATGCGAATGCCGCGCTCCACGCCGTCGCCGAGCGTCATCAGCCGCACGCCGGCGAATTGCGACAGCTGGCCCGACCGCTCGGCCACCTGCCGGCGCGACAGCGTCTTGCCGTAGAGCTCTACCATGCGACGCCCTTCACTTTGTCCTCGCCTCCTTGAGCAAGGCCGACATGTCGGCGCCGGTGATGATGCTTTCCACGGTCAACAGGTCGGTATCGGCGACCGTCTGTTCGGCGACGATTTCGCCGCGCCGCATGACGATGATGCGGTCGGCGACCTGGAACACGTGGTGTATGTTGTGGGTGATGAGCAGCACCGAATGGCCGGCATCGCGCACCTCCTTGACGAAGCGCAGCACGCCATGGGTTTCCTCGACGCCGAGATTGTTGGTCGGTTCGTCGAGGATGATGACCTTGGCGGCGAACTGCATGGCGCGCGAGATGGCGATCGACTGCCGCTCGCCGCCCGAAAGTGTGCTGACCAGCGCGTCGGCGTCGAGCTTTTTCGAGATGCCGACGCGCTTCAGCAGCGCCGAGGCGGCCTTGCGCAGCTTGGCGAGGTCGAGCGGCGCGAACACGCCGAGCCAGCCGAAATTGACCGGCTCGCGACCGAGAAAAAGATTGCGCGCGATGCTGAGGTCGGGCGCCAGCGAGGTGTCCTGGTGGATGGTCTCGATGCCGAGGTCCATCGCATCCCTGGTCGAGCGGATCGAGACCTTCTCGCCGCGCACATAGATGGCGCCGCGATCGACGGGGAAGACACCCGAGATCGCCTTGATCAGCGTCGATTTGCCGGCGCCATTGTCGCCGAGCAGCGCCACCACCTCGCCTTCCCGCAGTGTCAGTGAGGCGTTCTTCAGCGCCCGCACGCTGCCGAAGGATTTTTGTAGGTTCTGCAGCCGAAGGACTTCTTGCATAATCGTCAGCCCCTTGCGGCGTTCTTCTGCAGCAAAGCGTGCAGGATGAGCATGGCGAGGATGATGAGGCCGACGAAGATGTTGTAGGCGAGCCCCGGCACGCCGATCAGCACGATGCCGTTGCGGATGGCGCGCAGCATCAGCGCGCCGACGATCGTGCCGAGGATGGTGCCGCGTCCACCGGTCAGCGCCGTGCCGCCGACCACCACCATGGCGATCACCTCCAGCTCGTAGCCTGTGCCGGCCACCGGCGAGGCGGCGGAGATACGGAAGGCGCTGATCATGCCGGCTAGGCCGGCCAGCACGGAGGTCGCGATGAACAGCCAGATCTTGACGCTATCGGCCGGCACGCCGCGCGCCACCGCCGCGTTGCGATTGGAACCGATGGCGCTGATCCAGTTGCCGAGCTTCGCGTAGCGCAGGATGTAGATGGCAAACAGCGAAAGGCCGATGAACCACCACAGCGAGGTGTAGAAGCGGAACGAACCTATGTTGAAGCTGCCCGCCAGCAGTGTCACGAAAAATCCAGGCTGGTCCCAGGATTTCAGCGGAAACCCCTGCGTGATGTAAAGCGCCGCGCCACGAACGACGAGCAGCATCGACAGTGTCACCAGGAAGGACGAGATGCCGATCTTGGTGACGATCAGCCCGTTGATCGCGCCGATCGCGATGCACAGCACAAGCCCGGCCAGCAGCGCCACGCCGATATCCACACCGCCATTCTGCACCAGCAGCATCACCACCACCGGCGCCAGTCCAAACACCGCGCCGACGGAAAGGTCGAATTCGCCCGCCGTCAAAAGCAATGTCATGCCGAGCGCGATGATGCCGAGCTCGGGCAGGAACGCCATCATGTTGGAGATGTTGAGCGGCGACAGGAAATTGGCGTCGGCGACAGCAAACACCGCCAGCAAAACGATGAGGATGACGAAGGAGGAGAATTGCGGCGAGCGCAACAGGCGGGACCTGCCTCTCGCCCCCGGCGCGTCGTCTTCTGCGGCAATTGTCATGACTGCTTGGACCATGCTTGAAAAGACGCCCGCCGCTTTCGGCGGGCGCCGGTTTTTCTCACTTCTTGTCGTAGAGCTTCAGGATCGGGTCGACGCTGGAGGCGTCGTAGAGACCGAACGTGTGGATGTCGTAGCCGATCGGTTCGCCGGAGGCCGCAAGCCCGAGCAGCGCCACCGGCATGAAGCCCTGCGCCGACGGGTACTGCCAGGCGGCTGCGTTGACGAAGCCATCCTTGACGGCTTGCGCCGTCTCCTTGGAATTGCCCCAGCCGACAACGGGGATCTTGCCCGCCGGCACGCCGGCGCCGTCGAAGACGCGCTTGACGCTGGCCGCCACGGAATCGCCGAGCGCGATGATCGCCGGCGGATTGTTGGCGACCATGTAGTCGGTCATCTTGGCGATGATGCCGGCCGGATCGGTGCCGCAATCGACCACGTCATATTTGATGTCAAGCGGATCGAAAACGCTGGCAATGCCTTCGGTCTCGAGCTGCTGGTAGCTGGCGCCGGGCACCTCGACCGGCAGGAACACCTTGTCGCCCTGCTTCACCATCTTGTGGTCGACGAGGTATTTCGCCCAGATGGCGCCCGCTTCCTTGAGATCGGCCCCGACATAGGCCTGGCGCCCTGTCGCCGGATCGTCGGTGTTGAAGAACACGATCGGGATGCCGGCCGCCTTGGCCGCCTTGACCTCCTCCGTCCACAGGCCCGGCTGTGCCGAGGTGGTGGCGATACCGTCGGGCTTGGCGGCAAGCGCCGAGTTGAAGGCTTCCTTCTGTGCCGCCATGTCGCCGCCGCTGAAGGAGATCTTGCAGGTCACCTTGAGCTGGTCGCAGGCCTTGGTCGCGCCGGCATTCCAGTCGATCCAGAACGCATCCGACGGGCCGCCATGCGACAAGAGATAAAAGGTCTTCTGGCCGTCCTGCGCCTGCGCAGCCGTGCCAAGGACGACGCCGGCGAGCACTGTCGCCGCGGCAGCCAGTTTCCAAGTGAATTTCAACATTCTTTCCTCCCTTGTTTGAAGCCGCGCCGCCATGCACCGGGCGGCGCGGCCAGCGGTCACAGGCCGTTGGCGCGGAACTTCCCGTCGAGGAATGTCTTGGCGCGCGGCACGTCGTCCTCCGACAGATGCTCAATGATCACCGGGATGTTCGGATGCTTTTCGGCGAGACGCTGCAGATAGAGGTCGTAGTTCAGCGAACCGAGGCCAGGCGCCGGCAGCTCGATCTCGCCAACGCCGCGGAAGGTGTGGCTTTCCATCGCGTCGGCGTCGCCGATATCGGCATGCTTCTCCGACTTGTCGTCGCCCGAGCGCTTGACGTCCTTGGCGTGCGCTATTCTGATCTTGTCGGTCAGCGTGTCGAACACCTGGTTCAGGATCTGGTCCATCCGGTCGATATTGTGGGTCTCGAAGTAGTTGGTCGGATCCATCAGCAGGCCGAGGCCGGGATGGTCGACCTGCGCGAACATCCTGACCGTCTCCTCGACCGAGCCGACGACGTTGTTGACATAGGTTTCGAGCAGGAAGACCGAGCCGTGGTCGTAGGCCGTCTGGGCGAGGTCGGCGATCACCTTGCGGCATTCCTCGAACCCTTCCTCGGTCTTGTTCTTGGGGTGATGCACCCAGTCCGATTCGGTGTTGTAGGTGCCGGTTTCCGAGATCACGTAAGGCGAGCCGAAATGACGGGCGTTGCGGATGATCTCCTTGAGATAGCCGACGCGCTTGTCGCGCTCGGCTTTGTCGGGATGAATGATATTGGTGTAGCCCGACACGCAGCAGACCGGCAGGTTGTGGTCGCGGAAGACGTCGCGCACGGTCTTGGCCTTGTCCTTGGTGATCTGGCCGGCCGAAAGGTCGACATCCCTGAAATGCAGGTCGAGCTGCACCGTGTTGAAACCGAGCCCGCGGATCTTCTTCGCCGTCTCTTCGAGGCCGTACGGGAAATAGCCCGTGAAAATACCTGCCTGCATCATGATGTGAATTCCTCCCAGTAAGCGATTCAGTTGTCTGGTGTTTCGGTTGCGATGATCAGATAGCGATTTCGGAAAGCTTGACGGTGCGGCCCGATGCCATCGAGCGGTAGCCCGCTTCCACCAGCGCCATGGTCTTGACGTTGTCGGCGACGGTGAGCGCCGGCGGCGTGCCGGTGTTCACCGCATGCTGCAACTGCTCCATCACCCCGATGAAGGCATGCGGGAACCACATCGTCTCCCAACTCGGGCTGACCCACTCGCCGCCGGTCGTCTCCGCCGAGGCGTAAGTCAGTGTCGAGGCGGCACCCGTCGGCCAGCCGATCGTGCCCTTGGCGACGCCCTTGGTGCCGTCGACACGCCAGTTGATGTGCTGGTCGTCGCGATAGCCCTCCTGGCGCGGACCGGACCAGACGTCCTCCAGCGACAGGGCGAGCACACCGGAGGGGAAACGCAGTGTCGAGACGGTGATGCCGTCGGAATGGTGGAATGTGGTGCGCGGATCCTTGCGCGTCAGCGTCGTGATCTCGTCGGGATCGCCGAACAGGAAGCGCAGCACGTCGAGGTGATGCACGCTCATATTGGCGAGCGTCAGCCGGTCGTAGCTCTGAAGGAAAGTCTGCCAATGCGGGATGGCATGCATGTCGATCTGCGCGAAGACGATATCGCCCAGCGCGCCGCTGTCGATGATCTGCTTCAACACGCGCATCGACTGGTCGTAGCGCATGTTCTGGTTGACCGAGAGGATCTTGCCGGCCTTCGCCGCCTCGTCGCGCAGCTTGACCGCTTCCTCGACCGACAGCGCCAGGGGTTTCTGGGCCAGGATCCCCTTGATGTGCTTTTGCTTCAATGCATGCCGGATCAGCGCCGGCTGTTGGTCAGGCGGAAAAGCAAGGTCGATGATCTCGACATTTGCGTCTTCGATCAGCTGTTCGGGCGTGTCGTGGACGGTCGGAATGCTCCAACGGTCGGCGACCTTTTGCGCATTCGCCTTTGTGCGCGAAGCGATCGCCACCACCGGGAAGCCGGCCTCCTTGTAGGCGGCCAGATGGCACTCGGCCATGATCATGCCGGCGCCGACGCAGCCGATCCTGTATTCCTTCGTGCGGACCTTCACGTCCGGCTCGAAGCCCTTGCCTGTCATGCCTTCCTCCCGAAATTCTGTCCTCGCGGCCGCATTCATCTTGCCAACGCGCCTCCGCCCTGTCCGAAATAATGCACGCGTGCCGGCTCGCAGGATATCGCCACCATCGCGTCGGGCCTGATATGGGGCTGGCCGCGCAGCAGCGCCTTCAGCCGCGCCTGCCCGGCGGCGAGCGTCACCACGGTATAGCCGCCAAGCGGCTCGACCTCGAACACCCGCGCCGGACGGCCCGCCCCCCCGTCCGCCGTCTCGTTGTCGCTCCAGGGGCTGACCTTGATATCCTCCGGCCTCAGCCCGATCTCGACAGCATCAATCGGGGCAGCCCTGTCGGCAACGCGGATCGTGCCTTCAGCGGCTTCGACGCCGCCCTCGCCGCGAACGGATTTGAGGATGTTCATGACAGGCGAACCCAGCAGCCGCGCCACATAGGTGCTGGTTGGACGGTCATAGATCTCGGCCGGCGCACCGATCTGCCTGATCCTGCCACTCTCCAGTATGGCGATGCGGTCGGCGATCGACATCGCCTCTTCCTGATCGTGGGTGACATAGATCAGCGTCTTGCCGAGCTCGCGCTGGATGCGCTTCAGCTCGACGCGTGTCTCCTCGCGCAGGCGCGCGTCGAGCGCCGAGATGGGGTCGTCCATCAGATAGGCATTGGGGTCGCGCACCAGCGCGCGTGCGATCGCCACGCGCTGCCGCTCGCCGCCCGAAAGCTGCGCCGGCGGCTTGTGCAGGATATGACCGATATGCAGCTTGGCCGCGACATCGGCGACGCGCTTCTTGATATCGAATTCGGCGACTTTCCGCTCGACCAGCGGGAAGCGGACATTGTCGAGCGCGCTCATATGCGGGAAGAGCGCCAGGTTCTGGAACACCATCGCCACGTTGCGTTCGGCCGGCGAAACCGTGTTGACCGGCTTGCCGCCGATGAGGATTTCGCCGGAATCAGGCGTTTCCAGCCCGAGCACCAGCCGCAGGATCGTCGATTTGCCCGACAGCGGCGGCCCGAAGAAGCAGAAGAACTCGTTGTCGTTGACCGTGAACGAGGCGTCGTCGACGGCAAGCGTGCCGCCATAGCGTTTCGTGACATTGCGGAAGACGATATCAGCCATGGCTCAACCCGCCCTCATCGCAAGACCGCTGGCGGCGTCGAAGACGCGCACCGATGACGCCGCGGGCGCGACGATTGCGGTTTGCCCGATCGACAAGCCGACATCATTGTCGAACACCGCTTTCACGGCGCCCTCACCCTGGCCGAGATGAACGATGGTGCGCGCGCCGATGCGTTCGACGAAGGTGACAGGCATGGCAAGCCCGCGCCCGTCCTGCGCCAGGGCCACCTGTTCCGGCCGGAAGCCGTAGAGCACCTCGCCGCGCGCACCGCGCAGGCTGGCCGCCAGCTCATCCGGCAATGGCGGCGTGACGCCCAGCGGCCCGAGATCGACGACCAGCCCCCGGTCGCTCTCCGCCGGCCTGCCCTTGAGCAGGTTCATGCCCGGCGCGCCGATGAAGCGGGCGACGAAGACATTGGCCGGGTTGTTGTAGACTTCGAGCGGCATGCCGACCTGCTGCAGCACGCCATGGTCCATGACCGCGATGCGGTCGGCCATGGTCATGGCTTCGAGCTGGTCGTGGGTGACGTAGACCATGGTCTGCCTGAACTGGCGCTGCAGCTGTTTCAGCTCCGTGCGCATGACCGCCCGGAAGGCCGCGTCGACATTGGACAGCGGCTCGTCGAGCAGGAAGATCGCCGGCTCCATGATCGCCGAGCGCCCTATCGCCACGCGTTGCAGGATGTTGACCGACAGCCTGTCCGCCTTGCGGTCGAGCAGCGGCGTCAGTTGCAACAGCTCGGCGATGGCGCCGACGCGGCGGTCGATCTCGGCCTTGGCGGCGCCCCGCATCCTCGGCCCATAGGCGAGGTTCTGGCGAACCGTCATATGGGTGAAGATCGCATAGTTCTGGAACACGAAGCCGACGCCGCGCCGGCCCATCGGCACCCCGGCCATGTCGCGCTCGCCGAACAGGATCTTGCCGCCGGTCGGCTCCTCCATGCCGGCGATCATGTTCATGGTCGTCGACTTGCCGCAGCCCGAAGGCCCGAGAAGCGCCATGAACTCGCCGTCCGATATGTCGAGGTCCATGGTCTTCAGTGCAGTGAAGTCGCCGAATGTCTTGGTGAGGTGCTTGAGTTGGATCGTGCTCATGCCGGCACCTGCCTTGCCCGCGCCATGCGCTTCATGGCGAACACGGCAACGATGGAGAGCACCACCAGAATGGCCAGCGCGATCGCCGCGACATAGCCCCAGATCAGGTCCTGGGTGGTGACCTTGTAGATGTAGACGGAGATGGTTTCGGTGGCGACGCCGGGCCCGCCGCCGGTCATGATGTAGAGCGTGTCGAAGATCTTGAAGTTCTCGATCACCCGGATCGCCAGCGCGATGATGATGATGGTCTTCATCTTCGGCAGCACGATGGTGGTAAAGCGCTGCCAGGGATTGGCGCCGAGTAGCGTCGCCGCCTTGATCTGGTCCTGCGGCACGCCAACCAGGCCGGCCAGCAGGATGAGGAACATCAACGGTGTCCACTGCCAGATATCGGCGATCATCACCGCCATCAGCGCCAGCGTCGGGTCCGACAGCCAGGCGATGGTGACCTGCGTGCCCGTGATTGCGGACAGGATGTCGTTCACCGGGCCGCCCGACTGGAACAGCATGAAGAACATGTAGCCGGCCACCGCCGGCACCACCATCATCGGCATCAGCAGGATCGAATAGAAGATGCGCTTGCCGGGAAAATCGTCGGCGAAAAGCGTTGCCAGTGCGAGACCCAGCAGGAACTCCGCCGGCACGCAGACGACCATGACGATGACGGTGCGCTTCAGCGCGCTCCAGAAGCGGCCGTCGGCGGCGAGATCGGTATAGTTGGCAAAGCTGTTCCACATCTCCCAGGCGTTCCACCAGCCGAGGCCCGAAAGCGGCGACCAGTCGGTGACGCTGATGTAGAGCTGCATCAGCAGCGGAAAGGCGGAGATGAACAGGACGAGGATCTGCGCCGGCAAGGTCAGCCGAAAGCCGAGCCGCGCCCCCTCGTCGCGCGGGGTCGGTTTCGCACGCGCGGCGCCCATTTCGTCCTCCGAAACAGCCACGGTCACAGCGCTCATTGCTTGAGCGCCCCAAAGGTCAGCCCGCGCACCAGATGGCGCTGGATGGCAATGCCCATGATGACCGGCGGCACGGCGGCGATCAGCCCGAGTGCTGCCTTGGCGCCATAGAGCTGGCCGGTCATCGACGACGACAGCGAGGCCATGTAGACCGGAATGGTGACCCATTCGCGCGTCGTCAGAAGCAGCGCGATCAGATAATCCGACCAGTTGAGGATGAAGACGAAGAGGGCAGCACTTGCGAGCGGCGCGCGCATCATCGGCAGCGTGATGCGGGTGAAGACACGCAGCCGCGAACAGCCCTCGACCAGAGCGGCTTCCTCGATCTCGCGCGGCATGTCGTCGAAGAAGGTCTTCATCAGCCAGAAGGCGAACGGCAAGGTGACGATGCCATAGATCAGCGCCAGGCCCCACCAGCTGTCGGTGAAGTTGAGGAAGGCCCACATGATCATAACGGGGATCATGACGGCCATCGGCGGGAACAGCCTGAGCTGGATCAGCGCCAGCGGCAGGTTCTGTCCCGAGCCGAAGCGCGACAGGCCGTAAGCGGCGGCCGTGCCGGCCGACATGGCGATCGCGGTGCCGAACACGGCCGACAGCAGCGACGACAGGATCGGCTTCAGCGCGGTGCGGTCGAGCGCCACGATCAGATTGTTGGTCGACTCGCCGAACACGAACTGGAAATTGCTGAGCGTCGGGTTCTTCGGCCACCATGTCAGGTCCGCGCCCGTCGCCGACCATTCGGCGATCGGCTTGAAGGCCATCGACACCATCCACAGGATCGGCACCAGCGTCACCGCCATCGCCGCGAGGATCGCGGCGTAGCGGAATATCTCGAAGGGGACGGAACGCTTCATCTGGCTGCTTTTGCTGGTGGCGTTAGATCAAGATGACATTTCGTTGAATCGTCATCCTGATCTAACTCTTTGTTGGAGCATGATCTTTCCCGAAAACCGGGTCCCACTTTTCGGGATCATGCTCTATTGCGGAGGGGAAGAGCTTTCGCCCCTCCCCTCCGGCCCTGATCCAGGGAGACGGATCAGCTGATCGGATCGAGGACGGTCGGCCAGGCCTCCTTGTTGGTCCTGATGGCTTCGAGCAATTTGTCCTCGCCGATGCGCCGGGCGATCTTCTTCCACTCGGCCTCGGTGTCGGCCATCGCCTGCTCCGATGTCTTGGCCTTGGTCAGCGAGGCCATGAGGTTTTCGTCCAGCGCGTTGTGGAAGGCGGTGGCGCCGGGATAGTTGATGGTCGGCACCGTGCGGGCGACCGTCTCGCGCACGACGTCCATGTGGTAGGCATGGTAGGTCTGGCGCACCAGCGGATCGGAGAAATCCGAAAGCCGGAACGGATCGAGATAGCCGCCCGGGTTGGCGCTCATCCAGGCGTAGATGCGCGCCGAGCCCAGCCATTGCAGCAGGAGATAGGCCACCTCCTGGTTTTTCGACTGCGACGAGACCATGCCGGTCAGCGAGAACCACAGCACCGAGCGGCTGATCAACTTGCCGTCGATCTCACGGCCGGGTGGCAGCATGGTGCCGATCTTGCCGGTGACCTTGGAGTCCTTGTTGCCGGCATTGTCGAGGAATTTCGGCAGATTGGAGAAGGCGCAGGTCATCGCAGCACCCCCCTTGGCGAAATTGCCATACTGCTCAGGCCAGCCCCACGAGATCGCGTCCGGCGAATGATGGGCGAGCGATTCGACATATTCGTTGGTGGCGGCGATGCCGTGCTCGGAATTGATCAGCGGCTTGCCGTCATCGCCGAACAGGAACTGGTTGGGCGAGGCCATCGAGACATAGCGCTGATACCAGTTGGTATAGCCCCAGCCCTGGTTGCGCAGGTCGGTCGAGCCGAACAGGCCCTTGTCGGGACGCTGGAAGAAGGCCGCGACATCGCCGTGCTGCTTCCAGGTTTTCGGCGGCGCCAGATCGTAGCCGTATTTGTCCTTGAAAGCCTTCTTCTCGACCTCGTCGCCGAACAGGTCTGTGCGGTAGACCCAGGTCTGGAAGTCGCCGTCCAGCGACACGCCATAGTTCGAGCCGCGATATTTGTTGAGCAGCGACACGCCCTTGGCGCCGTCGACATAGCCGGTCTTGGGATCGTCCCATTCGGGTTTGTACTGGGCGACGAAATCGTCGAGCTTGGCGATGCCGCCGGTCTCGGCGAGATCGCCAAGGCGGTTCCACTCGGTCGAATAGATGTCATAGGCTCCACCCTTGGTGGAGATGTCCTGCATCGTCTTGGTGAATTCCTGGCCGTTCGGCAGGCCGACGATCTCGATCGGGATGCCTGTCTCCTTTTCCCACAGCTCCTTGATCGACGGCGCACCGGCCGGAAAAGGCTGGGTGAGCTGGCCGATCGAACCGTCCGACAGACCGAGCACGATCTTGGCCGGCGCCTTGCCGGCGCCCTTCAGCGCCTTGGCGGCCTCGACGGCGCGGCCTTCCGGCGTGTCGGGGCCGTATTGATAACGCTCGGCGCCGTCGAAGCCGGTCGGCCCGCCGATCATGCCGGGCGCCAGTGCGTCGGCGGCATAAGCGCGGCCGGGACGAATGAATTGTGGCGCGATACCTGTCGCGGCGACGAACACCGCGGCCTTTCCTCCGGACGCCAGCAGCCGGCGCCGCGAGATGCGGATCAGATCAGACATGGAATTCCTCCCTCAGGGCCAACGTTTCCTCCACCGGCCCATGAGGGATATTGACGGCAGTATCGGAAGGCTGTCAACATCATAAATAATCAAAACACCTCATAAGATCGCAGCAGGGCGGGAAAATGCGTCATATCAGGGTTCATAGAACACTCCAGCTGCCTCGATTTGATGGGAAATGGCCTTTCCTGTCCCGGCATGGTCGCAGCAGGCGAGATGATTTAGCCCGGCGGCTTGCGCATCGGCCAAGGCCGGATACATCATTTCCCATCAGAATCGCGGATAGCGAGGCATTGGCGCCATCAGGCCGGCAGCCGGCATTGCGTGATCCCGATGTGTTGAGGAGTTGAAAGACGGTGCGTTCCACCCTGACCGACATCGCCCGGGAAGCCGGCGTCTCCGCCGCCACCGTCGACCGCGTGCTCAACAACCGGCCCGGTGTGCGGGCACGCACGCGCGAGGTCGTGCTCGAAATGGCGCAGCGCCTCGGCTACATCGCCGAGAGCCCAAACGGAGCGCCGCCCAGGCCCCTGCCCGGCGAGATCATCCGGCTTGACTTCGCGCTGCCGGCGGGCACCAATTCCTTCATCAAGATGCTGCACCGCCACATCGAGGCGCAGGCCTTGGCGCGCCCCGATCTCGACGTCCACATCGCCACCATAGAAGGCTTCAATCCCGACCGGCTCGCCCGCCTGCTGCAGGATCTGCGCGGCCAGACGCAAGGCGTCGGCGTCATCGCGCTCGACCATCCAACGGTGCGCGAGGCGATCCGCTCGCTGTCGGCCAACGACGTCAAGGTGGTGACCATCGCCTCCGACATCCTGCATGTGCCAAGGGTTGCCTATATCGGCATCGACAACCGCGCCGCCGGGCGGCTGGCCGGCTATCTGCTCAACCGTTTCATGGGGCCGGAGCGCCCCGGCAAGGTGGCGCTGTTCGCCGGCTCGCTGTCCTATCGCGGCCACGAGGAACGCGAGATGGGCTTCCGGCACATATTGACCGAGGAGTCGCCCAATCTCGAGATCGTCGAGATGCGCGAGATGCTCGACGACCGCGAAAAGGCCTATTCGGAGGCCTCAGCCCTTCTGGAGCGGCATCCCGACCTTGCCGCGATCTACAATGTCGGCGCCGGCAACACCGGCATTGCCCGCGCGCTCAAGGAGCGCGGTCGTGCGCAATCGATGGTCTTCCTCGGCCACGAAGTGACTGAAGGCACCAAGGACCTTTTGCTCGACGGCACGCTCGACGCGGTCATCGACCAGAACCCGCGCGTCGAGGCCCGCGAGGCGCTCAACATCCTGACCCATGCCGTCCGGGGCTTGCCCTATGAATTGCACCAGCCGAGGCTGCAGGTGATCTTCAAGGAGAACATCCCGGAGATTTGACGGGCAATCCTCAGATTCTGCGCACGCTCGCCCCACCGTCCTCGCGAATGCCAATTGCAATGCGTTCGCCGGAGACAATGCCCGCAATGTCACACACCACGAGCGGCATGTGGATGTCGTAGAGAAACTCGGCGACGATAGCGCCCACCGCCAGGATCGGGTCCGGCCGCTCCAGAAGAATACCCGCTGGCGCCGTGCTCCGGCGGATCGTTTCGGCTAGAACCGAGGACGATGAGGACGACCCGCGCCCGCTCGGCATGACCAGGATTTTGCCGGCGACATTCTGGCCGCGGCCCGGATGCGAATGGTCGATGATTTCGCCCGTCTCCGCATCGATGCCGCCCCAGAAGCTGAGCGGTTGCGAAAACACCAGCGCCTCGGCCTCTGCGGCACCAGCCAGTTGGAAGCTGCCGGCTCTTTCAAACGCTGCCACCGATTGCGTCATGACGCACCCCGCACGACATGTCCCACCGCCGCGGAGCGGATGCAGTCCCTCATCTCGGCGAAGGCGACGGTCACGCCAATATTGCCCGGCGCGTAATGCGCCCATTTGCCGGAATTGGTCATCACCACGCCGTCGAGGCGGTCGAGGATCGCGGTGACATAGGTGCAGGTGTCGGCGACCGCGATCAGGCCGAATGCCTCCATGCCGTCGAGCGCCCCCTCCTCCTGCAAGCGCGCCAACGTCGCGCGCCCGGTGTTGACGTAGATCGGGATGCCCCGGCCAGGTGCTGCCTCGCGCAGCAGCGGCAGCAGGCGCATCCACTCGTCATGCGAGAAATGCGGCGTCCGAGTGACACCGCCGAGAGCGGCGCGCCATCCGGCACGCCAGACAATCTGGACAGCGCTTGATCGATGTCCGCCCGGGTGACGCGGATGGTCTCCTCAGGCGCATGGCCTTGGAACGCCTCGTCGAGCGTTCCCGCCTCCGGTGTGATGCCGACCGCATGAAACAGCGCCACCGCGCCTGTCGTAGCAGCGGCGGCGCCCAGCGCTTTCAGTTGATCCTCGTCGCGCGCCTTCGGCAGGCCTGATATCACCGGAATGCGATCGCCGCTGGCTTGCCCGATGATCAGCCCGACGCCGACGAACAGGCTGTCGCTCGGCACCCCGTCGGCAATGTCCAGTTCGAACAGGATGCGGCCGCGCCGGTTCTCGCCGAGATGCAGGCCCCAGGCTGGCGCGCGCCCGGTCATGGCGCAGCACAGGTCGATGAAATCGCCATAGCGATTGGTGCGCGCGCCGATCACCGAATTGGCGAACACGATGGCGTTGGACTCGCCCCAGGCGATCTGCTGGCCGAAGCCGGGCCGGAACCGCGTCTGGTAGGGCGCGCAGGTGAAGGTCGCCTGGCAGCCAAGCTCCAGATGCGCCTTCATCAGCCGCCGCGCCGGCACTTCCTCCGCCGCCGGCATCTTCACCATGCCGGGATGGATGAGGTCGAACGATCCGACATTGAGCGTCGTCGGCACTTGAACACGGCCGCCGCCCTCGACCAGCCGTTCGACGAAATCGAGCCCTGCCTTGCCGTGATAGAGGCAACCGTCGATATGGGCGGCCGAAATGTCGAGCAGGCTGGTTGCGCCGATGGCGTTGGAGAAGGCGACGAGGATTTTCATGGCGGCGGCGGAGGATGGGCCCTGCTCGCCGTCGAGCATGGATTGGTCGCGGGCACTTAATTCCAAAGTCATAGGCATCCCAACCACTTACTCGATCGTATGGCGGGACAGCGCCCCCCTCTGCCCTGCCGGGCATCTCCCCCACATGGGGGGAGATCGGCAGCTTCGGTCGTCGCGCTCATTCTTGCAATGCAGAAGATTTGCGAAGACGGCGACGACAGCCAATCTCCCCCCTCGTGGGGGTTGAGGAGTGGTTCGCGAAGCGGACGCAAAGCCAATTGCTTGGCTTTGCGAACGACGAACGTCCGGCAGGACAGAGGGGGGGCCAAGGAACGCCGACTGTCCCGGCTATCGACCCGTACCACCTACCCCGCCGCGATCAACACCGTGCTTTCCGGCGACCAGCGCAGCACGACGTCCTGCCCCTCGGCCAGCCTGTCAGCGCCGGTATTCTGCACGATGACCTTCAGAGTCTGGCCGGCGCGGGCGACGAAATAGGTGCTATTGTTGCCGGCGAAGATGCGTTTGGAGACCTGCCCGCGCAGCACATTCGCATCGCCATCCGCAGTGCCGGCATCGGTGGCAATCCGGATGCGCTCAGGCCGCACGGCACAGCTTGCCTTGGCGCCGGCTGCAAGCCGGTCGCCCACCCCGGCGGCAATCGCCGTGCCGTCCGCCAGGCGGATGCCGTTGCCGGTCGCGTCACCGCGAAAGATGTTGGCGTCGCCGAGGAAGGTCGCGGCGAATTCGCTCCTCGGCCGGTCGTAAATCTCTTCCGGCGGCCCTTCCTGCACCAGCCTGCCGTCACGCAAGATGCCGATGCGGTCGCTCATCGTCAGCGCTTCCTCCTGGTCGTGGGTGACGAAGATGGTGGTGATGCCGATCTCGCGCTGGATGCGCTTCAACTCGATCTGCATGTCGACACGCAGCGCCTTGTCGAGCGCGCCGAGCGGCTCGTCAAGCAAGAGCACGCGCGGCTTGGTAACGATGGCGCGGGCGAGTGCCACGCGCTGACGCTGGCCGCCGGAGAGCTGATGCGGTCGCCGCCCACCGAGCTTGCCCAACTGCACCAGGTCGAGCGCGCGCTGCACTTCCATCGCAATGACAGCCTTGGCCTCGCCGCGCACCGACAGCCCGAAGGCGACATTGTCGGCGACGCTCATATTTGGAAACAGCGCATAATTCTGGAACACCATGCCGATCCGGCGCTTCTCGACCGGCACCCGCTCGACGCTCTCGCCGCCGATGGCAATGCGGCCGCTGTCGGGAAAGTCGAAGCCGGCTATCTGGCGCAGCAGCGTGGTCTTGCCGCTGCCCGATGGCCCGAGCAGCGCATAAAAGCCACCGTCGGCGAAATCGATGGAGACATCGTCCAGCGCCTTGTGGGCGCCAAAACTGCGCGAGACGTTGGATACCTGCACACCGGCCATTATTTCTCTCCGCCGAATTTGAAGAACCGCGCCGTGAGCAGCATCAGCGCCATCGACACCACGATGATGATGGTCGAGACCGCGTTGATCTCGGGCGTGAAGCCTTTGCGGATCGCGGCGTAGATTTCGACCGGCAGCGTCGTCTGTCCCGGCGTTGCCAGGAAATAGGAGACGACGAACTGGTCGAACGACACGGCAAAGGCAAACAGCCCGCCGGCAATGACGCCGGGCATGATCCACGGCAGCGTCACTTGCCTTGTCACCTGCCACTGGTTGGCGCCGAGCGAGCGCGCCGCCTCTTCCAATTCGGGCGCAAAGGTCTGCAGCCGCGCCGAGACGACGACGATGACATAGGGCAGCGCCAGCGCGACATGCCCGAGCAGGATGGCGAACAGGCCGCGCCCGATGCCGACGCCGAAGAAGAAGATCAGCATCGCCGTGCCGGTGATCAGCCACGGGATCGCGATCGGCGGAAACAGCAGCGCCTGCAGGAATTTCTTGCCACGAAACTCGTAACGAAAGAGCGCCAGCGACGCGGCCGAGCCGAGCACGGTTGAAATGATCGTGGTGATGACCGCGATCTCGATGCTGTTCCAGGTCGCCGCGATCAGCTGGTCGTTCTGCCACAGCGAGGCGTACCACTCGGTGGTCCAGTCGAAAGGCAATTGGTAGAAGGGCGAGACGTTGAACGACATCAGCGCCATGATGATGATGGGCAGATAGAGGAAGGCGAGCAGCAGCCCGATGTAGATCCGGCCGAGCCATTCCAGGAAGCGTGTCGTAGCCATCACGCCGCCCTCCGCAGCACCGGCGAAGCTACCGCCAGGATGACCAGAACGACGGCGAGCAGGATGAAGGACAGTGCTGCCCCGAGCGGCCAGTTGAACACGGCGACGAACTGGTCCTCGATCACCGTGCCATAGAACGTGCCGGTGCGGCCGCCGAGAATGCGTGGCTCCATGAACGAGCCGACGACCGGCACGAAGATCAGCGCGGCGCCCGCCACCAACCCCGGCAGCGACAGCGGAATGATCACCCGCTTCAGCACCTGCAGCCGCGAAGCGCCGAGCGAACGCCCGGCCTCGATCAGCGAGTCGTCGATGGCCTGCAAAGTGAGATAGCAGGTCAGCACCATGTAAGGCACGTAGGAATGCACCAGCCCGATGATGACCGCCGGATAGGAATACATGAGATCGATGTTGATCTTGAACGGCAGCACGGCGTTGAGGCCCGTGTCGAGGATGCCGCCCTCGCGCAGAACCATCGCCCAGGAGAAGATGCGCACCAGCCCATTCGACCAGAACGGCAGGATGACCAGCAGGAAGATCGCCTCGCGGCTGCGGCCCTTCAGCACCTTGGCCAGCACATAGGCTGCCGGGTAGCCGATGACGATGCACCACAGCGTCACTTCGAGGCCAAGGCGCAGCGAAGCCAGCAGCAGGGTCAGATAGAGGCTCTGCGAAAAGAAGGCGGCGTAATTGCCCAGCGTGAAGGCCCACGGCTTTCCCGTCAGCGGCAGGTCGGTCATGAAGGAGAAAAAGACCATGGCCGAGAGCGGCAGGAAGATCGCCACCGTCAGCCAGAGATAGGCCGGCGCCAAAAGCGGCAAAGCCGATCTCAACCCGCTACGCGCCGCGACCGCACCCTGTGCCGCCATGCTACCCCTCCTCCCCGGGATTGAAGACCAGTCGGCAGCCGGCGCGAACCGCCGGCTAGCCGGGACATGAACTTACTTCACGTCGACCTTGAGTTGCTGCCAGAGCGCCAGATAGGCCTCGCGCTGCGCGTCGGTGATCGGCGCCTGGAACTGGATGCGCTTGGCCACCTCGGGATCACCCATGACCTTGCGGTTGAAGGCATCCTCGGGCAGCGCTTCGACCGCCTTGGTGTTGGCGGACACCGGCGCGCCGACCTTGGTGACCCATTCGACGTAGAACTTCGGATCGATCATATAGTTGATGAAGGCCTCCGCACCGGCG
Source organism: Mesorhizobium sp. ES1-6 (assembly GCF_020164775.1). Lineage (NCBI taxonomy): Bacteria > Pseudomonadati > Pseudomonadota > Alphaproteobacteria > Hyphomicrobiales > Phyllobacteriaceae > Mesorhizobium > Mesorhizobium sp. ES1-6. The sequence continues at coordinate 107,857 of NZ_JAIUGU010000014.1, forward strand.
ACGTTCTTGGAGCCGACGGGAATGGAGAAGGCATCGAGCCAGGCGACGGCGCCCTCCTGCGGGATGACCAGCGAGACCGGCAGCTTGAAATGGGTCTTGGCGCGGTCGGCCGAGCCGCTCCAATAGGTGCCGATGTCGATCTGGTTGGAGGCGACCATCTGGTTCCAGTCGTTCTCCGAACTCCAGAAGGTCTTGATCTGCGGCATCAACGATGTGAGCTTGGTCTTCACCGCGTCCATATCCTTGATGTCGTTGATGTTCTGGCCGGTGGCGATGGCGCCGAACTGAACCGCCTCGACGGCATCGTCACGGATGACGACGCGGCCCTTATGCGCGGGATCCCACATCTCGGCGATCGATGTCGGCGGTTTGTCGAAGGATTTCTCGTTGATGGCGAGCGCGGTCAGGCCCCACACCCACGGCACGCCGTAGACCTTGCCGTCATGGTCAAGCATCGGCGATCCGGCCTTGTCCTTGCTGATGTCGGCATAGTTCGCCAGCTTGGAGGTATCGATCGGCTGGATCAGCTTTTCCGCCATCGCCTGGTCGTTGAAGGCGGCGTTGATCATGACGACGTCGTAGAGGCCGGGATTGGTCCGGATCTTGGTCAGCATTTCCTGTTCGGAATTGAAGAAGTCGTTGATGACCTTGTTGCCGGTCGCCTTTTCGAAAGCTTCGACGGCCCACGGCTCGTCGGCGCCATAGCCTTTCCAGTTGAGCACGTGCACCTCGCCGGCTTGGGCGGTGAAGGCGAGTGCGGAGGTGAAGACGGCGGTCGCCGTCAAGAGAGCAGTCAAGTCAGGCATGCGCATGGTTCGTTCCTCTCTGTGTTTGCCCGCTTCCGGGGCTTGTCAGGCTGTCTGATGGGCCTTCCATGTCTGGCCTGGCGCGCCGGTCGACGCGGCCTGGTCCAGGAAAGTCTGGATTTCCTCGTCGGTCGGAGCCGACGAGCCGCCGTGGCGGGTGACCGAAATGGCCGCCGCCGCATTGGCATGGGTCGCCGCCTCGAAGGGAGGCGCGCCACGGGCCAACGCGCTGACGAAGGCGCCGATATGCGTGTCGCCCGCGCCATTGGTATCGATGGCCGTCACCTCGAAGCCGGCAACCGTCTGTGCCGTGCCGTCTGCCAGCCGGACGAGGCATCCGTCCGCGCCCGCCCGGATGACGACGCCATCGGCGCTCGGGCAATGATCCGTCAGAAGCCGAGCGGCGAGCGCCTCTGCCTCGCCGGGGCCGGCAATCCCGGCCGCCTCCGTCGTGTTGCAGCTCAGCCATGTCGTGCGGGCAAGCACACGATCGAGAATGGCACGTGGAATGTCCGCTATGACCGGCGTCGGATCGAAGACGAAGGGAATGTCCGTCGGCAGCGCCTCGATCCATCCGGTCAGTGCATCGCGGCTCCCGGGATAGCTCAGCGTGTAGCCCGACGTGAACACCCAGTCATCAGGGCCGATCACCACCGGCGCCATCATGTCGGGGCTGAGAACGCTCTCGGCGCCTGGCCAGGACACGAAAGTGCGTTCCGCGTCGCTCGAGATCATGGCGACGCAATTGCCGCTGTCCATCAGGGGGGACGGCGGCGTCAACACCTCGATGCCCTCGGCGGCGAAGGCGGCACGCAGGAAGTCGCCATTCGGGCCGCTGCCGAGCTGGCCGCCAAACACCACCTTCATACCGGTGCGGGCCGCGGCGACCATCATGTTGAAGCCGCCGCCGGCAAGCTGCGCATACCCAGACGCCGTTTTCTCGGTGCCGGACGCCGGCAAGGCGTCGATGCGGTAGACATAGTCGACCACCGCGCTGCCGACATGGACGAGACGCCCACTCATGCCGCGTCCTTGCCGGACCCGGCCTTGCCGACGCGACCGTTCGACATCCGCGCCGCGACAAGATCGGCGGCCAGCGCCCGAACCTGCGCCATGTCGATACCCCTGAGGCCGGTGATGCGATCCTGTGGCAGGCGCGAAAATCCGGTGCAGGCGCCGGCCATGCCGGCCGCGATGGCACCGATCGTGTCGGTGTCGCCGCCGAGATTGGCGCTGATGATTGCCGCCTGCCATGGATCGCCGTCCGCGACTTCCAGCACGGCAAAGGCAGCCGGCACCGATTCCTGGCTGGCGACACCGGTGCCGACCAGATCGGTAATCAACCGGATCGCGTCCCTCTTCACCTTGCCGCGAACCAGATCCCGCGCCCAGACGATGCGCGCGGCGATGTCGCCGCCGGTCACCCAGTTTCCGTGCGTCGCCCCTCGACGCGCCGCCGCGACCGCGCTATCGGACGCCGCATGCCAATCGCCGCCGGCAACGCCACGGCTGACGGCGGCCGCGACCGCGGCGGCGGAGGCGATCGCGATCGAGGTGTTGTGGGTCGCCCGGCAGGTTTCGGCCACCTTGGCCACGAACGCGTCCAGCGGCTGCAGCGGCATCATGATGCCGACCGGCGCGATGCGCATGGCGGCGCCATTGGTGTCGCCGCTACGGCCCGCCTCTTGTGCCGGCACACCATTGTTGATGGCGTCGATGGCACGCTTGGTCGATGGCCCCAGGAGATCGTAGCTGCCGCGCGCCTTGACCTCACGCTCCCAGTCGAGCAGCGCGTTCACCCAGCGCGCATGGTCGAAGCTGTCGCCGGACTCAATCAGGATGCGGCCAAGCAGCAATGCCTGCTCGGTATCGTCGGTGATTGTGCCGGCCAGCAGCCCCTTCGACACCGGATGGTCGGCGAAAGGCGCGACGAAATCCTCGACATGGCCATGGAGTTCGGCAATGCGGGCCGGCGACAGAAGCTGCGTCGGCATGCCGAGCGCATCGCCCAGCGCCCCGCCGACGAGTGCGCCCATCGCGCGGTCCATCTCAAACTCAATGTCCGGCATCGCTCAGAACCTCATATGCAGCGCGAAATGCGCGGGGTTGAGCAGGCTGGTGACATATTCGATCGGCCGCTCATCGGCCGCACGCGTCAGTCGGCGGCCGCGCAGGAACGGCGTGCCCTGCGGGCAGCCGAGGATGGCGGCGTCATCTGCGTTCAGCATCTCGATGTCGACCCACTCCTCGCCATGGTCCGGTATCAACCCCGCTCCGCGCAACGTCTGGTGGAGCGAGCCCTCGCGCAGGCCACGCAGCGGCACATCCTCCAGTTCCGGCGACAGCGGCAGGCGGCTGCGCTCGATGGAGATCGCATGACCGTCATTGGCATTGGTGCGCACCCGGTCGACGGCGATAAAGAACGGGCTTTCGACATCCAGCAAGGTCGCCAGCCCGGGATCCTCGATGACCTCCAGCCGTAGTGTCCGCGTCTCGGCATTGGCGCCGGCATTGGCGAGCGCCCGCGACCAGCCGATGGCGTCATCGACCGGCTTGCCATCGAAAGTGACGAAGGAGCCGATGCCGACCTTGGTTGTGATCAGCCCGCGACTGGAGAGTTCCTCAAGCCCCTTGCGGACGGTGTTGCGGCTGACGGAGAAACGCTGGACGAGTTCATTTTCGCTTTGCAGCCTGTCGCCGAAACCGAGAACGCCGGAGCGGATCTCATGTTCGAGGACGGTCGCGATCTGCTCGGGCTTGCCCGTGCCGGGAGACAGTTGAACCGCGCGCCGCTTCATATGCGTACCTGTTCAGTGAACCTGTATAATCCTGTTCAATATCCTGGCATGCGAATTCTGTCAACGATCCGTGTGGAAGATGTCACGGCAAGCCCTCGGTACCCGCCGACGGCGAGCTACGTCGAAGCCATAGCTTTTAACGAAAAAAGAAAGCCCGCTCCGGAAACCGGGGCGGGCCTTGGAGGAGGATGAAGGGGTGGGACCCTCTCCTCTTGTTTCCACGGGGGGTGTGGACCGCAATCACCATACGTTGAGTCCGCTCATGTGTCGGATCACAAGCCGGCTTGCCTGCATCACAATCCGGTGCTCGACGGGATGAGCACGGTCACGCGATTGCGATTGCCACCGTGATCGAGCCGCTAAATGCGTCCCATGACGACAAGGATGATGACGATGATCAACACGAGGCCGAGACCGCCACCACCATAATAACCTGTTCCGTAGAACGGGCCGCCGCCGAGACCGCTGAAGCCGCCGAGCAACGCGAGGATTAGAATAATGATAAGTATCGTGCCGAGACCCATGGCTTTCCCTGCTCCTGAATGCGCGCTTTCGCGCTGTTTCAACATCGCGCCATTCGGATGTTGCAACGTATGAACGTTTTAGGAAGGCTGGCGTTCCGCCGACCATTGCGCCTACGGAACAGCCAGCCGGCAAAGCAGAAAGCCCGCCTGGACGGCGGGCTTTCCGACCGGCCGGAGGCCAGGAGAGTGCGGCCAAAGCCTCACGGCTGGTTCCGCAACCTCCTTCAGCCTCAGCGGCGGGCGATCAGCAGGCAGAGCTGCCGCAGGTCGCGATCATAGCTTCCTTCGCTGCCGAGCACGTCGACGCAGCGCTTCTTCATCCTCGACAGCTGGCTGCCCGACATCTGGGCCACCACACCCGGCACGTTCGGATGGCTGGGGTTCGAGGGGTTGCTCGGATTCGACGGGTTGCTGGGATTGGTTCCGCCACCGATGCCCACACCGACACCGACGCCAATACCGCCTGTGCCGCCGACATTGGCGCCAAGCCCCGCGTTGATGCCGCCTGCCCCCCCAACATTGGCGCCGAGCCCGGCATTGATGCCGCCTGAACCGCCGACATTGGCGCCCGCACCGGCATTGATGCCGTTGCTGCCGCCGACCGAAGCGCCGAGCCCGGCGCTGACGCCGCTCGAGCCACCGACACGGGCGCCCGCTCCGGCATTGACGCCGCCGCTGCCGCCCACCGACGCACCGGCGCCGGCGTTGATGCCGCCACCGCCGCCGACCGATGCGCCAACACCGGCATTGACGCCGCCGCTACCGCCAACCGAGGCGCCGACACCGACACCAAGGCCCGCTGTGTTTGCCGGCCCGGAAAGAACCAAGACCATTGCACTACCTGCCAACACACTGGCGACTGTTTTGATCGAAAAAGCCATAACACTCTCCTGTTGTAGTTGCGCTAAGGCAGTCGGCACGCGCCGATTGCAGACTCAACTACGCAACAGGTCAGCTTCAGTTTCAAACCAGGATGTGACAGTGATATTAATGGTATTTATTGTAGAAACCGAAAAATGATAACAGTCGTAAATATAAAATATGTTTGTAAAAAATATTTTTTAACAACACCCGATATTATCGACATATCGGATAATTAGAGGAGAAAAACGGTTTTTTGCCCGATGGCGAAACTTGCCGGATTCGCGTCATTGCTGACAGGCGGCTCCATCAAGATACCCGTATCTCAAATGACGTCGGAAACGTCATGACGTCCGGCTGGTAAGCGCTGTCGACCAATCACGGGCAAGTGGCGTTAGCAGCGGCGCCTTGGCGATGTCGACCTCAGAATAGCCGGTAAAACAGCCTGTAGCGCACGCGTTCCATGTAGGCGCGATACTCCGGCGCGGCCGCCAAAAGCGCCTCTTCGCGCAAAATGCGGTAAAGCTGCAGATAGGTGATCACTGCATAGACCGCGAGATTGTGGAACGAAAAGGCCGACAGGAGGTAGAGCACATGGCCGGCGAGATAGCCGGCATAGATGGGGTGCCGCACCAGCCGGTAGGCGCCGCCCGTCATCACGCCCCGATTGGCGGGCAGGATGGCGAAGGAGCGCCCCAGCGAGATCTTGCCCCAGATAACGAACAGCAGTGCGATGATCTGTAACGGCGCGGCGACATAGAGGGGGATAAGTGCAATGCCTGGCTGGAGGCTGATCAACGCAACGCCAAAACTGGCCGTCACCGAGACAATAACCGTAAGCGGATTCCAGTCACGCTCCACAGGACGACGCGACAGAAGCAGCCAGGTGAAGGTGAGTATCTCGGAAATCGCCACCAGCGCGGCATTGAGCCGGGTCGGATCCTCCAAGAGTTGAGAAACGCCGCGATAGACGAACAGCCCCGCGCACGCCAGGGCGCAGAGACGAAAGAAGCCTTCGCGAAGGTCGACCAGGATCTCGCGCTTGCGGGCAGCGGACAAAAACCTGTTATCGGCCGCACGCGAAAGCGCTTCACTTTTTGACATGAGCAAGGCAAGCATCCCGGTGGTCCCTCGAGGTGACCTTGGCACGGAACCATTGCCGTGCCGTTAACCGAGAAGATCACATCGGTCCTAAACCAGATCGAAATTGCCGGAAATCAAGGGCTGTAGCCGCGGTCTGCCCACCGCGACTTGGCCAGATCCCTCGCGCCGGCATCGGACGATCCTGTTCGCGGTTCCGCATCGATGCCTAGTTGAGATATTGATTGCTGAAATACGCCGCGAATTCAGGACGGTGCGAGACAATCTTGCCGTCGGCGTCATGCAGGATGCCGGCGGCGAAAAGGTAGGAGCCGATGGCTTCCATCTTGGCCGGATCCATGGTGCCGATGGCGCCATCTTGTCCGCGCAGATAGTGGCCTCCGATCAGTGCTTTCAGCGAGGCGTGAATCAAGGCCGGATTGGTCAAGGCATCCTTGTTGGCGGCGATCAGCAGCGTGGCGGCGTCATCTGGATGATCGACCGCAAATTGGTAGCCGCGCCGCGTTGCCTGGACGAAGAACGATGCCAGTTCGGGATTTGCCTGGAGATACGCTTCGCTCGAAGAGATGAGCGTCGTGTGCTCGTCCGGCACGCCGTGGTCGGCATAGACGAAGCCGCGCTGCTTGACGCCTTTGAGTTCGGCTTCGACGCCCTCCCAGGTCGACACTTCGAGCGTGAAGTCGACCGATCCGTTGGCCAGCGCCTCGTAGGCGGACGTGCCAAGCGTCACCGTCTCGAAATTGCCCTTGCCGCCATCGTGGCGAATGATGGTCGAAATCAGCGCCTTCTCCCAGGCACTGCCGAACCCGCCATAGGTCAGGCCATCCAGATCCCTAGGGCTTTTGATCTCGCCCCGCGCCGCATTGAACACCAGCCGGCCAGTCTCTGACTGCACCACGGCATAGACGGCCTTCAAGTCGGCGCCAGCGGTCTTCTGGGTGAAGAGGCTGATGGTGCCGTTGATGCCGAAATCGGCGACGCGGTTGGCGACAAGCGTACCGGCGCCGGTATCGCTGTAAGGCAGGATGTCGACCTCGAGGCCGGCCTCGCGATAAAATCCCTTATCTCGGGCGACGAACAGCCCGATGTGGTTGGTGTTGACCGTCCAGTCGAGGGCGACGGTGACCTTCCGCGTTGCCGCGAAGGAGCGGCTCGATCCGCTGATCAGCGGTATGCTACCGGCAAGAGTGAGCAGCAGAGCTTGCCTGCGCGTCAAGTCAGTCATGGTCATGTCCTTTGGAGGGCTGGAGGTTGAGCAGGATATCGAGAATCTCGGCCTCGAGGGCCCCTGCCTGCCTGGTCGCGGTGCCGGTCCGATCGCGCGGGCGCGGCAGCGGCACCCTGATCTCGCGCACGACACGCGCCGGCCGCGCGGAGAACACATAGATGCGGTCGGACAGGAACACGGCTTCGCGCACATCATGGGTAATCAGCAATGCCGTCCAGCGATGATGCCGCCACATCTGTTCGAGCCAGCGCTGCATGGCCGCGCGGGTCAGCGCATCGAGCGCGCCGAACGGCTCGTCGAGCAAAAGCATGTCGCGCTCCTGCACCACGGTGCGCAGCAGCGCCGCGCGCTGGCGCATGCCGCCTGAAAGCTGCGCCGGAAAATGCCGCTCGAAGCCGGCAAGCCCGAACTCGGCAAACAGCGGCGCGACCCGCGCCCGTGCCGCCTTGCGGCCGACGCCTTGCACTTCGAGCCCGAGCGTCGTGTTGTCGAGGATGCGCCGCCACGGCATCAGCGCGTCGCGCTGCGGCATGAAGGCGAAATGCCGGCCATGATCGTCCAGCGGCGCGCCGTCGAAGATCATCTCCCCCTCGCCGTGCTCGGCGCCGGTCAAAAGCTGGAACAGCGTCGATTTGCCGGCGCCCGATGGCCCAAGGATCGAGACGAACTCGCCGGCATCCACGCTGAGCGAAATGTCGGCGAGCACGTCGAGCCCGCCAAACGCCTTGCGCATATGCCGCAATTCGAGCCGGCTCATGCCTGCGGCCCTTTTCCCGCGGCTTGCCTGCCAGCGGCTCGTTCCCAGGGCATGGCAAGACGCTGCAGCAGCACCGTCAGTCCGAACAGGACGAGAGTAAGTGCGGCGCTGACACCGACGGCGGCCAGCACCAGGTCGGGACGGAAATTGTTCTTGGCGTTGAGCATATAGATGCCCAGCCCTTTGGCCGCGCCCGCATATTCGGCGAAGATGGCGCCGACGACGGCATAGGTGATGGAAATCCTGAGGCCAGCGAAGAAATAGGGCAGTGCCGAAGGCAACCGAGCCAGCATGAAGACCCGCCAGCGCCCCGCGCCCATGGCGCGCAGCATCTGTCCGATCTCGGCCTCGGTCGCTTCGTAGCCCTGCACCAGGGCCACCAGCATCGGGAAGAAGGTGACCAGTGCCACCAGCACGATCTTGGGCGTAAGCCCGAAACCGAACCACAGCACCACCAAGGGCGCGATCGCCACCAGCGGCAAGGTCTGGCTGACGATGAAGACGGGAAACAGCGCGCGCCGCAAAGGCTGGAAGAAGTCGACCAGCATCGACAGCGCGAAGGCGGCGCCAAGAGAAAAGGCAAAGCCGATCAGCGTCGCCCGGATGGTGGGGATGGCGTTGTCGACCAGAGCCTCGCGATTGAGGATCGCCTGTTCGAAGACGCGCGAGGGTGCAGGAAGAATGGTCGGCTTGATACCGGAATAATTCGCGTACAGCTCCCACGCCACGAGCAGCAACCCGACCGACATCACGGCCGGTGCCGCCTTGGCGAAGAAACCCGCAAAGTGGCGCGGGCGGTTGAATGACGATGAAGCCACGAGAGGTGAGACCCTTGACGGCCGTCGCGCACCAGCGCGAGCGGATCAGACAGCGGTGGGACTGTTGGCCGAGACCGTGACGTCGAGGGTTACGTGGCCTGCGCCTGGCCCGAAGCGGCAGAAAGCTTCATCGAGTGCCGAGAAGATCGCGCCGGCATCGCCGCGCAGCTTGGTGCAGAAATTCTTGGAGCGATCGTAGACGCCGGACTGCTTCAGGAAATCGATACAGCCATAGATCTCGTCCATGTGGTCGTCCGTGCCCATCACATAGAGAGAGAACTGCGCCGCCGCCCGCTGGCCAGTGGCGGGCGCGCCGCGCACGGCGGTGATGGCGGCTTGCTTGCGCGGACCAAGTGGCCCGGCAGGTCCGCCTGTCGCGTCGGAACGGCAGATCGGATCGTCCGGCTCACCCGGGCAGCCACGCGAAATGGTGGCCGACAGCACGCAATGTTTGCCGCTGCGGGAGGCGGCCACGAAAAGATCGCGCAGCGCCGGGAACAACACCTCGGGAGGGCCCACCAGCAAGGTCGAGATGTCGTCGGTCTCGATCCTGAGCCTGTCGCGCCATGGATCGAGCGCGCCGAGCGCACCCAGGATGACGCCGACGAAATCGTCGGCCATGGGATATAGGGAAACCTGTGCGCCTGAAAACATCGCCCGCCTCGCTCCGCTGGTATTACCCAGATCAGCTTCTAGGGTCTGTGGGCTTGCCGCCCCCGTCTCAGCCCCGACCGTACGGAGCACCCCTGTGGATGGCCGCGTTAAAGCACCATTCGATCGGTTGGGGAAGCGGTTTTTCGGCAGGTCGCGCCAAAAGCATTGCGCCAGCGCGAAGGCGGTCGGGCATTGCGGCGCGGAATTTGTCTGGAACCTTCACCGCGCCGAGAGGTTGTCCCAACAGTCGCCGGACGCGATTCCAGGAAAAGTGTGAAGCGGTTTTCCGTCGGGATTTGCGTCAAACCAGAGAGATCGGCGGTTCATCGTTTCGGCGGAACCGGGCACCGATCCAGGCGACCAGTTTACAGAAATGGAGACAGACCATGTTCATGAAAATCCTCACGGCTTCGGCCTTCACCATTGCCCTGGCAACATCCGCCATGGCGCAAAGCAACAGCGCGGCCGGCGCGGATGGGTCCAGCGGCAGCGGCAAGTCGGTCACGGTGGACCCAAGCACGCCGGCCTCGCCCAATACGATCGATTCGGGCGCAACCAACAGCACGACCACCACGCCAGGCGACATGAATTCCAATGCGGACCGGAATTGCCCGACCAATCCCCAGGGCGCGCAGATGGATGCCAATGGCAACGCCACCGCCCCGACCGTGAACGACAACAACTGCGGCAAGTAGTTTTCGATCGCGGCATGAAAACCGCGGACGCAGGTCCGCGGTTTTCATGTGCATTTGGTCTAGGGGCCGTCCGGCGACACCTCGCGCGGCGATTGGCTATCCACCGCGCCAAAGACCCTTATATCAGGCCGTGGGTTTCCAGCTTGCGAGCGCGCGAACACCGCGTGCATTTTCATCAGCCGCTTGAGCAGGCGACCATGGATGAGGTACCGGACCCGGCCATCGGCGAGATCGAACTCGATCCTGCCCCATCGCCTTACCGGGCCCTTTCCAGTTGGCGGGCCAAGTCGATTGACCTCGAAGGCCAGCCTGACCCTGCGGCCGGCGACATCCATATAGATACCGGGATTGGCACCCAGGACATGCCACAGCCGGGCAACGTGCTCGATCAACATGTCGGATGAGATCATCGTGTGGTGCCGCTCTAGTCGCGCCCAGACGAAATCACCGGCTGGCTGAGGCAGCCCAGACACCAGACCCCTGCAATAGGCTGGCGCCACCTCGCGCACCAACCCGCGCATCGCGGTCGCCACGCTGTGGACCATATCGCGCCGCGATGCCCAGTCCGCTTCGGAGAACGGCACCTGCCCGAGGATGTCGCCGTCGTCAAAATTGGCGGTCATCTTGTGCAATGTCACCCCGCCATGGACGGCATGCTGGCCGTCCGCGACCAGGCGATGGAGAGGATGCGGACCCCGGTAATTGGGTAGCAGCGCCGGATGAAAATTGAGCCCACCCTTGGGAAAGAGGTCGAGCACCTGCTGTGGGATCAAGGTCGGGAAAGCGTAGCAGATCAGCACATCCGCGGCGATGCCGGGCAATTGCCGGGCGAGCTCGTTCCACTCGTAAGGCCGGCCGAATTCGATCACCTTGACCGGCGTGTTGCCAAGATAGCGCCTGAGGAGAGACCAGCGCTTCAGCCTGCGCCGAAAATTGCCGATGCTCAAGCCTCTGCGCTGAAAACCAGGCACGATGATTGCGCCGATACGGTTGCCCGCCTCGATCCAACCGGACAGCAGCGGCCCGGTGTAGGCAGTAACGTCCATTATGAAAACGGCATTGAGTTGGCCGACACGGGCCTCAGGCTGGGAAGACATCATCTGTCAGGCGCCTGACGAAGCAAGACATCGCTTGCCGCCACGCGCCCTCACGCACCCGTCCTGGCAGGACCAAAAGGCCAGTCGGTCAGCCCGGCTTGGGAGAGAGCGGCCCGGCCGCGGCGACACTGGAGAGTCTTTCCCGCTTCACCAGCACGGGCTTTTCGTAGATCTTCCGCATGCTCACCCCCTGAAAATCAAATCAACCCGCACAGTTGGTCAGCAACGCAGCGAGCTGTCAACCACTGGGCAGTGGTCAACGCCGCTATCCCCATGGTCTTATGGCAATTGGCGGGCGTTTATATCAGCCGCCGCCAAAAATCGACACGTGAACTTACGAAACGGCTTTTTCACGAACCGGCAGCTTCCAGCCCGGCCTGACGAAATGGCAGGTGTAGCCGTTGGGATATTTCTCCAGATAGTCCTGATGCTCGGGCTCGGCCTCCCAGAACGCTCCGACCGGTGCGAGCTCGGTGACAACCTTGCCGGGCCACAGGCCGGAAGCATCGACATCGGCGATGGTGTCCTCCGCCACGCGCTTCTGCTCCTCGCTTGTGTAGTAGATCGCCGAGCGATAGCTCATCCCGACATCGTTGCCTTGGCGGTTGCGCGTCGTCGGATCGTGGATCTGGAAGAAGAATTCCAAAAGCTGGCGGAAGCTGATTTTTGCCGGATCGAAGCTGATCTCGATGGCTTCGGCATGCGTGCCATGATTGCGATAGGTGGCGTTCGGCACGTCGCCGCCACTGTAGCCGACACGCGTGGCGAGGACGCCCGGCATGCGCCGGATCAGATCCTGCATGCCCCAGAAGCAGCCGCCGGCAAGCACTGCGCGTTCACTGGAAGTCGCCATGTAACGTCTCCTCAAAGGCAATTCCGGAGAAAGTATAGCAGCTTTCCCCTGGGGAATTGCGCGGCAACAATTTGGACAGCCCATAAATGGGCATTGTCGCCTGCTTCGTCCAGTCGGAAGAATGGCCATTCGGTTGGGCCCGTGAAAGACGCCGCGTAGGCAACGGGATTGCGTGACGCCGCTCAGACGCGCGGATGCCTGGTCCGACTGCTGGCGGCGACCGGCAGATATTGGATACCGGGCGGAATGGCCGCAAAGCTGATCGCCACCGGCGGCGCCTCGCGCGACCAGTTGAAGAGAACGGTCTTGACCGGGATGTTGTCCAGCCATGGCCGCAGCAGTGACGGCACGTTGCGACCCGGCCAAACCATCAGCATGCCATGGTCGCGCAGCCGCTGCCTCGTGATCCAGGGCGCGAATCGCATATCGAGATCGGTGAAGATAGACGGCTTGTCATAGGCGTTGAGGCCCGCCAGCATGGCAAGATTGGTGTCGCCACCGACGATGTCGAGCCGGCCCGGCGCCGCCGCGTGCCAGATTGCCTCGGCCTCGTCCGAAATCGGCCGCGCTGGCCAGCAGACGGCGTCCATCCGCCCGCGCACATTGCAGTCCGTCCAGCGGATGGCGGCATAAGCGCCCGACATGGTCCCGATGCAGATCAAGGCGCAGATCGCCAACCTTTGCATCTCGACGGCGCCGAGCCGGTGACCGAGAAAGGCGAGCGCGACGACGCCGACGAGATTGTACATCGGCGCTCCCCAGGCCTCGCCGGTGCCGGTGAACAACGAGGCGACCATGATCAGCGCCGCCGGCCCAAGCCCCATCCAGCAGAGATAGACGAGCATGCGGCGCTCGACGGGCGCTTGCGGGACAGGTGAGCGCCGCAACAGCCCCGATAGCGCCAGGACCAGGAGAAAGCCGGAAAGCCCGGCCAGCTGGACCCCGATATAGTAGAGCCGCGCACGGTGTTCGCTCACCCATGCGTCGCGGCCGGCGAAATAGGTGAAGGGCAGGAAATCCATACGGTAGAGTGCAACGGCCAGCGGCGCGGCGACGGCGAGAAAAACCGCCAGGCCGAGCCACGGCCAGGGTGTCGCCAGCCGGCTGCGCGCACGTGGATCGTACAGCAGCCAGAGAGCGCCGAAGGCAAGCAGCAGGCCGGTGGAGAACTTGGCGTAGAGCCCGGCGCCGGACACCAGTCCGAGCGCCAGCCACCAGCCCGGCCCACCGCCGCGGCCGGCGCGCCACAGCAGCCAGCAGATCGCCGCCCAGAACGGCATCTGCGCATAGTCGTGATTGAATTGCGGCGTCGGCCAGCCGAAGAAATAGACCGACGGCATCAAAAGCACGGCGGCCAGCGCGCGGCGCTGCCCGAGCATATCGCGGGCCAGCAGATAGACCAGGACGAAAGTGGCCGAGATCATCAGTTGCGCCAGCATATACTGAGGCCAGCGGAACGATCCGGTCAGGAGATGGCTGGCCTCGAGCAGCCAGCCGGGGAGCTGCGGGTGCTTGTAGGTCAAAAGCACCCATTCGCGGCCCCACATGAAGCCTTCCACGACATCGCCGGGCGGCGCGGGATCGATGAGTGCCGGCACCACGGTCCAGCACAGGGTCTGCACCAGGCACAAAAGCGCCAACACATGCCAGGGGCGACGAAACAGGGCGGACCAGACCGACGCCGAATCCAGACCCACGGCGGGCAATCCTGCCGGCGCCCAACCATCCATGGAGTCGTCAATTCCCGTCATGCGGCGCTTAAACCACACCACCCGGTTTGCCGAACAGCCCCAACGTCAAAGCTTACAAAAAAGTATACTTGCCGGCCATTGCAACACCAAGATTGAGCGGGAAATTCGGCGCCTCGCCGCCCTTCCCGGGCAGAATAGCCCGCACGGCTGATCCAGCCTCGACATCCGGACATCAATGCGTCACCAGCATGCCATCATTCATCACCGCGCGCTCGACTTCTGGCTGGCGCGCGCGGCGGTCCTCGTCATCATCTGCCTGCAGCTTCTGGTGATCAACGATCTCTCGTTCGGCCCCCGCTGGCTGGCGCCGGCGCTGGAGGCCGCCCTGCTCGTGCCGCTGTCCGTGGCCACCGCCTGGACGCAGGTCGCCACCCAGAAAGCGGTCGAGGAGGAGCACTGGTACCTGGTCGGCCGGTTTCGCGTCATGATCCGCAGGACGGCCCTGGTGATGACCGGCGTCGTCAGCGTCATGAATTGCGGTTCGCTGGTGTTCCTCGTGCGCGCATTGCTGGCGGGCCATGCCGGCTCCAGCGGCCAGACGCTGCTGATCGACGCGCTCAACATCTGGGTCACCAATGTCATCGTCTTTGCCTTGTGGTTCTGGAGCACCGACCGCGGCGGGCCGCCGACCTGCGGCCTCGTCAACCGCGCTCATTCCGATTTCCTGTTTCCACAAATGACCTTGAACGACCGTGAGATCCGCGACTGGCTGCCTGGCTTCGTCGACTATTTCTTCCTCGCCTTCACCAACGCGACGGCATTTTCACCGACCGACACCTTGCCGCTTTCCCGGCGCGCCAAGCTTTTGATGATGGCGGAGGCGATGATCTCGCTGCTGACGATCGCGCTGGTCGCGGCCCGCGCCGTCAACATCCTGGCCTGATGGGGAACAGGGCCTCGTTTGCGTGAAAACCATGAGCGGCCCGAAAACGAAAAAAGCCCACCCCGGCGTGAGCCAGGGCGGGCTTTGGTGCGATCGAGCCGTCAAGTGCCGGTTCACGAAACAGGGCAAGGCCCGGCTTCAGTCCTCCGGGACGGACCTGAATTTCCGCACGATCGCCTCGAACAAAATGTCCGAAAGCGTGTCCAGTTGGTTGATGGCGGCATCGATGTCCTTGGGCAGCACCGAAAGCACGATCTTCAGATACTGGTCCGGCTTGTCGGCCCGCACCTCGGCCAGCACGCCGGCGCCATGCACGCGAAAGTCGGCGCGGACGGCGGCGAGGAAATCGTCACCCAGTGTCTTCTTCGTCCGCGCGCGGGGTTTGCGCGGCGGCGCGGGGGTGGCGGCGGCTTTGCGCCTCGGCGGCCTTGCCTTGCGGCGCGCCGGCCCGGTTTCGTCAGTCATGGCTCCGCGCCCCGGCATTGGTATCACCGGCATTGACATCACCGGCGGCCTTCGGCGCTGCCTGCCTGGCACGCCTGGCCGGCTTTTTCGAGCGGGCGGATTTCTTCCTGGCCTTCCCGCCGCGCTTCGGCGTCGCGGCCCGTATGGGCTTTGCCACAGCAACAGGCCTGGCAGCCTTGAGCCGGGCCATGGCGAGGCCTATGAGCTGTCCGCCGATACCAGCCTGCGGAAAGCTGAAGCAGCCCGCCTCGTCCCGCACCATGCCGATCAGCACGGCGGGCGCGACCAGCTCGACGCGCCCAAGGCGCGCGACCGGCGCCGCGCCCTCGAATTCGCCGACGGCGCTGACGATCTCGCGGCCGTCATCGCCGGTGATGATGGTGGCATAGCGGGGCATGGGATTTCTCGCGTCTCGCGGCGGCAGCGCTCTACGGCGCCCCCCTCTGTCCCGCTGGACATCTCCCCCTCTTGGGGGGAGATTAAGCACTCGCCGGCTTTCGCCAATTTCCAACGTCTGCTGGAGTGGCGGAGCGCCAAAGCTGCAAATCTCCCCCCAAGAGGGGGAGATGGCCGGCAGGCCAGAGGGGGGCGCTGTCCCGCCAGCATTCAAGATTGGCAACAACCAATGACGCCCCACAGGGATGGCGCCAAAAACAAAAACCCGCCTGGCGGCGGGTTGGTGGCGCAAATCAGCACCATGGATGGATTTATAGCATCGTTGCCCTCACCCAGTCAACGATCTTATAGGAAAAAATTCACATTTCGCCAAGGAGCACCATCCCCGCCCTCCACAATCATCCGGCTTTTCAGGAGCCTGCTCCTGTGAAATCATCGGCGGCAGCTCATGGAATGATTCCCGTCGCACGGCCTTTTGGAGAGGACGATGGACAGACCAGCCATGGCATCCGTCTTCAGGATGCGGCATGCTCCGGCCACGATTTCCGGTGTGCGCAGCACTGGCCAGGGCCAGGCGGACCCCGTCATCCGTGTGCACTCGCTTGGCGAGGCGATCCGCTTCGTCGCCAGCGCCTACCCCAATTACGACATCAGCGCCGCGGCCATAGACTGCGGCGATCCATCGATCCCGCGCCTAGGCGGCCCGGAGGTCAGGGCGCTATGGCGCGAATATGGCGAGCGCCTGACGCAGGAATAGGCGCGGTCGGCCGAATGGCCTCCTGGGATCGGAAACGCCGCTGACGCGTTTCCACTGCGATCAACCGAGGGAGCAATCCATGAACGTCGCCAACCTGCAACTCGAAGGCCTGCTGATGGCCGTCGCCTCGATCAACCACGTCCTAGTCAAAAAGGGCGTGCTGACATCGGAAGAGATCGACATTGCGCTGCGCAAGGCCGAGGCCTCGGAAACCGGTGAGGAGCGATCGGATGGCATGTCGGCGTCGAACCGCGACGCCGTCAATTTTCCGATCCGGCTGCTGGAACTCGCCAACCAGTGCCAGCCGGAAGCCGACATGCCGTCCTTCTCGAAGCTGGCCCGCATGGTCGGCCAGATGAAGGAGCCCTACAACGACCAGATGTGAGACGCTACCCCGGGCGGGCGGCTTACGCCCTGCCCCGGGCGGGCGGCTCAAGCCCTGCCCCGGGCGGGCTCCTCAAGCCCTGCCCCGGGCGGGCTCCTTACGCCCTGCCCGGCCATCCCAGGTTCAGCGCCAGTATCTTTCCCGGCCCGTGCACGGCGGCGAACAGCAATCCGGCAATGAAGGAAAAATGGTCGATGAAGAAGCCGAACTCGGCCTGGTTGCCGGCCCAGTGGCTGGGGCCGTGGAAGGCAAGGGCCAGGAACAGCACATAGGCGGCCGCGACCAGGGCGGCCTGCGAGAAGAAGGCGCCGCTCAGCAAACACAGCACCAGCGCGATTTCCAGGATCGCCGCGCACCAGGCGAGGAAAAGCGGAAACGGAAAGCCGGCGGCCGCGATATAGCCGGCCGTGGCCTCCATGCCCATGAACTTGAAGGTTACCGCCATCAGGAACACGCCGGCGAAGATCAGGCGGGCAATGAGAAGGGCCGCGGTGTGCCACGGCGATTGTGCGATTTGCGACGTCATGCTTGTTCTCCAGCTTCATCTGCCCCAAGGACGCGCCGCCCAGCGCCGATCCGACATGTCGGGCGAAAATTCTTTCCCATCGCTCGAAGCTGGGACAAGACATGGCCAAGGCCTTGACCGTCGGCGCGCCGCAACTGGAGCTGGTCCGGGAGATCGCGCTTTCCCGGCAACCACCTTTAGAAATCCTCATGATCGCGAAACTTGTCGGTAACCTCAGGCGTGGTATTGTTAGCCGGGGCTAATGCACAGCTGTGTCTGGTGATGGGTAGGCAGGAATGGGCGCAAGCGTCAGGTTGGGGACGAGATCCTATCTCGTCCGGTCACCGGTACTGGAATGCAGCGGTTGCGGCGGCACCGGGCAGGTTTTCCAATGCCCGCGCTGGACAAGTTCCAACGGGCTTTGCTGCCCTGCGGGCACGCATCACCGTGGCTGTCCCGGCGCCAGCGCGCCTTGCGCCGAATGCGGCGACACCGATAGCGCCGAGCCGGTCCAGCCGTCGGCCTGATCGGCGGCCGGCCTTGTCGGGCCTGTCGGGGCATGCCATGGAACCAGCAGCGTCGATCGTTGTTATGTCTGATCGCGGCATCGCGTGCCGGACAGGCACGCGACCATGCGGCTGAAAGAGAGGCCCGATATGCCCGACGACAAATCCAAGACCAAACAGGACCGCAAGCTGGTCTCGAGCGAGGAGACCTACGAGGTCGCCGCCTTCGCGCGCAAATACGGCATTCCGCAAAGCGAGGCGCAGACCATCATCAAGCGCTACGGCCCGTCGCGCAAGAAGCTCGACAACCACATGGCCGCGCGCGGGTAGACGGGCCGCGCGGCAACCATTTCGCTGGGATGGGCGTTGAAGGGTGATGCTGCGGGCCGCGTCAACCGGGCCCGGCGGTACGGTGAACAGGATGTCTTTTTCCCGGTTTCTCATCCTGGCCAACGAAATGGCAGACGAGCACCTGTCCCGCCCGGCCCGCGGCATGCCAAACTGGTGACGCCATGGCAATGGCGGAGCCGAACTGGCGAACGGAGGGCCTCGACCATGTCCGAGACAACACGCAGGACCGGCAGCTGCCTGTGCGGCGGCGTGCATTTCGTCGTCACCGGCCAGCCGTCGCGGGTCGGTCTCTGCCATTGCAAGGACTGCCGCAAGGCGGGCGGTTCGGTCTATTCGGCCTTTGCCATCTGGCCGCGCGATGTCTTCGAGACGACGGGCGAGGTCGCCAGCTACGGCACGCGCAGCTTTTGCCCGACCTGCGGCAGCCGCGTCGCCTGGGTCGGCGAGGACGAGGTCGAGGTTATGCTCGGCAGCCTCGACATCGCACCGACGGATCTGACGCCGCGCTATGAATTGTGGGTCGGACGGCGCGAAACCTGGCTCCATGCCTTGCCCGCTGCCGAACAGTTCGAGCATGATCGGCCGCGGGCCGAAGGCACCGATCCGGCCACGCCAAGACCGCTGTCCGACGCCGTCGCGCACGACTGAAAACAAGATTGAAAATTGATCTCGCCGGCTGGGAACCCTGCCCTGTGGGCCACGTTGTCAGGCGCTTCCTCTGTGCATGTCACCATCTCGACATGCATGATTCTTGGAGACGACCGTGAACGACAAGATGTTTCCCCGACCGATCCGCCTGAAATTCGCCCCCGAGCGGGAGCGCGTGGTGCGCAGCGCCTGGGAGGGGCTGGAATGCCTTGGCGACTGGCCCGCTGGCCATGGCCGGCAATACCGCGCGGCCCTGCGCTCCTGCCGCGATGCGCTGGATGGCTGGACGCCGGCGGAAAAGGCGATGCGGGCGATGATCGACGCCGCGCGCGAAGCGCGCATCCTCCAGTAGCGGGACACGACATGGGCGATCTGATGCTGTCGACACCGCTGCGGGTCAAGCCGCATGGCTCGGACACGATCCGTGAGGTGGCCACGCTTCAGGACGCCAGCGAAATCCTGATCGACTGGCCGCAGGCCAAGCGTGGCCCTTTCTACCAGACCGCGCGCGAAAAGGTCGAGGCGGCGCTGCAAAACAATGAAGGCGCGGCCCAGGCGCAGGAGGCCTTCACCGCGCTCTGCGATCACGCCGGCCTGCTGGTGCGCTAACAGCTGTCAGCCATACCAAACGAAAAGCAGGCGAAACTCGCCTGCTTTTCGTCGTGACGCCGCTTCGATCATTGCGTGGGCAGATCGCTGTCCACGATCGGATGCGAGGCCTCGAAGCCAAAATTCCTCGGTGCCATCAGCATCAGGACGATCACGATGGCAATAGAGGCAAGCAACGTCGCGGTATTGGCAATATCTTTCACGGCCCCATCCTTTCAGATCCAGTTCGTCGGCAGAAACGTTTCCTGATCTTCGAGGTTCCGCTGACGCAGCGACAATGTCGCCTGACCGTCTCTATTGCTTGGGCGGCTGAGCCGGCACTTCGCCCGGCTTGATGACCGGCGTCTTGCCTTCGTCGGGGGCCGGCGCGGCCATGCCCTGGTCGCCGGTGGCCGGCGGCTTCAGCACGCCGCCGCAATCGCTGAGCTTTTCGCTGAGGTCGCCGCCGCCGGACGGCTGCTTGGCGCCCTGATCGGTTTGTGCCCGGCACTTGTCGGCCTGCTGGTTCGGCGCCTGCTGACCCGTCTGTGCCGCCGCCGGCACAGCCAGGGCCAGCATCGCGGCGCATGATGCAATGGCGAGAGGGTTCATCTCGGCCTCCTTCGTTGAAGCCGCCCGCGGCGGCCTTCCCTTCACGGGGACAACGCCCGTGAGCCCAAAAGGTTGGCGATGGATCTGGCCTGGGTTTGTCGAGAGGCTTACTCGCGGGGCCGGGCCGCGGCGGCCGGAGCGGCTTTCTTCTCGTCCTCCCCCGCAAGGCCGGCCCTGGGTTCGAGCCGGTGCAGAAGCCCCGCCACGACAAGCACGATCAGCGTGGCGAACCCGGCCACCTGCCACAGGCCAAGGCCGCAGGCGACGCCGATCGCGCCCGCCAGCCACATCCCGGCGCCGGTCGTCAGCCCATGAACCTCGCCGCGCGAAAACAGGATCGAGCCGGCGGCGAGGAAGGCAACGCCCGCCGTCACCGCCTCGACGACGCGGATCGGATCGACCTTGACGGAATCCTGCGCGAACATCGGCGCATGGATGATCTCGACCGTCAGTATGCCGAAGGTGGCGGCGGCGACGCAGATCAGGATATGCGTGCGCAGCCCGGCCGGCCGATTGCGCCATTCGCGCTCGAAGCCGATGACCGCCCCGTAAAGCGTCGCCAGCAACAGCCGCGCCGCGACGACCGGAAACGAGGTGTAGGTGGGATGGCCGAATTCCTCGACGAGCTGTTCCATGATGTCCCTTTGACGATGAGAGACTTTCCAACGTAGGCGGTGGACCCGTGGTTCCCCAGGATCGCCGTGGGCCGGCGCGAAGGCCGGCGCTTGCGCAAAAGAACTGCAACCAACCCCGTTCTCCAGCCGTTGCCCGTGCCGGAGGCCAGCCATGTTCGAGCATTTCCAGCCTATCGACATCGATCTCGGCGATACTGGCATCTTCGTGCGCCGCGCCGGTGATGGACCCCCGGTGCTATTGCTGCATGGCTTTCCGCAAACCCACCTGATGTGGCGCGATATCGCGCCGGTGCTCGCCGATCGTTTCACTGTCCTATGCGCCGACCTGCGCGGCTATGGCCGCAGCACCTGTCCGCCATCGAGCGCCGATCATGCGCCCTATGCCAAGCGGGCCATGGCCTCCGACATGGTGGCGATGATGGCCAGGCTCGGCTTCACCAGCTTCATGGTCGCCGGCCATGACCGGGGCGGCCGTGTCGCCTACCGCATGGCGCTCGACCACCCCGGCCGCGTCGCGAAACTCGCCGTGCTCGACATCGTGCCGACGGCGGACGCCTGGGACCGGGCCGACGCCCGGCTGGCCCTTGGCTACTGGCCGTGGTCGCTGCTGGCGCAGCCCGAACCCTTGCCGGAAACGATCCTGGCGAGCGCGGCCGAAGCCATCGTCGACAATGCGCTGGGCGGCTGGGGTTCAGCGCCCGATGTCTTCCCAGCCGCCATCCGCCAGGCCTATGTCGATGCCTTGCGCGACCCCGCCCATATCCACGCGATCTGTGAGGAATACCGGGCGGCGGCAACGCTCGACCGCGCGCACGACCAAGCCGACAAGACCGCCGGCCGGCGCATCGCCTGCCCGGTGCTGGCACTGTGGAGCGGGCAAGGCGCGCTCGCCGAATGGTATGCCGATGAAGGCGGACCGCTGGCGCTATGGCGAAGCTGGGCCGACGACGTGCGTGGCCGCGCTATGGCGGGCGGCCATTTCTTCCCCGAGGAAGCGCCGGGGCAAACGGCTGGCGCGCTGATCGATTTCTTCGGCGAGGCCGGTGCCGGCTAGCACCGCCGCTCAGCGGCCGGACGTGCGCGGCGTAGCCTCGCCGTCGGGTTGATCGGGCCGGAAAGGATCGGGTCTTTGCGGACACGCCTCGAAGTGGTGGTCGCGGCCGCCGCAGAACGAACAGCACATCGCTTCGCGGCCCTCATTGCCGGGCCACCATTGTGGTGTTTCGTAAGGCTTCCTACCATCCATGCCCAGCAATGCGCGACGCCCGATTTGGTTGCGCTCCGCCGGCGTCGCGGAACCAACGGACTTCAAAAGGGTTGTGTGCCACAATGCAAGCGGCCATTTCAGGAAGAATCCGGACCGCCGCGTGCGCAATCGAAGAGAACCGTCATGTCCGCTCGTGCCCTGACCATGCTGATGACCGTGAGCACCGTGCTGGCGACGACCGCTCTGGCCGACGCCCGGCCAGACAGCCGCGCCATGGGCTGCGCCGAGATCCACGCCATGATCCAGGGCCGTCGCGCCGTGGTCCTGACCACCGGCCCCAACACCTATGACCGCTATGTCAGGCAGTTCGGCAATGAGTGCGACTGGCCCGAAGTGCCGATGTCGGCCTACATCCCGTCCCGCGACGGCGACTGCCCGGTCTATCGCTGCGAAGAGCCGGTCAACAATTTCCCGAATTGACCGCAAGCTGCCTGGGCGCCATAAGGTGCCGGCTTTCCCGCTTCGTCTAATGGTAGGACAGCGCCCTTTGAAGGCGTGAATCGTGGTTCGAGCCCATGAGCGGGAACCAAGCAGCTGCGAGCGAACCGTGTAATCCTGCCGGGCGGAAGGTGGCTTCCGCCTTGGACCTCGATCGCAATTGACGGCCAGGTAACGCTGCGTTAACCTCTATTTTAGGTAAATCTAAAATAGAGGTTTCTAATGAAGATGATTTTCATTTGCCTTGCGCTTGTCCTCGCCAGTTCGAGTGTCGCCTCGACGCATGAAAAGAAGGCGACCGTGGCCGCCGCGAACGGATGTGCTGGCCTGTCGATCAAGGCGGCAGTGGCCGCGAAATTGGACTGCACTGCCACCGGAACAGCAACATCGACCCAGACCGACGGTACGAATGCCAAGCCGCGCCTTGGCTACCAAAACCCTTGGACTATCTCCTCGTTCGGCCTTTGACGTTTCCAGCATTTTGTCTGCCAAAGGCACGGTGACCGGGCCCGGCCCAGGGTAAGCGTAAGTGGCGCTGTCTGATCTCGCCCTGGCTATTCCCGCACGGCCAGAGCTTCTCAACGATCAGACCAAACGATTGGGGCTGCTTCACTGATCGGACCAAGCAGCTCGATCGCGGCCGTCGAATGCCTTTGAAGGAAGCGCAGCCGAGTATTGCGAGGGATGGTGCAGTCTTGAAACCTTGCGGCCTGTTGAACGTTAACTGTCGGCCCACAGGAGAATTCCATGGATCCGGCAACCGCGGCGGTAATGGTCATGCTTTCATGCAACGCATTCCAGTGTCGGCCCATGGATTCGCGCCCGGTCGTCTATGCCTCGATCGAGAAATGTCAGGCGGCCCTCCAGGCCAGATTGGCACCGTGGCCGAACGGCGAAATGGTCGGCCGATGCAAGCAGGTCGACCGGACGGCGACCGGATCGATCCCGCCTGAAGGATATGCCGTGGTTCAAGTCACGCGTGGAGTGGGCAGCGACGCGGCCACCACCACCTATTTCGTTCAGAGAGCCAGGGACTAGACGCTCCGCCGCTTGGCGAGCCGGCTGGACGTCGGCTGGCTCCCCGGCGTGACTCGCCTCCTGAAACCATTTCGGCGACCCCGCGTTGACGACCGGGGCACCGCCAGACACAGGAGACATTCCATGACCGTCAACTGCCGCATATCCATCGACAACCGGCCGGACGCCACCAACGTCACCTTCCAGGCGGTGCCGCGCATTGGCGAAAGTGTTTCGCTGTCGGTCGACGGAAGCCCCCAGGACCTGCGGGTCTCGCGCGTCGTGCATGTCCCCAACGGTGGACTGGAAGGTGCCGCGATCATCGTCGAGGTGACGACCAACATCCTCTAGGTGCTGTTTCGGTCGACCCAGGAGGCTTACGCCCCAGTCGTTTTCTGTATGCCGAAACCCGGCGAAACGTCGTCGGCCTCGCTGCCGGTCTGCGGCACGATAATGGATGCCAAGGGCGCGCTCAGCCGCCATTCAAGATGGCCGGGCGACCGTTCCAGCGTGGCCGAGCCGCCCAGCGACTGCGGCGTCACGCGTTGCAGCACGACGGTGCCGAACCCCTTGCGCGTGGTCTCGTCGCGCCTGTCGTCGGGATGCGGCGTCGATGTCTCCTTCCAGATCAACTGAAATTCGCGCGCCGAGCCGATGGTCCAGGTGATCTCCACCCGCCCGCTATCGCTGCCGAGCGCGCCATATTTGGAGGAGTTCGTGCCAAGTTCGTGGAAGGCCATGCCGAGATTCTGCACCGCGTTCGACTGCAGCGTCAGCACCGGCCCGGAGAGCAGGATCTGCTCCTCGCGGCCAAAGGGCTTGAGATGTTCCTGGATCAGGTCGAACAGGCTCGCCCCCGCCCATTCCGTGGTGACCAGCAGATCATGCGAGCGCGACAGCGCCATGATGCGGGCGCGGATGAGTTCCTCGAATTCCCTAGGATCGTTCGAACGCTTGCTGGTCTCCCTGACCATCGACAGGATGACGGCGAACTGGTTCTTGACGCGATGGTTGACCTCGCGCATCAGCAGCCTGATCCGGCGCTCGCTCTCCTTGGCGGCGGAGATGTCGCGGGCGATCTTGGAGGCGCCGATGATCTCGCCATGGGCGTTCCTGATCGGCGAGACCGTCAGCGAGACGGAAATCAGGGTGCCGTCCTTGCGCCTTCGCACCGTCTCGTAGCTCGCCACGCGGTCGCCGCTGCGGACCTTGGCGATGATCTCGGTCTCCTCGCTCTTGAGATGATCGGGAATGAGCATGAGGATGGACTGACCGACCGCTTCCTCGGCGCTGTAGCCGAACATGCGTTCAGCCGCCAGGTTCCACGTCTTTATGACGCTGTTCAGATCCTTGCTGATGATGGCGTCGAATGAGGAATCGACGATAGCGCCCAACCGGGCATCGGCGCTCGCGCTCAACCGCCCCTGCTCTTCATTGTCGGCGGCCGGCACCAGCAAGTCCTTCATGATCACCTAGCTAGCGTGCAAAAGAATCAAGGCAAGTGCCTGGGAGACCCAAGCATGCGGGGACATAGGTAAAAGCGTCAGTCGGCCGTCCCGCCGTCGGACGTCCCCGCATTGCCGGTTGGGGCAATCACGCCGAACTCCTGCGACTTGATGCCTTGCTCCGCTGCCAGGAAGCCCTCCGAGGCCAGGCCACGGCGCAACAATTCCCTGACGGCGGCGGAACGGCTCGGCATCCGCTTATCGAAGCGCCAGTTTTCCAACGCCGTCAATTCGTCGGCGGTGAGCATGATCTGCAACCGCTCCGGACGTTCCAGCTCAGCCATGTGGGCTTCCTTGCTAGAGCCAAGGATGGGGGGAATTAGTATTTACCTCGCTCAACTAACAAATAGGGTTTGGCGCATATTGCGTCAAGGCCGGCCAGTAGGGGGTTGACGCATCCAACCCATGATGTGGATTAGACGCAGGCTCCCCACTTGCACACCTATACTAACTAACTGATTTCATTCAAACAATTTGATATTTTGCTTGTCATACGCCCGCGCCGGGCGCATGCTGCGCTATCAATGGAAACCCTCCACGGGAGGCTTCAATGCGGTACGATTACTCTTCGCGGATGCTCGACGACGTCTATTCGGCGGTTCAGAGGGCCTTCAAGACGGCAGGCATCGTCAACATCAGCGCGGTGGCGGAACAGGTCAGGGTGAGAAACCTGGCCGAGAACGTCGCCCTCGAGGATGTTGAATACCTGGTGCTGCAGGCTGCTCAACGGCTTGGCGCGGCGATCGAATTCGACACTTTTGGCTTGGTTTCGAGCGGAAACAGGCTCGCCGACAATGGCGAGGACAGCCCTATCGTCCCGCTCAATCTTCATCGATCAGCCTCGATGCAATAGCCAAACGTCCGCGGACGGCCACGGCCGCGCGGCCCGTGGAACAAGCATGGCCTTCGGAGATTATCGCGGCACCCGATTGAGGAGGATGTTGTGAAAGCCTTGCGCAGTCTACTCGCCGAATTGTCCTCCAACTGGCTCCAGCGCCGCAAGACGCGAACGCCGGTCGCCGGCAATCCGGTCAAACCTGTTTCCCGCGTTGCTCGCCAACCCGCAAAGATCCGGCCGGCACACAAGCCAAGGCCGCCCTTTTCCCGCGATGTCGCTTCGAATATGTGACGCCCGGGAAAACGACGGGCCGACATCACCGAATATCAACAGCACCTTAGCTCGCGGCGGCGGCCGGGGCCTTTCTGGGGGTGGCCCGCTGGCGTCGCATGCGGCGCTTGGCGACGAGCTTGAGGGCGACCGGCGGCTCGGTCGACAGCGCCCCCGTCACGGCATCCACCATGCCATGCGCCACGAAATCCGCGTTGATGTCCTGGGCCAGCTTGACGGCCGCGGCCTTGTCCTCGCTGCCGGTCTCCGACCAGAACACGATTCCCACGCGCAGCGCTGCCTTCATACGCTTCAGCCGGCGAACCAGGAACCGCGCGTGCTTGATGGAATCAAGGTTCAGGAAGCCGACCACGACGGTGTCCACCGCGTCGAGTTCGAGGCGGCGGATACCGGCCGGTTCCATATCGGCAAAGCCTGCCTTCAACACCGTCGCGCCCTGGACTTCCACGACCTGCGCCAGCATTGCCGCGGCGGCATCGTCAAGTTCGCCGCGCCCGCCGGCGCAAAGCACCGATAGGCCGGTGCCATCGGGCAGATCGGGCTCCTCCTCCCCGGCGGCGTCACCCTGGTCGTCCGCCTCCGCGGCCGCGAGCGTGCCGTCCTCCTCGTCCGCTTCCTCCCGCGCACTGTCGTCGAGATTTGCCACCAGCGCCTGGGCACTCGCCGCCAGTTGCCGCCTCTGCTGATCGCCCATGACGCCGCGCGCGCGATCCCGCTCGCCCAGCAGGAGCGCCGGAATGGCCACCTTGTCATAGAAGTCGACCAGATATTTCTCCTCCAGCATCTCCTCGGCATGGTCGGTGGCTTCGTCCGGATCACCGGCTAGGAGCCGCTGGTAAAGGCGCGCATGCGGTTCCAGCACGGGCTGGTTGCCGAACAGCACGTCGAGGAATTCAAACTGCGGCACGTGTCTGCCCAGCACCACCAGGCAAACGGTGAGCGGCGTCGACAGGACCAGGCCGAGCGGACCCCACAGCCACGTCCAGAAGATGGCCGCGACGATGATCGCCAGGGATGACAGCCCCGTTCGCGAGCCGTAGAGCCAGGGCTCGACGACGTTGCCGGTTATCAGTTCCATCACCACGAACAGGGCGGCTGTCCACAGCACGAGCGACCAGCCAGGCGCCACGGCCAGCGCCAGGAACAGCGGCAGCAGCATGCCGATGGCGGGCCCGATGTAAGGAACGAAACGCAGCGCCAGCGCGAGCAATCCCCACAGCAAGGCGTTTGGAATGCCGAGGATCCACAGCCCGATCGCTATCGGTATGGCGTAGAGGATGTTGACGACCAGTTGCATGAGCAGGTAGCGGCCCACCCGTTTACCGGCATCCTGCAGCGCCTCGGTGGTGCGGTGAAGATCGCCGTAGCCGACAAGCCTGATGAAGCGGTCGCGCAAATCCTCTCGCTCCAGCAGCATGAAGATGACGACGACGATGATCAGACCGGCGGATCCGAGCGGACTGATCAGCGGCCCGATTATGTTCTGCAGGACTTCGAGCGGCCGTTCGCGCGAGACGATCTCGACAGGCACCGGCTCGCGCGGCGGCTTGTCCGGAGCGGCGGCCGGCAGCGTGGCGTCCTGCCGGTTGATCTCCTGCCCGACGCGCTCGACCACGCCGCCCAGCCTGGCAAGGATCCCTCCCCCGACGCCGGTTTCCTTGAGCGAGCGGATCTTGGTGAGAATGTTGGTCTGGTAGACCGGAATGTTCTGCGCCAGTTCGCTGACCTGCGTGGCGACAATGAAGCTGAACAGGCCAAGTGCGGCGAAAGCGCCGACCACGCTGGCGATGACGGCGGCAAGCCGGGGGACGCCGACCCGCTTGAGCGCCGACACCAGCGGCGCCAGCGCGAAGGTCAGCAGCAGGGCGATCGCGATCGGCAGGAACACCTCGCGCCCGAAATACAGCGCCGCCACCGTCGTGACGATGGTCGCCACATTGGGCAATGCCGTTCGCGGGTGGGGCGCGATCGCCGTAAGAGCGTCCGGAGACGCCGTGCCGTTTCGACGATTGGCCACGCTATGCCTCCCTGCCAGCCCCATGATCGGGCATATAGAGCCGGGGAGCAACATTAGCCAGAGGTGAAACACACGCTGTCCAAAGAGCGGTCTATCCGGTAGCGACCGCTGACCAGGATCAGCGCGCGTCGTGCCGCGCCAATGCATGCTCGATCAGGATATCGATAACCTGGCTGTAGCCGATGCCGATCGCGGCAAGCGCCTTGGCGTACATCGAGATGTCGGTGAAGCCGGGCAGCGTGTTGACCTCGTTGACCAGCAGCGAACCGTCGGCGCGCAGGAAGAAGTCGACGCGCGCCATGGCCTCGCAGCCGAGCGCCCGAAAAGCCTGTCCGGCCATCTCCCTGGCTCTGTCGGCGACATCGGCGGGGACATTGGCGGGCACTTTGACCAGGGCGCCGTCGGCGTCGAGATATTTGGCCTCATAGGTGTAGAAGCCATGCTTGCCGGCCGGGATGATCTCGCCGGGCAGCGACACGGTGAGCGAGCCGTCCGCCCGCTCGAGCACCGAGCACTCGATCTCGCGGCCTTCGACGAACTCCTCGATCAGCGCCTTGCCGTCATAGCGGAAAGCCGTTTCGACGGCCCCATCGAAGCCATCCAGGTCATTGACCTTGCTCACCCCGAAGGACGAGCCCTGGCGGGCCGGCTTGGCGAAGAAAGGCAGCCCCAGCGCCCCGGCGATCTCCTGGAACGAGCCGACATCGCCACGATGGACGGTGACCGAGCGGGCGACCGCAAGGCCAGAATCGCGCAGCAGCCGCTTGCCGACATCCTTGTCCATGGCGGCGGCCGAAGCGAGGATGCCGCAGCCGACATAGGCGACATCGGCAACCTCGGCATAGCCCTGCACCGAGCCGTCCTCGCCGAACGGACCGTGCAGCACGGGAAAGACGACATCGACCGGCGACAGGTCGGCCCGCGCGGCGCCGTGCGAGGCCGAGACCAGCCGGCCCTTACCGCCAGGCAGCAGGGCGACCTCCACGCCATCCTCCGAGACCGGAGCCCCTGTCCCGTCGCCGACGGCCTCCGACGATTGTTGCAGCAGCCATCTGCCATCCCTGGAAATGGCGATCGCCACCACCTCGTAGCGCGTCCGGTCGATCGCCTTCAGCACATTGGCGGCCGAAAGCCGCGACACGTCGTGCTCGGCCGAACGCCCGCCATAAAGGATGGCAACCCTGATCTTTCCGGTCATCGAAATCCCTCAACTGTCGAAATCAAATAGCCACGGCAATGCCGCGATTGGCAAAGAAACGATCGAAATCGGACGGCGCCAACACTGCGTTCGCCTGTGTGGCGGCGGTATGACCGGATGGGTTGTGGAAGCGATAGCCTTCGTCCGACGCCGCCGTCACCAGCACCAGGTGGCCGCCCTTCGACGGCGGCTCGCGCTCCGGCCAGCGGATCGAACTGCTGACCGACGCGATGAAGAAGCGCGACCGGGAAAGGATCGCCGGAACGTCGCCTGTCGCGACATTGGTCATCACCTCGGCCTCCAGGCCGAATTCCTGCTTCACGAAGGGGACGAAGGGCGCGTAGATCAGCCCCTTGATCGAGCTTTCATTGACGACATAGCCGCCATATCCGGTGCACCGCCTTGCCAACTCGATCGTCGGCACGATCTCACCACGCGCCGCCAGGATCATCTTGAGACACGCCATGCCGCAGATATTGGCCGCCCAGAGCGCGTATTCGTCCAGCGTATCCGCACCTGAACACTGCCATAGCGGGTCGCGCCTGAGCGCGGCCTCCGCGCCTTCGGCGAGCACCGCCAGCGTCATGTCGGGTGTTTCCCACTGGCTGAAAAACGGCACGGCTTCAGGCAATGGACTCATGCAATCTCGTATCCCTCTCGAATCTCGTATACGAGGATACAAAAGAGGCCGCATGAAGGCGACATCGAATGCGCGGCTGTGGTGCGCCAAGGCCCGCTGCGTCACACCAAACCAGCGGACTCCAGCACATACAGATTGGTCGGCGCGTCATGCAGCATCACCTCGCGCTCGAAACGGAAGCCGTTCTTCTCCAGGGCACGCCGCGAGGCGACATTGGCCGTGCGAACCAGCCCGATCACCCGCGTGGCGTGGAGATCGTCGAAAGCCAGGGACAGCGCCTCGCGGATCAGCTCCGTGGCAAAACCCTGCCCCCAGCTTTCCGGCCGCAAATGATAGGAGAGGTTGAGGCCATCGAAGGCCTGCGAAACCGTCAACCCGCCAAAACCGATCGGCTCGCCACCCGCCTCGATGGTCCAGCGCCCGAAGCCATGCTCGCGCCAATGGCCGATGTCGCGCAGCAGCCGGTCGGCGCTTTGCTGGGCGGTGTCGGGGGTGGGGTCGGGCCGATGCGCGACCAGTTCGGGGCGGGCAAACAGCCGCGTCACGAAATCGAGATCCGCCGCCATCGGCTGCCGCAGCAGCAAGCGGGCGGTGCGGCGGCTGCCGGTTGGCCGCGCGTCGCCGCCATGGTTCTCGGGCATGGGCTGCCTTCAGGTGCTGGGCCGAAATGACGGCGGGACCGGATCGCGCCCAGCTATGCAGCCAATTGCGATACGATCATGGCAGCGCCTGCGACCGGGTCGCCGGCTCACTTCGTATTGATCACCGATGCCGGCCCCCGAATGCGAATTCCCGACGCTACGCCAATGGCGAAAAGACGGGCATTGTTCAGAATTTGTAGGAAACACCGAGCCGGATATCGTTCGTCTTCAGGTCGATCTCATCATGCAACGGAATACCACCGGGAATCGCTATGCGTGTTGATGGGTGGCGGCCGAAATCGGCGAAGCGGTATTCGCCCCGAACCACCCAATTGTCGGTGACGGCGTATTCGGCACCCGCGCCCAGCGTATAGCCGCCGACGGTGTCCTCGACATCGGCATAGGCGGCACCGCCTGGAAGGGCGACGGTGGTGTGCTTGTACTTCGCCATCGCCAGGCCGCCGGTGACGAAAGGCAGCCAGCGATCCATCGCATAGCCGGCCCTCAGGCGAACCGACCCGACCGCTTTCAGTTCGAGCACGCCGCCGAATCCGGGGTCGTCGACGCCCAGAGCCTGATAGTTCGTCGTGTCCTTGACGCTGGCGAAGCTGTAGTCGCCCTCGATGCCGAGGACCAGGCCGCCATCGAACTGCTTGTTGTAGCCGAGGTAAAGGCCTCCGAAACCGCCGGACGGGCCGTAGCCCCAGCCGTAATCGTCGAAGGCGCCGGGCGCGAAGGTCTGCCCGACCCTGGCGTCGCTCCAGGCGTATCCGGTCTGTGCGCCGACATAGCCGCCGGACCAGTCATAGCTGGCCGCGACCGGCAAGGGCCCGCTGGCGTCGGCCGCGCACGCCATGCCCGCCGGCACCAGGCCAAGGATCGTCGCCAGAAGAATCGTTTTCACCGTTTGCCACCCCCAAGAGATGCCGTGTCTCGCCCGAAAAAATGCTCCAGATGGATCAACTGCCGCCCTGCCACCCGTTTTGCATTGTTCGCCGGCAGCGTCTTGGGCTGAGCCGCACCGGAATTGTCCTGGAAAGCACCGTGGTATTTGCGCTCCCGGTGTGGCCGTCGCGCATCGGCGGCGGCACAGCCAAAACCCCGGCGCGAGACGCCGGGGTTTGTTCGAACCGGCCGGTCAGAACTTGTAGCTGAGCCCAACGCGGATATCGTGTGTCTGCAGATCGACCTTCGTCTCCGTGGGGAAGCCGGCGGCGACGGAGAGCTCCTGGCTGCCGAAATCGGAGTAGCGATATTCGGCCCGCGCGATCCATTTGTCGGTGAAGGCATGCTCGACGCCGGCGCCGACGGTCCAACCGACATGGCTGTCGTCGTGGAGCGTGATTTCACCCGCGGCGCCGCCGGCGCTGACGGCAATCAATTCATACTTGGCCGCGGCGACGCCGGCCGTGACGTAGGGCAAGGTCCGGTCGAAGGCATAGCCCGCCCGCAGCCGCGCCGACCCCGACCATTTGAGTTCGCTCTTGAGCAGCGTGTTGACGCCACCGCCGCCGGCGTCGATCGGCGTCAATCCATCTATGTTGGAGTAGGCAATGTCGGCCTCGGCGCCGATCACGAATTGGCTCTCCATCTGGTAATTGGCGCCGATATGGACGCCGCCGATAAAGCCGTCCGGATCCAGCGAAGCGTTGAGGTCGCTGGCCCCGCCGAGGCCGCCGCCGGCGATGAAGAGATTGGACTTGCCGGCGGCGTAACCGGCGTCGACGCCGGCATAGAGGCCGGACCAGTCGTAACCAGCCGGCGCGGCTTCACCGATATCGGCCGCGAACGCCACGCCGGCCGGCGCGAGAATGATGGCTGTAGCCAGAAGAAGAGTTTTCATTGTTGTCTGCCGCCCCAATTTGTCGTTCTCCGCCGCGTTGATGCCGGCGGAGACCCAGCTGTTGTCGAGAACCCGGTGTTCGCATTGTTCGCCGTTCCGCGTCTTGGGCTGGGCCGCACTCGAATTGTCCGGGAAAGCGCGGCGGTGCTTTCCCGGTCAGTGTGGCCATCCGGCCGCACGCCATTTGGGGATGCCGGGGGGAATCGTTGTCGGGTGAAACTACCTGGCGCTGCTCGGCGTCGAGCCGAAGCGGCGGCGGAAGCATCGGTTGAAATAGGAGACGTCGGAAAAGCCGCTCAAGAGCGCGATCTCGCTGACCCGCATGCGGTCGTTGCGCCGGTCGCGCAGCATGCGATGGGCTCTCTGCAGGCGCAGTTCGAGAATATGCTCGGCGAAACTGGAGCCGGTTTCCTGCAGGAGATCGTGGACATAGCGCGCGGAAAGCCGCAATTGCCGGGCGATGTGCTGGGCCGAGACGCCGGGATCGGCGAAGTTGTCCCGCATCTTCTGCAGGATGGCCTGCAGCCTGGCCGCGCGCAGGCCGCGCACGCCGGCCAGCTCAGCAATGTCGCCCTTGGCGCCTGTCGCCAGGCCGATCAGGTCGACGATCGTCTCGGTGGCGTGGGCGACAAGATCGGGCGAGACCAAGGCCGGTCCCGCTTCGAGGAAGCCGCAATAGCGCTTGAGCATGTCGAGCGCTTCATTGTCGGCGCCGATGGTCAGCGCCAGGCGGTCGTCGCCATGGGGAAAGGCGTTTTCCAGGATTTCGCGGGGCACCA
Source organism: Mesorhizobium sp. ES1-6 (assembly GCF_020164775.1). Lineage (NCBI taxonomy): Bacteria > Pseudomonadati > Pseudomonadota > Alphaproteobacteria > Hyphomicrobiales > Phyllobacteriaceae > Mesorhizobium > Mesorhizobium sp. ES1-6. The sequence continues at coordinate 141,005 of NZ_JAIUGU010000014.1, forward strand.
CGACATTGGTCCAGACATTGCGGTCGCCGCCGGTCATTTCCAGCGCCTCCGAGGCCGAGACCAGCGCGCCCTCGCCCCTGCCGATGCTGTAGTCGCGGCCGGTCTGCACGCCGCTCAGCCTGGTGTCGCCGTCATTGACCAGCAGCAGATAGCCGTCGCGCCCGTCATCGGCGATGTTGCGTGTCTTGCGGCTGGCATGCTTGATCGTCCCTGCCATCCGCCCGAGCACCAGCGGCCCGATGGCGGTGGCTTCGATGTCCGCCTGGAACGGCACATTGCCGGAGATGGCGTATTCGACCGACCATATCTCCGCGACATGGATGTCCTGCCAGAGCGCGAAACGCGCCCGGTCGTCGAGATGCGGCGGCAGATCGAGCGATGAGAAGACGTTCTTTTTCAACGAGCAACCGGCCTTTCCCGCGCACGCGTCTTCCCTGAAGCCGCACCGTATGGGACCGATTCGCCTCTTGTCCAGAGCCGGCGCCATCCCTTGCCCTGCAGGACAATCCCAGTGCCGCCGAGGTCAAGAATCCGGCCGGATTCGCCGGCCCTGGCGTTCGAATTTCCAAAAATGCCTGGAAAATGCGGCGTGGGAATCACCCCAGGCTCGCCCTGGCGCTGCAACTTGCAACACCGTCACGGGCTCGGGTGTGTTGAGATTCAGCTCAGGCCGGCCTCACCTGAATATCGATACACCCTAGAAGGTGATCTTCACGGAGGCCGCGCTGCGGTGGGCCGGGCCGTGGTGGACGGCCTCGATGTTGTTGCCGTCGGGGTCGAGCAGGAAGGCGGCATAATAGCCGGGATGATAGGGCCGTTCGCCCGGCGCGCCATTGTCCGTGCCGCCGGCCGCCAGCCCGGCCTTGTGGAAGGCATCGACCATGGCGTGGTCCCTGGCCTGGAAAGCCAGATGATGACGGCCGGTCAGCTTGCCCAATGCGGCCCGGCTGTCGGCGCTGGAGATGAACAATTCGTCGGCCCAGAAATAATCCTCGCCGGTGCCGCCGATCGGGATGCCAAGCACCTGGAACAGCGCCTCGTAGAAACGCCGGCTGGCGGGGAGATCCCTGACCACGAGCTGGAGGTGGTCGATGAGCCGGCCGCGATGCAATTCCTGGGTTTCCATGAAGCTCCTCCTCGCAAGCTCCTCCTCGCAAGGCCTCGAATTTAGGCGCCGGCGGCAAGGCGTCAACGCGGGACGCGTGCATCTGCTGACAACCAGCGACAATTTTTCGGGTCGGATGGAACTTTTCGGCTGAACGCAAGTTTGGTGCCGCGGCGGGAGGGAATTGCCATTGGATTGTTTTGAGAAGCTGGAAGCGCTGGTCGACGGCGCCGATGCCGGTGCCATCGAGGAAGCGAACGCGTTGCTGGCAAGGTTCAGGGACAGGTCCGAACAAACGAAGCTGGCCATTGAGGAGTTCATGCTGGACTTCAAGACCTTGGTCTTCGTCGTCGAAACCGGCGAGGAAGGTTTCCAAAAATCGATCCGCAAGCTCGCCCGCGCCAGGCTCGCGAAGCTCAAGCATCTGGTCAGCCAGACGGCGTGAAGGTCTGGTTGCGGCCTATCCCTTCAGGACGGCCGCCAGCCGGGGAATGCCCTCGCTCACGGCGCGGCGGTCGGCCAGCGTGAAGGACAGCCGCAGCGTGTTGCGTCCGGTGCCGTCGGCATAGAAGGCATTGCCGGGCACGAAGGCGACCCGCGCCTCCTTCACCGACCGCGCCAGGAGTTCGGTGGCGTCGGCGCCTTCCGGCAGCGTCACCCAGACGAACATGCCGCCTTCCGGGCGGCTCCAGGTCACGCCCTTGGGCATGTGGGCTTCAAGCGCGCCGAGCAACCCGTCGCGGCGCTCGCGATAGGCGCCGATCAGCTTGTCCACCTGCCCGTCGAACACGGATTCAGCGACGCGGTGCATCACCATCTGGTTGACCGACGGGCTGTGCAGGTCCGAGGCCTGCTTCATCAGCACCAGTTTTTCGACCACATGGCGCGGCGCGCAGACCCAGCCGACACGCATGCCCGGCGACAGGATTTTCGAGAACGAGCCGCAATAGAGCGTGCGCGCCTTGTCAATGCCGCCGGACCTGATGCAGTCGAGCGCCAGGATCGGCGGCACGGCCTCGCCGTCATAGCGCAGGGCGCGATAGGCGGCGTCCTCGATGACGGCGATGTCGAGTTCGCCGGCAAGGTCGAGCACCGCCTCGCGCTGCTTCTTGTCCAGCGTGTTGCCGGTCGGATTGGCGAAGTCGGGCACCAGATAGGCGAATTTCACCCGCCCGCCCCCTCTTGAAGAACTGGTGTGGGCGGCGGCGGCCCCGCGATAGGCCTCGGGCGTCATGTTGCCGCCCTCGGGCCGCAGCCGGTCGTAGCGCGGCTCATAGGCGTTGAAGGCCTGCAACGCGCCGAGATAGGTCGGCCATGTCACCAGCGCGGTGTCACCCGGCGACAGGAACAGTTTGCCCAGATAATCCAGCGCCTGCTGCGAGCCCGACGTGATGAAGATGTTGGCCTCGTCGCAGGCGATGCCGAGCTTGCCCATCTGCCCGGCAAGCCATTTGCGCAGCGGCGCATAGCCTTCCGAGACCTGGTACTGCAGCGCCGCTCCGGCTTCCGCGCCGCTGAGCACATCGGCATAGGCATCGCGGATGGCATCGGCCGGGAACAGTGCCGGATCGGGAATGCCGCCGGCGAAGGAGATGATGTCGGGCTGGTCGAGCAGCTTCAGCAGCTCGCGGATTTCCGACGCCTTCATGCGCGACGAGCGCGAGGCCAACAGGTTCAAAAGGGTCACGACACGCCTCCCCGGACGTTTCTTATATAGGTCAACTTAGCTGACCTATATCCGCCCTTGCCGGCAAATTGAATAGGGCCTGGAAGGCTTCCGCTATACGCCAGCCGCCGCCGGCGTCCGTGTCTGAAGGCTCTTCTTGTAACCGATATGGCTGGCCGTGAAGCCGAGCCCTTCATAGAAACGGTGCGCATCCGCCCGGCCCTTGTCCGTCGTGAGCTGCACCAGGCCGCAGCCGCGCGCCTTGCATTGCCCGATCGCCCATTCGACCATCTTCCTGCCGATGCCGTCGGAGCGCCTGCCATCGGCGACACGAACCGCCTCGATCTGCCCCCGCCACGCGCCCTTGCGCGACAGCCCGGCGAGGAAGGTGATCTGCAACGTGCCGATCACCGCGCCGCCATCGACGGCCACCGCCAGCAATTGGTTGGGATCGGCGTCGATGGCCGCGAAGGCATCGACATAGCCTTGCGCCAGCGGCAAGGAAGCATCCTCGCGGCCAGCACCCAGCGGATCGTCGGCCAGCATGGCGACAATGGCCGGTAGGTCGGCGGCGACAGCCTTGCGGAATTGGATGTTGGTCATGGGCGTTGGAATACGGCCGGGTGGTGATGCCGGCAAGGGTGGATGCGCGGCCCAATCACCAAACGCCAGCGCCGCCCCTCATCTGCCTGCCGGCATCTTCTTCCCGTATAGGGACGGGGAGAAGGACGCTGTGGCATCCCTCGGCGCCTATTTCCCAGCGCCGGCAATTGGCGAAATCGCCGGCGACTGCGTCTTTCTCCCCGTTCCTATACGGGGAGAAATGTCCGGCAGGACAATGAGGGGCGGCGCCGAGGCTCAATCCCCGTCCGCCGGCTTGGCCTTGCCGCACTGCGCCAGCACCTTGCCGATCGCCGCGCTCGACCCCTTCAGCGGAAAACCGATCTCGCCATATTTGGCCGAACTGACCGACAGGTCGCCCTTCGAGCGTAAGAGGTCGAGCAGCGGATCGGCTTTCGCCAGATTGACCACGAAATATCCGTACATTTCCTCGAGCTGCAGCGTCCTGGTCAACGTCTTGCCGTCGGCCTTGAAGTCGAAAACGCCGCTGGCTCCCGGCTCCAGTTGCTGGCCGCTGGCGCCCAGATCGTAGCTCAGCACCGGTTTGTCGTAACAATTCAGCATCAGATACGCGTCGCCCTTCGGCCCGCCGCAGACGGAAGCGGTGAGCACGCTGCCGCCCTCGTCTTCTTCCATCTTCGCGCTCCAGCCGCCGCAGGACGCGGCGAAGGCCGATTGCGTGGCCAGCAATGCCGCCAACGCACCGGCGGCAACGAGATACCTTGTCATGACTTCCCCCTCCGACATTTGCAGCACCCGCCGCCAGCATATAGGAAAAGCCATTGAATGGCATTGCATCTACGGCAAGGCCGCGCGTCCCGGAGAGAGCGGTGTTGAAAGCCTGTATTCGCCTGTGTCTTCCGGCAGCCGCCCTGATGGCCTTGCCGCTCACCGCCCATGCCGAATGGAAGCCGGTCGAGAAGGTCGAGACCTACGCCATATCAGGCCAGTCCGGGCTGGAGCTCTACCGGTCGATCGGCGAGAACGGGCCGAATGTCGGTATCACCCGCGCCATCGCCTACACCAACTTCAAGCTGACCTGGGGTGTCAGGGACTACAAGCCCAGGGGCAAGGACTGCGTGCTGACGGCGGGGAATCCCAAACTCATCATCACCTACACCTTGCCAAGCCCTTCCGAGCCGCTGCCGCCAGCCCTTCAGAAGAAATGGGAGGTGTTCATCGCCGGCGTCAGCGCCCATGAGAAGGTGCATGGCGCCAGCATGATCCAGATGGTCCATGACATCGAAGCCGCGACAGACGGCCTGACCGTCACTGACGATCCCAAATGCAGCAAGACCAGGGCCGAGGTGGTCCGTCGGCTCGACGCGATCTCGAAGACGAGGATACAGGGCAGCCGCGATTTCGACCGCGTCGAGTTCGGCCAGGGCGGCAATTTGCAGAAACTGGTTTTCGCTTTGGTGAATGGCGGCTGAGCGCCAGCCTCACCCCTCCCAACACTAGGCAAGGAAAGGCGCCAAACTCGGCAAACGCGCGCCTTTCCTCTCCCCCGTCGATCGGGGGAGAGGTGGCTCGGCGAAGCCGAGACGGAGTGGGGGTCGACCTGGTTCGGCCGCTGTGTTTCAAGCCCGGGTGATATCTCGCTGTGACTGAGGCCTGGGTGTCAGCGGCAGCGCGTTCGAGAACCGCCTTCCTCCACTCCGTCGCTGCTTCGCAGCGCCACCTCTCCCCCTCCGGAGGGAGAGAAAGGCACCAAGGTCGGTGAACCAGCGCACCTACCGGCTGAGATCGAGCGCCGCCGACAAATCCCCCATCGGCGGCTCGCCATTGGCGGCCAGCGCCTTGTCGCGGGCGACGATGCCTGAAAGCACCGGCAGGTCGTAGCGCGCGGTGATGAAGCGCAGGATCGACGTCGTGTCGTATTGCGTGTGGTCGACCGTGCCCATCCTGGCATAGGGCGAGACGATGAAGGCCGGGATGCGGTTGCCCGGGCCCCAGCGGTCGGCCTTGGGCGGCGCGACGTGATCCCAGAAGCCGCCATTCTCGTCATAGGTGACGACCACCAGCATGTGGCCCCATTGCGGGCTCTTCTCCAGATGCGAAACGAGGTCGGCCAGATGCTGGTCGCCCGAGGTCACGTCGGCATAGCCCGAGTGCTCGTTGAGATTGCCTTGCGGCTTGTAGAAGGCGACTTGCGGCAGCTTGCCGTCGTCGATCGCCTTGATGAATTCCGCGCCGTCCATGCCGCCGTCCCTGAGATGCTCGGTGCGAGCCGCGGTGCCCGGCGCGTAAGCGGCGAAATAGTTGAAGGGCTGGTGGTGGAACTGGAAGTTCGGCACCGGCGTGGCGTTCTTGCCGTCCAGCGTTGCCTGCCAGGCGCCGGCGTACCAGGCCCAGCTCACACCCCTCAGCGACAGGAGATCACCGATGGTGACGTCGTGCTGCGGCGGCAGCGTGGTGGGCGCGGCCGGATCGGCCAACGCCTTGTCGCCGCCCTCGGCCGGCTTGTTGGCGCTCGGCTCGTAAGGCGGCTGCATGGTGTTGACGGCGTGGAAGTCGGGCGTGATGGCGCCGTCATTGACGAATTTCGGCACGCCGCCAAGCGCCGAGGCCGGCGAATTGTCGGCCACCTTCAAGGTCGTGCCGTCGGCCTCGACCACGGCGATCTGGCCCTTGATCGGGCTGGTGTCGGCATGCGGATAGACCGGCACGCAGGCGCAGGCGAGCTGGAAATGGTTGAGGAAGGAGCCGCCGAAGGCGCCCTGGAAGAAATTGTCGGCCAGCACGTATTTCTTCGCCACCTGCCACATCGGCAGGTTCGAGCCGTCATAATGGCCCATGACCAGGCCGCCGGAATCGGCCCAGGCGACGAACTTGTCGTTCTTCCCGCCGTCGATCTGCATCTGCTCCTGGTAGAAGCGGTGCCACAGATCGTGGGTGATGACGTTGGTGCCCTCGTGAAAACCCTTGGGATCGTCGATGGCGAAGGCGGCGTTGGCGAGATGCGCGGTCTCGGCCTCCGTCACCACGGGCGTGACGCCCTTGCCGGTCAGCCCACCCCAGGCCGGCGGCAGTTCGGTCAGCGGCTTGCCGTCACGGTCGAGCTGGCGCGCCTGATCGGCCGAGACACTGGCCAGACCATTGGCGCCGGGGAAGCCGCCGTAGAGATTATCGAAGCTGCGGTTCTCGGCATAGATGACGACGACGGTGTCGATCTTGTCGAAGCCCGGAGGCGCGGCATGGGCTGCCGCGAGGGGAAGCAGGGCCGAACCGGCCAGGCAGAAGGAATTGAGAAGCTTGAGCCTCGTCATGGAAAGACCTCGTGGCTTGACTGTGGCTGGAGGGGCGCGGGAACCATGGCGGCAGCTAACGTGGATGCCTTGTCACCTTTGTGACATCGGCCGCCAAGGCGAACACGGTTTCGTGAGCGCCGGGGCCGGTCATCAATCCGTTGCACTGCGTTCTTATTGCCGGGCCAAAGCGGACCACGCCCCATGACGACCAGACGATGGAAAAGCCTGACAATCGCGATCGCCGCGATCTCGACCCTTGGCTTTGCCGCGCCCGCCAATACGGCGGATGGCGTCCATCCCGGCCCCCTGTCGCGCGCCGACGCCTTCGCCCGGGCTCAGGCACTCACCGCGCTTGGCAAGAAAATGTTCTTCGACCCGGCCCTTTCCGCCTCGGGCAAGCAGGCCTGCTCGTCCTGCCATGACCCGCGCCACGCTTTCGGGCCAGCCTCGGCGGCACCGGTCGAGATGGGCGGCCCAAACCTCGACCAGCCCGGCGTGCGCGCCGTGCCGTCGCTGCGATATCTCCAGGCCGCGCCCGCCTTCACCGAACATTTCTACGATTCCGAGGACGAGGGCGACGAGAGCGTCGACAACGGCCCGACCGGCGGCCTGACCTGGGACGGCCGCGTCGACTACGGCAAGGACCAGGCGAAAATCCCCCTGCTCTCGCCTTTCGAGATGGCCAACAAGGATGCCGGGGCGGTCACCGCCGCCTTGCGCAAGTCAGCCTATGCCGGCGACTTCAAAGCAACCTTCGGCAACGACGTCTTCGACCGCCCGGGCGACGCCATCGACGCCGCCGCCGAAGCGCTCGGCACGTTCGAGCAGAGCGCGGCCGACTTCTACCCATACTCCAGCCGCTACGATGCCTTCCTCGCCGGCAAGGCGACATTGTCGACGCGGGAACTGCATGGCCGCGAACTGTTCGAGGACGAGAAAAAAGGCAATTGCGCCTCCTGCCATCTCAGCGAACCCGCCAATGACGGAGAGCCGCCGCAGTTCACCGATTTCGGCCTGATCGCCATCGCCGTGCCGCGCAACCCGGCCATCCCGGCCAATGCCGACCCCGCCTATGCCGATCTCGGCCTGTGCGGCCCGCTGCGCACCGATTTCCATGGCCGGCCGGAGTATTGCGGCCTGTTCAAGACGCCGACGCTGCGCAACGTGGCGCTGCGCCAGAGTTTTTTCCACAATGGCGAGTTCCACACGTTGCGCGACGCCGTCGCCTTCTACGCCAGCCGCGACACCGACCCCGGCCGCTGGTACCCGAAAAATGCCGACGGCACGGTGAGGAAATATGACGATCTGCCAAAGGCTTACTGGGGAAACCTGAATCAGGATCCGCCCTTCGACGGCAAGAAACCCGGCGACAAGCCGGCGCTTGATGACGCCGAGATCGACGACATCGTCGCGTTTCTGCAGACGCTGACGGATGCGGATCAGCGGTGATGAGATAAGCTGGGAAGCCTTGCCGAAAGGTCGCCTGCTGGCTTGACGATTAGCCGAGGCTCTCCTCTTCCTTCGTCATCCTAGGGCGGAGCAAGGAGCGCAGCGACGCGGCGCAGACCCTAGGATCCATGCCGCGACGCTTGTGACGGATAAAACGGTGCCGAACCTTGCGCACGCCTGCGACGAAGCGCTGCCGTGCGCTACCATCCCGTTCCGCGAAACAGCTCGAACCATTCGGGATTGGCCTTCTCGATGAGTTCGATCTTCCATTGTCGCGGCCATCGCTTCAGCGACTTCTCACGCTGGATGGCATCACGAACGTCGAAATGTTCCTCATACCAAACCAGGCGTAGCGCACCATAGCGACCGGTGAAGCGCGAGCCTTCGCCGGATTTGTGCTCCGGCATCCGGCGTCCAAGATCGTTGATGACACCGATATAGATGGTGCCACCCTTCTGGCTGGCGGTCATGTAGACATAGCCGGTCATACGCTGACGGTAACCGCCAACGCGTCTTGCGACAATTCTCGTTCGCTGTATTTTCTGGCCATGTCGCGGCATGGATCCTAGGGTCTGCGCCGCGTCGCTTCGCTCCTTGCTCCGCCCTAGGATGACGAAGCGAGGAAGGGCTTCGGCTAATTTCAGAGGTCTGAAACGGCCACCAGCCAACGCCCTCACAGCGCCCGGATCACGCCCCCATCCACGCGGATATTCTGCCCCGTAATATACCCTGCCCCATCCGACGCCAGAAAGGCGATCGTCGCGGCAATCTCCTCCGACGTCCCATAGCGCTGCATCGGCACGTTGTCGCGGCGCTCCTCGGTCGCCGGCAGGCTGTCGATCCAGCCGGGCAGCACATTGTTCATGCGCACATTGTCGGCAGCATAGGTGTTGGAAAAAATCTTGGTATAGGCGGCAAGGCCGGCGCGAAACACGGCCGAGGTCGGGAACATCGCGTTCGGCTCGGCCACCCAGGCCGTCGAGATGTTGATGATGGCGCCGCCCTTCTGCTTGATCATTTGCGGCGCCACGATGCGCACCGGCCGGATGACGTTCATCAAATAGACGTCCATGCCGGTGTGCCACTGCTCGTCCGTGATCTCCAGGATCGGCGCGCGCGGCCCGTGGCCGCCGCTGTTGACCAGCACGTCGATGCGGCCCCACTTTTCGAGCGTCGCGTCGGCAAGCCGCTGCAGATCGTCATTCGACTGGTTGGAGCCAGTGACGCCGATTCCGCCAAGCTCCCTGGCCAGCGCCTCGCCCTTGCCCGACGAAGACAGGATGGCGACCTTGAAGCCGTCCGCCGCCAGCCGCTTTGCCGCCGCCGCCCCCATGCCGCTGCCGCCGGCGACGATGACTGCTGTTTTTTCTGAGCTCATGGATTTTCCTCATCGGGGTTGGCGATTGCAGCGGTCCTATAGCCGGTTTCGCCAGCCAGTTCGAACCAGAAAGACTGAACCGACCTGCAAAAAACTTGGGCGGGCAGCGCTGCCCCTCACCTGCCTGCCGGCATCCTCTCCCCGTATAGTGACGGGGAGAGGCGCTGTCTTCGGCGGCTTCGCCAATCCCGCGCGGCCGGAAAGAGCGCCCGCGCTGAAGCTGCCCTTTCTCCCCGTCACTATACGGGGAGAAATGCCCGGCAGGGCAATGAGGGGCGGCGCCAACCACGGCAATCGAAACGAGACGCCCCTACCCCTCCACCGTCTCCAGCACGCTCAGCAGCGTGCCTTCCATGTCGGGCTCGTCGCCGGAGCAGACGCACAGCATTTCGGCGTCGCCCTCGCCGACCGAGAGGTAGGCGTGGCCCATGGTGGAATCGATGTAGACGCTCTCGCCCTCTTTCAGCCGCACCGGCGCGTACTGGTCGGTGTGCAACTCGATCTCGCCCTTGAGCACGATCAGGAATTCCTCGCCGGCATGCCGGGTCAGCGGGCCGAACTGCTGCGGCGTGCGGGCGCGCGCATAGGCGTGGATGGGCACCATGCGCTTGTGCACCAGGTCGGTGGCGAGATACCGATAATCGTAGTTGCGGGTCAGCTGGCGCAGCGTGTTGGACTGCGAGGTGACCGAGCGGCGGGTGCGCGCCGCCGGCTGCTTGCGGTCGCCGCTGAGCAGTTCCGTCACATGGATGCCGAGGCCCTCGCAGATCTGCAGCAGTTTGTCGTAGCTCAGCGACATCTGGTCGTTCTCGACCTTGGACAGGGTCGACACCGCGACGCCGGTGAGAGAGCTGACCTCCTGCAAGGTCCAGCCATGGGTTTTTCTCAAGGCCCGCAGACAATCACCGAGGTTCGGTTGCTCCGACATTGCCAGCTCCATGGCGGCGATCGCGCCGTTCTCCACCTAGGTAGTCGAACTCTCCGTCGTCATCAACAACACCAACAATTTTCTTATACGCTAAATGTTGACTGGATACGAAAATATTTTTACGACTGATGGATGCAGTCAAAGTCCTCCCAGAAAATCGTCGTCATCGGCGGCGGCATTGCCGGCCTCTCGTTGGCCGCCGCCGTCGCCGGCTGGGCTGACGTCACCCTCATCGAGCGCGAACCGCATCTGGGCTATCACGCCAGCGGCCGCTCCGCCGCTTTGTTCACCGAGACCTATGGCAACCGGCTGGTGCGCGCACTGACGCTGGCCAGCCGGCAGGCCATCGTCGAGGGCGGCTTCGTCGCCCACCGGCGCGGCGCGCTGCATGTCGGCTGGACCGGCGACGACGCTGCCATCGACCGGCTGGCCGGCGAATTGCAGGCTCTGGTGCCCAGCGTGCGGCGCCTGTCGGCGGCCGAGTTGCACGCGCTGGTTCCGGTCATTGCTGGGGAAACCACCTGCGGCGGCGTCCATGAGCCGGGCGCGGTCGATGTCGACACGGGCAAGATGCTGGCGACCTGCGCGTCAAAGCTGAAGGCCAGCGGCGGCATCATCCGTACCGGCGAGGAAGTCCGCGCTATCTCGGCCCACGGCGGCGCTTTTCGGGTCGAAACCAGCGCAGGTGTCTACCCGGCCGACATCGTCGTCAACGCCGCGGGCGCCTGGGTCGATGTCGTCGCCGGGATGGCGGGGCTCTCCGGCCTCGGCTTCCAGCCGAAACGGCGCACCGCTTTCCTGTTCGATCCACCCGTGGGCATCGACATTGCCGGCTGGCCGCTGGTGGTCGACCTGCACGAACAATTCTATTTCAAGCCCGATGCCGGCAGGCTGATCGGCTCGCTCGCCGACGAGACGGACTCCGAGCCTTGCGATGCGTATCCGGAAGACATCGACGTCGCCATCGCCGTCGACCGCATCGAACAGGCGACGTCGATGCGCATCGGCCGTCCGTCGACGCCATGGGCGGGCCTGCGTACCTTCGCGCCCGACCGCACGCCGGTCGCCGGCTTCGACCCGCGCCTGCCCGGCTTCTTCTGGCTCGGCGGCCAGGGCGGCTACGGTTTTCAGGTGTCGCTGACACTGGCCAGGCTGAGCGCGGCGCTGATGCGCGGACAGTCCTTGCCCGGCGATGTCACCGCGCTCGGCGTCACTGCCGCGGCGCTGGCGCCCGACCGTTTCCTTGCCCCGGCGGCGACGCCATGAAGTTTCCTCCCTCAACCCCGAATGTGTCATCAGGAGCGTTTGCGATGAAGTCCCTGCGCGCAGTGCTTGCCCCATCCCTTCTGGCCTCGACCCTTATCGCCTCATCCGTCCTTCTCGGCGGGCAGGCCCATGCCAAGACGCTGGTCTATTGTTCGGAAGCAAACCCCGAGACCTTCAACCCGGCGATCGGCATAGCCGATTCCACCATGGACGCCGCCGCCAAGACGATCTTCAACCGGCTGGTCGAGTTCAAGCCGGGCACGACCGAGGTCGGGCCGGCGCTGGCGGAAAGCTGGGATGTGTCGCCTGACGGCAAGACCTACACCTTCCATCTCAGGCACGGCGTGAAATTCCAGTCGAACGAGCATTTTGCGCCTTCGCGCGACTTCGACGCCGATGACGTGCTCTACACATTCAACCGCCAGCGCGACGCCAACAATCCCTATCACAAGCTGGGTGGCGGCTCTTACGAGTACTTCAACGCGCTGGGCATGGGCACGCTGATCGACAAGATAGACAAGGTCGACGACTACACGGTGCGCTTCACGCTGACGGCTCCCAACGTCACCTTCCTGGCCGGGCTGGCGCTCGACTATCTCTCCATCCTGTCGCTGGAGCAGACCGAAAAGATGGTGGCGGCCGGCACGCCGGAATTGATCGACGGCGCCCCGGTCGGCACCGGCCCGTTCGTGCTCCAGGCCTATGTGCCCGACAGCCAGGTCCGCTACGCCGCCAACAAGGATTACTGGCGCGGCGCGCCGAAGATCGACACGCTGGTCTTTGCCATCACGCCCGAGCCGACCACCCGCGTCGAGCGCATCAAGGCCAATGAATGCCAGGTCGCCGCCCCGCCGCCGCCAAGTGCCGTCGCCGACCTGCGCGGCGACCCCGACATCACGGTTCTCGATCTCAAGGGCCAGAACATCGGCATCCTCGGTTTCAATGTCGAACATCAGCCGCTGGGCGATGTGCGCGTGCGCACCGCACTTGCCAAGGCCATCGACCGCAAGGCGATCGTCGAAGCGGTCTATGCCGGCGCCGGCACGGTGGCTGGCAGCGTCGTGCCGCCGGCGCAGCTCGGCGCGGTGACCGATGCCGGCATCGACTACGATCCCGATGGCGCCAAAAAACTGCTGAAGGACGCCGGCCACGAAAACGGCCTCAAGATCAGCCTGTGGGCGATGCCGGTGTCGCGCCCTTACAACCCCAACGCCAAGCGCATGGCCGAAATGATCCAGGCCGACTGGGCCAAGGTCGGCGTGCAATCGGAAATCGTCAGCTTCGAATGGGGCGAATATCTCAAGCGCACCGCGGCGGGCGAGCAGGACACGTTCCTGCTCGGCGGCAGCAGCGACAATGGCGACCCCGACAACATGCTGAGCTATCTGCTCTCCTGCGACGGCGTGAAGGGCGGCTCCAACCGCTCGCGCTGGTGCGACAAGGATTTCGAGAAGCTTCTGGACGAAGGCCGCGTCGCCGCCGACCCGAAGGAGCGCGCCGCGATCTACGGCAAGGCGCAGGCGATCCTGAAGGCCGAGGTGCCGGTGGCGCCGATCGCCCATTCGATGGTGGCGATCCCGATCCGCAAGAGCGTGCTCAACTACGCGCTAGACCCCTTCGGCCGGCAGAATTTCGCCGCCGTCGATATGGCCGAGTGAGGCGGGGCACCCCCTCATCCGGCCGCTACGCGGCCACCTTTTCCCCGGTGGAGAAGAGATCTTCGAGCGCCGAATTCCTCTTTCAGCGGCTCCGACAGATGAGCCTGATGAAGCGTGGCGCCCTCTTCTCCCCGACGGGGAGAAGGTGGCCCGAAGGGCCGGATGAGGGGGCATCTCCAAGGGCACAACGCCAGCCGATTTTGCGAAAATCCCGTGCTCCACAAAAGCGAGACCACATGCCAAAAGACCTGAACGCCCTCCTCGCCTCTTACCTCGCCGATGGCGCTGTAGGCGCCTCACTGGCCTATACGCGCAAGGGCGAGACGCCGACCGCCCTCACCGCTGGCCTCGCCGACAGCGCGCATGGCACCCCTGTCACGCCGGACCGGCTGTTCAAGATCGGCAGCTGCACCAAGACCTTCGTCGCCGCGGCCCTGATCAAGCTCGCCGAGACCGGCAAGCTCGATCTCGGTGCGCCGATCTCCGCCTGGTTCCCGGATCTGCCGGGCGCCAAGGATATTTCGGTGGGCCAGCTGATCAACCATCGCAACGGCCTGCCGGAATTCGAATATTACATCCCCATGGACCCGAGCCGGCAATGGACGCCGCGACAGCTGGTCGACATCGCCTTCGCTTCCGACAAGCAGAAGGCGCCGGGCGGACCCGCGGTCTACAACAACACCGGCTATGTCCTGGCAGGCATGGTGATCGAGGCCGTCACCGGCCAGCCGCTGGGCGCCTACGTCAGGAGCGCGATCCTCGAACCGCTCGGCCTGAAAAACACCTGGTCGCCGGCGACCGAGGCATTTCCCGAGAAATCGATGGTGCGCGGCTATTACCACCGGCCACCGCCCGCGCCCAACGCGCCCACCGACATCGCCTCGGGCGGCGAGATGTGGCGCATGGACGGCGTGCTGCCCTATTCCGACGCATTGCAGGATTCTTCCGATTCCTTCCCGTTCGGCGCCGCCTATGGCTGCGGCGACATGGTATCGACGCCATCCGACATGGTGGGCTTCATGCGCGGCCTGTTCTCCGGCAAGCTGTTGTACCAGCCTTTCTTCGCCGAGATGTTCGAACAGCGCGTGCCAGCGAGTTTTCCAGGCACGCGCATGCGCGAGACGGGTGCTGGCATGTTCCAGAGCGCCTATGCCGGCCGCGCCTTCTACGGCCACCAGGGCAGCATCCCGGGCTATGTCGCCGTCATGCTGCATGATCCCCTGACGGACCTCACCATCGCCATGACCAGCAATGTCGGCTCCGGCAACCGCCTGTCCTTCCAGGCCAGCGGCCTGCACCCGGTGGTCGATCAGGCGATCGAGAACATTCTCGACTGATCAAGATCTTTAGCCCTGCTCCGTCCAGATCAGGCGCAGCAGGCGGAGCAGCGTTGCTCGCTCCTTGGCTGTCAGCCGTTGCAGGAACCGGTCTTCGTGCCGGCGCACCTGTTGTCGCCATCCGGGCATGGCCTTGCGCGCGGCCGGTGTCAGCGTCAGCACCCGCACGCGCTTGTCGTCCGCGTGGTCGTCGCGCTCCACCAGCCCTCGCTCTTCAAGGTCGGCCAGCAGCGGCGCCATGTTGGCGCTCTTCATGCCGAGCTGGCGGCAGAGTTCCGCGGCACGGATGCCGGGCTGTTCGTCGATCAGCGCCAGCATGCCGTAGGTAACCGGGCGCAGCGCCGCATCGGCCAGCTCGACGGCGAAATCACTCAAGGCCAAGGTCGAGGCACGCCTGAGATTGTAGCCGATCTGCGCGTCGAGCGCGTCTCTTGCCGACACGTGCGGGGCGCCGGGAGCAGCGTGAGCTTCTTTATCATCCATGCTGAACCGATCGCCGCGACCAAGGTCCTTGTCAAGCGAAAAAGGCTATGCGACATAGCAAACTAGATAGCTATGCAACATAGCAATTTCCGAACGGAATGGGAGGACGCAGACCATGACCGAAGAGCCCGTTGCCTTCGATGTCGAGAACGGTATCGCCTGGGTGCGCTTCAACCGGCCGGATAAGCGCAATTGCATGAACCCGGCGCTCAACCGGCGCATGATGGAGGTTCTGGACGCGCTCGAATTCCGCGACGATGTCGGCGTGCTGGTGCTGTCGGGAGAAGGCAGCGCCTGGTCGGCGGGCATGGACCTCAAGGAGTATTTTCGCGAGACCGAAGCCAAGGGCCTCGGCGCCATCCGCAAGGCGCAGGCGGAAGCCTATGGCTGGTGGCGGCGCCTGCGCTGGTACGGCAAGCCGACCATCGCCATGGTAAATGGCTGGTGCTTCGGCGGCGGCTATGGCCCGCTCTTCGCCTGCGATCTCGCCTTTGCCGCCGACGAGGCGCAATTCGCTTTGTCGGAGATCAACTGGGGCATCCTGCCCGGCGGCGGCGCCACCAAGGTGGTGGTCGACCTCCTGTCGATGCGCGACGCCATGTATCACGCGCTGACCGGCGAACTCATCGACGGCAGGAAAGCCGCCGCCTGGAAGCTGGTCAATGAAAGCCTGCCGCTGGCCGACCTGAAGACGCGCGTCACCGAGGTTGCGAACGTCCTTTTGAAGAAGAACCCGATTGCCCTGAAAGCGACCAAGGACGCGATCCGCCGCGTCGCCGAGATGACTTATGACAATGCCGAGGACTATCTCGTGCGGGCGCAGGAAGCGGCCAACTTCCATGACAATGACGGCCGCAAGGAAGGCATCCGCCAGTTCATCGACGAAAAGAGCTACAAGCCGGGTCTCGGCGCCTACGACAAGGCGAGATGACGCGGTAAGACGCAATCTGGGAGGAGATGCGAATGCCGGCCCCGACGACATCGGATCCCATCGCCCTGCATGCCGGAGGCCAGCCGGACCGTCTCGCCTGTGTCGACCTGGCAACCGGCCGGCGCTGGACTTATGCGGCGCTCGACGAGGCCATCCAGCGCGCCGTCGGCGTCCTCGAAACCGCTTGGGACGTCGAACAGGGCCAACGCATCGCCACGCTTGCCCGCAACAGCGCCGATCTCCTGATCCTGCAGCAGGCCGCGATGCGGCTCGGTGCCATCTTCGTGCCGCTCAACTGGCGCCTCGCCGGTGCCGAACGGCGGGCGATCCTGGCCGATTGCGGTCCGGCGCTGCTGCTGCATGACGCGGCCCTTGGATTGGCGCCAACCGACGGCTGCATGTCGGTGGACATCGCTGCCTTCGCAAGGGCGGTCGAGGCCCAGGCGCCGGCGCCGCGCCGCGTCTTGCCGGCCAGCGATGCGCCGTCGATCATCCTCTACACGTCGGGCACGTCGGGCCAGCCCAAAGGTGTCGTCGTCACCGAGAGCAACGCCTTGGCCACGGCAGTCAATTTCGGCGTGCTCGGGCGCGTCGGCAATGCCAGCGTCTTCCTCTGCGATGCGCCGATGTTCCATGTCATCGGCCTCGTCACCAGCCTGCGTCCGCCGCTGCTGCAGGGCGGCACGGTGCTGATCTCGCCCGGCTTCGATGCCGATGTGACCAACCGCCGGCTGGCCGATCCCTCACTCGGCGTCACCCATTATTTCTGCGTGCCGCAGATGGCCCGGATGCTGCGGGAACATCCCGACTTCGCGCCGTCGCGCTGGACGTCCCTCACCGCCATCTTCACCGGCGGCGCGCCGAACCCGGCCATCGATGTCAACTGGTGGCTGGCGCAAGGCATCCGCATGGTCGACGGCTTCGGCATGACCGAAGCCGGCACCGTGCTTGGCATGCCGGTCGAGGCCGGGCGGATCGCCAGCAAGGCCGGCTCGGCCGGCCTGCCGGCGCCGACGATCGGCCTGCGCATAGTCGACGACGACGGCCAGGAGGTCGCGGCCGGCGAACCGGGCGAGATATGGCTGTCCGGCCCCTCGATCACGCCGGGCTACTGGAACCGGCCGGAAGAGACGGCGCGCGCCTTCACCAGCGATGGCTGGTTCCGCACCGGCGACATCGCCCGGCGCGATGACGAAGGCTTCGTCACCCTCGTGGACCGTCGCAAGGACATGTTCATCTCCGGTGGCGAGAACGTCTATCCCGTCGAAATCGAGATGGTGCTGCTCGAGCATCCCGACATCGCCGAAGCCGCCGTGATCGGCGTCGCCGACGAGCGCTGGGGCGAAGTCGGTCGCGCCTTCGTCGTGGTCAAACCCGGCCGGATCGTGGATCCGGCCGCCCTGGCAAGCCATTGCGGCGACCGCATCGCCCGCTACAAGGTGCCGAAGCAGTTCCTGCTCGCCGAGGCGCTGCCGCGCACCGCGTCCGGCAAGATCCAGAAACATATTTTGCGTGGCTGGACAGCACCGGACGTGCAGCGAGTCTGACCCGAGCCGAGGTTCAGCTTAACTCGCGGAGCGGAAGATTGCTGTCGCCTCGGCAACGATCCGCGCATTGTCCTTTGCCACCGTTCCATCGGCAAGCGTCTTGCCGTCCTCAAGCCCGACCCGCGTCGACCAGCGCTTTTGCCGCGCAAGGTCCACGAACGGCCAGACGGTGCCGTCGACGCCATGCAGCAGGATCGGCCGCCGCACCCCGGCGCGCTCGAGCACGGCGGCGATGCCGTGCGCCTCGTCGAGGGCGACGGGCAGGTCTGGTATGTCGATCTCGATCAGGATGCGCAGCACGCGGGCGCGATCGGCGAGCCCCACGAAGCGCTCCGCATCTTGCGTCGTGGCAAGCCCGGCCTCGATGCCGACGCCCTGCTCGCGCAACAGCGCCATCACGGCGGGCGCGTCGGCTTCCGAAAGATTGACCGAGGCATAGTCGGGCAGTTCGCGCCAGGCGGCGATCGCCGCGCGGGTCCGTTCCACATCGTTCTCGATCCAGGCGCCGGTCGACACGCCGATCAATGTCCCCGGGCAGGCCTGCCGTACGGCAAGGACCGTCGCATCCACCGCCGCCAGGCTTTCGCGACCGTCCTCGCCGCGCGGATGGATGTGCAGTTCGGCGGCACCCGCGCCGACGCAGGAAGCGGCATCCGCGGTCATCGCGTGCGCCGTCAGCGGCAGGCTGGGATGGAAATCGCGCGGCCGCGCGCCGTTGATGCAGGCCTGGACGATCATCGATTTCACCTCGGACAAAGGAGCGCAGTCTAGGCACACCGCCACACCGCGCAAAGCCCGTGGCGCCCTCACTCCTGACAAACGGGCACCGCCACCGGCTGCCCGTCTCCAGTGCGTTCGCCGGCATTTGAATAAAAGGCGCTTGTGGATATTTACCCCACATTGCGCCAGGCCGGCCAAGATACATTAGGGCGGGATCATGGAGGGACCATTGACCAGCGATTTTTCAGCCGCCCGTCTCCATCTCGAACGCGCCTATCACTATCTGCGCGGCAATGACGAGACGAGCCGCGCCACATGCGAGGCCCTCGACCTGTTGATCGAGATGGTGGCGGAAGCACAACACAGGAAGCCGGAACCCGGGGTGCTGGAATTTCCCCGAGCGGCGGCGCGTCGGCACGGCTGACAAAACGCGTCGCGTTTAGCGGATTCAGCCCGCGCGCATCGAATCTTCGCCTTCACGCATATCGCTGTCCAGGTCGCTTAGCGACATGCGTTTTGTCCAATCAGGACGCCGTGCGTCTCGATGCGCCGCCGGCCAATCCCGCCGCGCGCGCCACGATCCCCTCCAGCGGTTCGGGCCGGTGCAGCAGAAATCCCTGGCCGAACTCGACGCCCATATCGTCCAGCATGGCCACGATGTCCTGCCGCTCTATTTTCTCGGCCACCACGGCGCAGCCGAGGCTGCGGGCGATGCTGGTGATGGCCAGCACAATCTCGCGGTCGAAGCGGCTTTCGGCGATGTTCTCGATGAAGGAGCCGTCGATCTTGATGGCATCGACCGGAAAGCGCCTGAGATATTCGAACGAGCTCATGCCGGCGCCGAAATCGTCGAGGCTGACCTTGCAGCGCCGCTCGCGCGCCCTGCGCACGAAGGTTTCGGCGGCATCGAAATTGGTGACGGCGGCGGTTTCAGTGATCTCGAAGCCGATGCCCGAATGCGGCGCCCCGGTTTCCTCGATGATGCTGTCGACGAAGTCCCACAGTCCGGGATCGCTCAGCGTCTGCGCCGACAGGTTGAAGCCGAGCGTGATGGCGCCGGATTTCATCGCCGCGCCGTGCCGTGACAGCGCCGTGCGTATGATCCAGCGGTCCAGCCGCGCGGCAACACCGAAGCGCTCGGCCGCCGGAATGAATTCGCCGGGCGGGATCAGCCGGCCGCCCTTTGCGGCCAGCCGCGCCAGCACCTCGACGTGGCGGCTCTCTTCCCAGGGCCTGCCCAGCCGGTGGATCTCCTGGCCGAACAGTTTCAGCCTGCCGTCTTCCATGGCGTCCACCGTGTCGGCGGCCAGCCGTGCGGCGTTGAGGCCGCCCGAACCGGCGGCGGTCTCGGCCGAAAACAGCGCGAAGCGATCGCGCCCGGCGGCCTTCGCCGCGTAGCAGGCATCGTCGGCGCAAGCCAATGCGTCGGCAACCGTGGTGAGAGGGTCGTGGATGATGGCGATGCCGATGCTGGCCGCCAGTCGCCGCGACGTCGCGGCGAGGCCGAGATCGGCGTCGCGCACGGCCGTCAGGATCGCGCCTGCCAGTTGCTCGGCCTGATCGACATCGCAATCGGGCACCATCAGCGCGAACTCGTCGCCGCCGAGCCGCGCCGCATGCGCCGATGGCGGCAGGCAGCGGCCAATGCCCGCCGCGACGCCCTTCAGCGCCAGATCGCCGGCGGCATGGCCGGCGAAGTCGTTGAGCGCCTTGAAATAATCGAGGTCGACATAGAACACCGCCAGCGGCACGCGCGTGGCGATATGGTCAGCGAGCAGCCTGTCGAAGGCGGCGCGGTTCCAAAGGCCGGTCAGCGCATCGTGGCGGGCGGCGAAGGCAAGCTCCTGTTCGCGCAGTCTGTCCTCGGTGATGTCGCGCACGGTGCCCAGGACCTGGCCGGTGGCACCGGCGGCGGCGACGAAGCGCAGCAGCGATTCGACATGGCGGATCTGGCCGTCACGCTTGATAATCCGGTACTGCGCGGCGATGACGCCGTCGGTTTCCAACGGCACCTTGTGGGCGCTTTCGGCGGCGTCCTTGTCGTCGGGATGCAAGTAGCTGTGCCAGAGATCCGCCGTCACCTCGTCGGTCACCGCGACGAGGCCGAATATCTCTCTTGTGCGCGAGTCCCAATAGCTCTTGTTGGTAGCGATGTCGTAGTGCCAGATGCCGGTGCCGCTGGCGGCGAGCGCCAGTCGAAAGCGGATGTTGACCTGTTCGAGCGCGGCTTCGGCCGCCTTCTGCTTGGAGATGTCGGTCTGCACGCCCATCAGCCTGAGCGGCTTGCCGTCAGCGTCGCTCTCGACGATGCCGCCTCGGTCGAGCACCCACACCCAGTGGCCCTGCTTGTGCTTCAGCCGGAGTTCGGTCTCGATGTAGTCGGTCAGCCCGGCAATGTGGCGGTCGCCGCTTGCCAGCGCCCGCTCGCGGTCATCGGGATGGGTCAGTTGCAGCCACAGGTCGCTGGTGGCGGCAAGCTCGTTCTCGTCGTAGCCAAGCATCCGCGCCCAGGTCGCGGAGTAGAAACAATCGCCGGTGCGGAGATCCCAGTCCCAGACGCCAAGATGGGCACGCTCCAGGGCCTTGGCCCAGAACGCTCCATTGCGATTTTTCCTACCCTGACGCGCCATCGTCCGTTTCGCCTGCCCCATCCCGCGGGCAATCTGCGGCAAAACCAGAGAAGAAACAGTTACTGGGACGCCGGGGCCGGCGTGCTGGCTTTCCTCGCCTGCCATGCCGCCTTTCGATTGGCCGGCAAGAACCGGAGTTTTGCGCGCGTCCGATCGTCGTAGGGATGGCCAGGGATCATCGACCCCGGTGATCCAGACAAGAAGAGGACCTCCCTATGACCAAGCAGGAAGACAACAAGGCCGTCGTCGTCAGATGGTTCACCGACTTCTGGGGTGAAACCTGCGACCTCTCGGTCGTCGACGCGGTCGCCGCGCCCGACATGCTGCTGAAATATTCGCTGCACGAGCCACGCCGGGGCCGCGACGACATCAAGGCCTTCATGACCGATTTCCGCGCCGCCTTCCCGGACCTCAACTTCTGGGCCACCGCCGACCTCATCGCCGAGGGCGACTATGTCGTCGGCCAGTGGGAGGGCGGCGGCACGCATACCGGCCCGGCCTTCGGCGATTTCCTGACCGGCTCGCTGCCCGCCGCCACCGGCCGCACCATGCGCTTCACCGGCACCACGGTGCTGAAGGTGATCGACGGCAGGATCGTCGAGGAAATCGGCCTCGACGATGGCGTCGCCGCCCTCACCCAGCTCGGCCTGATCAAGGCGGCCTGACAAACTTAGCCGAAATCGAGGCTTTGGCCAGGCGGCATTGCCGCCGCCTGGCCATGCCGGTTACTGGCTCGGCGCCATCGCGTGTTCGCACGACACCTTGGGATTCATGTCGGCGAAGGTGCCGGTCGGGTTGCCTTTCCAGGCCCAGACATGCAGCTCGTAGAACTCTCCCAGGCCATAGCGGTTGGGCGCGCTGTTGAAGTTGAACAGCTGTCCCTCCAGCGACGCCGGCCCCTTCGAGGTGATGTATTCGACCGCCACCAGCTTCAGCGTGCCGTCGGCCATCGGCTCGTACATCACCGCTTCTGGACGGGCGATGTCGATCCTGTCGTCCTTCAGATACCCGCCATTGACATAGTGGATGCCCATCGCGCCGCCGGTGATGCCGCTGGCGCAGGGGATGGGCGCATAGCCTTCCGCCGTCGCCGCATTGACGTCGAGAAACCGGCTGTTGGCGGCCCGCACCTTTTCGGCCAGCGGATTGGCATCCGGCGCACCCGCGGCCGCCTCCTGATGTGCTTGGGCGAAGGTCGTGCAGACGGCCAGCATGGCCCCCGCCATGAGAAACCCGTTGCGAAAGTTTGATTTCATATCCATTCCATTCCTGTTGAAAAAGCACGGCTGGCCGACCGCCGGAAATACGGCGGCGCGACAGGCAAGCGCCGTGGCTGTTGCTGCTTGAAGATCCCGAAAACGCGGCGAATGCCGGTCATCCCTTCGGCAGATACGGGATCGTCCCCGCAAGATCGGTGTCGTCGATCAGCTGGAAACGGCTGTCGCTGCCGCCCTGGCGAGCCGAGACGAAAGGCGCGTAGGCCGGATCGCTGGTGAAGGCGCGCGCCGCCGCTTCCGACGGGAACGCCATCAAGGCGATCAGCGTGGTGTCGAGCGGCTGGCCTTCGAGCGTCTTCACATTGCCGCTGCGCGACAGATATCTGCCGCCATGCTTGTGGACGAGTTCGTGCACCGACGCGGCATAGGCCGGCACCCATTTCGGGTCCTTCATCTTGATGTCCGCGATAACGTAAGCAGTCATTGTCGTCTCCTGGTTGCGGCTCACAGGGGTATCCCGTGCAGCCGGCCAGAGGGCTCGCATGGCGGGGCCCGAGCGAACCAGTCCGCGAACTGTACCGGGCCGGTACAGTTTCTGTACTCGCCGCTTCAATCACGAAGGACTAATGTTGGCCGCAGGTTCGAGGGAGAGGCACGGTCA
Source organism: Mesorhizobium sp. ES1-6 (assembly GCF_020164775.1). Lineage (NCBI taxonomy): Bacteria > Pseudomonadati > Pseudomonadota > Alphaproteobacteria > Hyphomicrobiales > Phyllobacteriaceae > Mesorhizobium > Mesorhizobium sp. ES1-6. The sequence goes on from NZ_JAIUGU010000014.1 coordinate 163,853, forward strand.
TGACCCAGCACGGATACAAACAGTTCTGCCCGCTATCGATGGCCGCCGAGGTGCTGTGCACCCGCTGGACGATGGTGCTGATGCGCGAGCTGGTTGCCGGTTCGACCCGTTTCAACGACCTGCGCCGCGGCGTGCCGAAAATGTCGCCGACCCTTCTGTCGCAACGGCTGAAGGAGCTCGAACTGGCGGGGATCGTCGAGCGCAAGGAGGTCCAGGGCGAGAAAGGGATTTTGGAATACCGGCTGACCGAGGCCGGCCGGGATCTGCGCCCGGTCGTCGAGGCGATGGGGTTCTGGGGCCAGAAATGGGTCGAGTCCCGGCTGTCGCTGAAGAATCTCGATCCGTCGCTGCTGATGTGGGACATGCGGCGCAATCTGAACCCCTCGCCGCTGCCGGAAGGACGCACGGTGATACAGTTCCTGTATCAGGAACTTCCGGCCTCCAAGCGCTCCCGGTGGCTGATTGTCGAAAAGCACGGCGAGGTCGACCTGTGCTGGTACGATCCAGGCTTCGACGTCGACCTCTATGTCTCGACCGACCTGCACACGATGACGGCGATCTGGATGGGATTGCTCACCGTCGAGAAGGCCGGCGCGAAGGTCGTCCTGACCGGCGACCAGGCCATCGGCAGGCAAATGCAGACCTGGCTCGGCCTCAGCCCCTTCGCGGTGGAACCCAAGCGCGCGGCGTAGGAGCCAATGCTGTCGGCAAGCGGGTGGACAACGCTTTAGGCGCGCTTGCCGCCCCTGTCCTTTGCGAGGTGATAGGGTCGCACGAGGATTTCGGCGGGAATGTTCCATTCCTTGTTCAGTTTGAAGATCATGTCGAGGGTAAGGGCGCGCTTTCTGTTCAGCACCTCGGTTGCCCGAGGCGATGATCCGATCACCTCGGCCAAAGCCTTTCGCGACAGGTTGAACAATTGCATGTGCGAATGAATGGCTTCGACGGGATCGGGTGCCTGAATCGGGTAGTGCTTATCCTCGTAAGCCTCGATCAGGGTTGCGAGGACGTCGAAGCGATCACCGTCGAGAGAGCCGACCTCCGGCTCATTCTCGAAGTATTTGGTGATTTCGGCGATCGCCCAATCGTAATCGGCTTCGGTCTTAATGGGTCGAATGTTTTCCATCACACCTTCTCCGGATCAATCTTGTCATACTCTTTATAAGCCTGCGTGTCGCTCTCGGCCGGATGGATCCATCTTGCCCTCAATCACGCTTCCTCCTCCTGACACTTGTCAGGAAACGGGTGGCGCGGCTGGCCCTGCGCGGCTTCAATGCGCTTATGTTCATTACCCTGGCCAAACATCTGCAACCCGCGACACTGCTGGTCGCTGACGATCCGCGCTGGGCGCGCATCGTGGCGCGCGACAAGTCGGCCGACGGCGCATTCTGGTATTCGGTGGCAACGACCGGCGTCTATTGCCGGCCGTCCTGCCCGTCGCGGCGCGCCAACCCCGCCAACGTCCAGTTGCACGACACTTTACACCAGGCCAGGGCGACAGGCTTTCGCCCATGCCGGCGCTGCAATCCGGACGGCCCTTCGCTCGAGGCCGCCAACGCCGCGATGGTGGCGGATGCCTGCCGCAGGATCGAGGACAGCGAGGCCGAACCCTCGCTCGCCGAACTGGCCGATGCCGCCGGCCGCAGCCCCGGCTATTTCCACCGCGTTTTCAAGGCGGTCACCGGGCTGACGCCGAAAGACTACGCCGCCGCCCGGCGTGCCGCACGGGTCCGCCAGGGCTTGGAGAACGGCGTCAGCGTGACTTCGGCGATCTACGATGCCGGCTTCAATTCGAGCGGGCGTTTCTACGAGAAATCCACCGGCATGCTCGGCATGACGCCGACGCGCTACCGTGCCGGCGGCGCCAACGAGGAAATCCGCTTCGCCGTCGGCGAATCCTCGCTCGGTACCATCCTGGTCGCATCGAGCCGCAAGGGCGTCGCCTCGATCCTGCTCGGCCAGGATCCCGACACGCTGGTGCGCGACCTGCAGGACCGTTTCCCCAAGGCGCGGCTGGTCGGCGGCGACCGCGACTATGAGGCGCTCGTCGCCCGCGTCGTCGGTTTCGTCGAGGCGCCGGCGCTCGGTCTCGACCTGCCGCTCGACGTGCGCGGCACTGCGTTCCAGCAGCGCGTCTGGCAGGCCTTGCGCGACATCCCCGCTGGCCGCACCGTCTCCTATGCCGAGATCGCCGGCCGTATCGGCGCGCCCAAGGCGACCCGCGCCGTCGCCGCCGCCTGCGCCGCCAACGCCCTTGCGGTCGCCATTCCCTGCCACCGGGTGATCCGTAGGGATGGCGCCCTGTCGGGCTATGCCTGGGGCGCGGAGCGCAAGCGAGCGCTGCTCGACCGCGAGGCGGCATCCGCCAAGGCCGACCGGTCCTCGCGGGCCTGACGGAGGACCGGCGATGCGCACCATGGCAAGGTCCTCCACCGCCGGTGCGAATGTCCAGATCGCCAATAACGGGGCCGTAGATGCGAAGTCGCTGGTGTTGGCTTCCATCGGCGAATTGGTCGATGGTGGCAAGGCAGAGTGGAGCGGCACCGCTACGGGTGAGATCGAGCTGCGGTTGTTGAGCGGCGAGGTCTTTTTGCTAGGCGAGGTCACCGTCACGCGTGTCGTGTAGGCACACTCGGTGCCTGTGCATCCTTCATCCTCGAACGCGGCAAATTTGAATTTGAAAGCAAGCACCGGAGTGAGGACCAGCCGGCATGGGGCTAGGGTTCAGACACACAGAAGGAGTGAAGGCAATGAACCACATGCAAACCCATAGGCCGGCGGCCACCAGCGCCGCCCTCGAGACCATCACCTACGCCATCGGCCAGTCCGCGCTTGGAAACATCCTCGTGGCGCGCAGCCATCTCGGCATCTGCGCCATGCTGATCGGCTCCGACGCCGAAACATTGGAACAGGATCTCGCCAACCGCTTCCCCGGCAGCGTCCTGATCGAGGACGAAGCCGGCCTGTGCGAGGATCTCGCGGCGATCGCGCGCTTCATTGAAACGCCCGGCGCCGGTCTGGACCTGCCGCTCGACACGCGCCACGGCACGCCCTTCCAGCAGCGCGTGTGGGAGGCGCTGCGCACCCTACCGTGCGGCGTCACGGTCACCTACACCGCCCTTGCCCGGCGCCTCGGCATGCGGGACGGTGCCCGTGCCGTGGCGACGGCCTGCGCCGCCAACGCCATCGCGCTCGGCATTCCCTGCCACCGCGTGCTGCGCGCCGACGGTTCGCTGTCCGGCTACCGCTGGGGCATCGAGCGCAAGCGCGCCTTGCTGGAAAGGGAGGCGGCGATATGAACGCCGACGCCAGGGTTGCCGCATCGCTGGTCGAAGCCGCGCGGACACGCATCGCCACTTACGACTGGTCGGCGCTCACCGCCGAACTTGACGGCTTCGGCTGCGCGGTGATGGAAAAGCTGCTCTCGCCTGAAGAGTGCCGGCAGATCGCCGGCCTCTACACGGAGGAAAAACATTTCCGCAGTCACATCCACATGGCCAGGCACGGTTTCGGCAAGGGCGAATACCGCTATTTCCGCTATCCCCTGCCCGACCTCGTCGGCGGCCTGCGCGGCGCGCTCTATCCCAGGCTGGCCGAAATCGCCAACCGGTGGAACGAGCGCATGGGGATCGCCATGCGCTACCCTGCCACGCATGGCGCGTTTCTCGACCAGTGCCATGCCGCCGGCCAGGTCAGGCCGACGCCGCTGTTGCTGCAATACGTGCCCGGCGACTTCAACTGCCTACACCAGGATCTTTATGGCGACCTCGCCTTCCCGCTGCAGGTGGCGATCCTGCTTTCAGAGCCCGGCGAGGATTTCACCGGCGGCGAATTCGCGCTGACCGAACAGCGGCCGCGCATGCAGAGCCGGGTCGAGGTGGTGCCCCTGCGCCAGGGCGATGCGGTGGCCTTCGCCGTCCACAACCGGCCGGTGCAGGGCACGAAAGGCAATTACCGCGTCAATCTGCGCCACGGCGTCAGCCGCCTGCGCTCAGGCATGCGCCACACGGTCGGCATCATTTTTCACGATGCTAAGTGAGCGTCATGGAGCATGAAGCGCTTCATTCCGCGTCCGCGGCCACCATCTCCAGGATCCAGGGACACGCATAATAGTCGGCAATGCTTTTGATCACGCCGCCTTCGGCATGGACCCGCACCAGATAATCCTGCCGCCAGACCTCGCCATGCAGCCGGTCGACGACCAGCACGAACTCCCCTTCGACCGCGCCTGGGATCGCGCCTGGCCGCATGCGCCAGGGCGCTCCGCGCTCATACTCGACGAAGTAGGGCGAAGCCGAGAGCAAGCCTTTGTAGCAGTCCGAGACCCGCAGCCGCGCATCGGCGCTGGTCAGTGCCCGCACGCCGTCCCAATCCCTGGCATTGAAGAGTTCGACATAACGGCCAAGCAGCCGTTCCAGTTCGGGGTCGTGTGCCGGCGCCGCGACCGGTTGCGCCGGCAAGGCGGCGAGCTTGGCGCGGCCACGGTTGAGCGCCGACTTCACCCCGCCCGACGTCGAGCCGACGAGGTCGGCGATTTCTTCCAGCGAGTGGTCGAAGACGTCCTTGAGCAGCACGCAGGCGCGCTCCTTGGGCGGCAGGTGCACGACCAGCCGCTCGATGGCGCGGCCGGCGCCAGGACCAGCGGGCTCGACAGGCAGCACGATGTCGTCGGCCGCATAGCCGGCTTCGGCCTTGAGCCGCGCGCGGCGGCTCCTGATGAAATCGATGCACCTGTTATGGGCGATGCGGAACAGCCACGGCCGCAGCGCCTGCGCATCGTCGAGCAGCTCGATCTTGCGATAGGCCTCGAACAGCGCCTCCTGCATGATGTCCTCGCCGTCGAGAGCCGAACCGGTCATGCGCGCGCAGTAGCGGTGCAGACGGACACGCAAATGCGAGACCGTCTCCAGGAACGCCCTGTAGCGCATGTCGAACAGGCCTTCGGGGTCAAGGCGCGGCGCAATGCCTTGCGCCGTCTGATCGGATTTGCGGATCTGCTGGTTCATCGCGGCACGTCGCTCAGCGTCACTCCAGCATCGCGCAAGTGCCGCACATTCACAAGCACGACGCTCGACCCGGGCAGATGGTCCACGGTCAGGCCGCCCTGTTGTCGGCAACTTTATCAGCGGCATCCGGCAGTCCCAGCTTTGGCCGCACCCAGGCGGCGAAGCGGCCGATCGCATCGTCGGCCTCCGGCGCCCGCCCGGCCATCATCTGGAAGGAATGCAGCATGCCGTCAAAGACGTCGAGACGCGTCTCGACGCCGGCCTGCCGCGCACGCTCGGCGAACATGCGGCTTTCGTCGACCAGCGTCTCGTCGGCGCCGGCCTGCAGGAAGACGGGCGGAAAGCCGGAGAGGTCGGCATAAAGCGGGCTGACTTCCGGATCGCGCCGGTCGGCATCGCCGATGAAATTGGCCGCCAGCCAATCGACGGCTCCCCTGGCGAAGGCCGGGTCCTTTTCGCGGTTGGTCTCGTAGCTGGCGGCGGTCATCGCCATGTCAAACCAGCCGGAGATGATGAGCGTGGCGACGGGCAGCGGCCGCCCCTGCGCACGCAGCCGCTGCAGGACGCCATAGGTCAGCACCGCGCCGCAGGAATCTCCGGCGATCACGATCCGCCCGGGGTCGAAGCCCTGGTCGACAAGCCAGTTCCAGGCTGCCATCGCGGCCTCGAGCTGGGCCGGGTGCTTGGCCTGATGCGCCAGTGGATAGTTGTAGACCAGCGCCCGGCAGCCGACGGCCTTGGCAAGATGCCCGACCAGCTTGCGATGCGTGTAGATCGAGCCGCCGATGAAGCCGCCGCCATGCGCATAAAACAGCACCCGCTCGTCGTCGGCGCCCTTGGGCACGACCCACATCGCCGGCACGCCGCCGGCATCGACCTCGATATAGTCGACGCCGCGCGGCTCGCCGGTCAGCGCCGTCCAATGGACATCGTTGTGGTCGATGATCGCCTGCGGGCTGCTAAGCTTGCCCGCATTGGCCGCGATCGCCGCGTAATGGTTCCTGTTTGCCTCGCTCTCGATGCTCGCCATGGTGGTCTCCTCGATCCGCCGATCGCGTGTCTCGCGATGGTCCGAAGCTTCAGACGGACGGTCAGGCAAAAAGGATACGCGACGGGATGCTTTATCTCCGGGCACGGTCGCCGGCCGGCTTGCTGGCGACCGCATCCGAAAGGCGAAGACAGGCCGGCAAGGGACTCTGCCCGCACCATATTTCGGCCAGGTCAGCCAGCCGCCGCGTAGCGGTTGACCACCATGCCGCAGGCATAGGCCTTCGAGCCGAGCAGACGCAGCTTGTGAAAGCCGCCCTGGTCGAAGATACGGCGGCCGGCGCCCAGCACGGCCGGATTGACGAACAGCTGGAACTCGTCGACCAGCCCGGCCGCGATCAGCGCCGAGGCGAAGCCGGCGCCGCCGAAGACGGCGATGTCGCCGCCCTCGCCCGCCTTCAGCGCGTTGACCTCGCGCGCAAGGTCGCCGCTCACCACCGTGGTGCGTTCCCACCGCGAGGCCTCGAGCCTGTCGCTCGGCACCACCTTGCGCGCTTCGACGATGCGCTGGGCGAAGGCATAGAACGGATCGGCCGGATATTTCCGCGCCGCCTTGCCCCAATGGGTGAGATAGCCCTCCTCGGCCATCTTGCTGCTCAAGAGGATGGTGTCGATGCCGGCGAACACGGCGTTGAAATCCCGTTTCAGCTCGGCGTCCCAGCCATTGTCGTCGCCCCACTCCCAGAGCTGCCACGGATGATCGGCCTCGGCGCCGACGAAACCGTCGACCGACATCTGCATCTGAAGGATGAGCTTTTTCATTGATTGTCCTCCTCGGATCGCGCAGTAAATGCTTTACTTTCGGAACCATTTGACGCATGCGAACAATGACGTCAATAGTAAAGTGATTTAAAAATGGAACCATAGAAATGTCGACCCGCGAAAGATCCGGCTGCCCGATCAACCTGTCGCTGGAACTGCTCGGCGATCGCTGGACGCTGCTCATCATCCGCGACCTGGTCTTCGCCGGCAAAAAGCATTTTCGCGAGTTCCTGCAATCCGATGAAGGCATCTCTTCGCGCACGCTGGCCGAGCGGCTGCAGACGCTGCAGGACGAAGGCATCCTCACCCGCAGCGACGACCCGAGCCACGGGCTGAAGGCGATCTACCGGCTGACCGAGGCCGGCATCGACTTGCTTCCGGTGCTGGCCACGCTGGGCGCCTGGGGCAGCAAGCACCGCAAGTCCGACGACAAGCTGGCCCGCATCGCAAACGAACTGGCGGCTGGCGGCGAACCGGCGCTGGAACGGATGAAAGCGGCGCTGCGGGCGGAGCATACTGTGTAGAAACAGGCGCTCCGAGGAAAAGCTGCAACGTTGGCGCAGCCGCTCATTGCCCTGCCGGGCATTTCTCCCCGTGAACGGCAGGGCTGTCCGGGGAAAGTATCTGGTGAATCGAAATGCCGCATGCGCATGCCCCGTGAGACGGTTGTTTTCC
>NZ_JAIUGU010000015.1:0-170738 GCF_020164775.1 Mesorhizobium sp. ES1-6
GAGCGGGGGCGGCCGGGGCGGGGGCAGTCGGAGCGGGCTGTTGCGCGGGCTGCTGCTGGGCACTGGCGGCGCCCGCCAGCATCAGGCTGGCGGCGGCTGCAAGAACTATCGTTTTGCGCATGGATTTTCCTTCCATCGATTGGGCAAACGGTCGTTGGGGGGTGACCTGCCAACCTCAACCGCCAAATGGGTCCGGAAGGTGTCGCCCAGCGGGTCATTGCGTGACCATTGGACGGCGGCAATGTGCAGCCCGGCTTCACCAACACCGCATTTCGGGAGCAATCGCTGATGGCCAGACTAACCCGTGCCGCCTACGCCCAGATGTACGGCCCGACGGTCGGCGACAGAGTGCGGCTTGCCGACACCGAACTCTTCATCGAGGTCGAGAAGGACTTCACCATCCATGGCGAGGAGGTGAAATTCGGCGGCGGCAAGGTCATTCGCGACGGCATGGGCCAGAGCCAGGTCTCCCGCGCTGGCGGCGCGGTCGACACCGTCATCACCAACGCCTTGGTGATCGATGCCAGCGCCGGCATCTTCAAGGCCGATATCGGCCTGAGGGACGGCCGCATCGCGGCGATCGGCAAGGCCGGCAATCCCGATACGCAGGATGGCGTCACCATCATCATCGGCCCGGGCACCGAAATCATTGCCGGCGAGGGCAAGATCCTCACCGCCGGCGGCTTCGACGCGCATATCCACTTCATCTGTCCGCAGCAGATCGAGGAGGCGCTGATGTCGGGCATCACCACCATGCTCGGCGGCGGCACCGGCCCGGCGCATGGCACGCTGGCCACCACCTGCACGCCGGGGCCATGGCACATGGCGCGCATGATCCAGTCCTTCGACGCCTTCCCGATGAACATCGGCCTGTCCGGCAAGGGCAATGCCTCGCTGCCGGCGGCGCTCGAGGAGATGGTTCTGGGCGGCGCCTGTTCGCTGAAGCTGCACGAGGATTGGGGTACCACGCCGGCGGCGATCGATTGCTGCCTGTCGGTCGCCGACGACCACGACGTGCAGGTGATGATCCACACCGATACGCTCAACGAATCCGGCTTCGTTGAGAACACGGTAGCGGCCATCAAGGGCCGCACCATCCATGCCTTCCACACCGAGGGGGCCGGCGGCGGCCACGCGCCCGACATCATCAAGGTCTGCGGCCTGCCCAACGTCATCCCTTCCTCGACCAACCCGACGCGGCCCTACACGGTCAACACGCTGGCCGAGCATCTCGACATGCTGATGGTCTGCCATCACCTGTCGCCGTCGATCCCCGAGGACATCGCCTTCGCCGAGAGCCGCATCCGCAAGGAGACCATCGCGGCGGAAGACATTTTGCACGACATCGGCGCCTTCTCGATCATCTCGTCCGACAGCCAGGCCATGGGCCGCGTCGGCGAGGTGGCGATCCGCACCTGGCAGACCGCCGACAAGATGAAGCGCCAGCGCGGCTCGCTGCCGCAGGAGACGGGCGACAACGACAATTTCCGCGTCCGCCGCTACATCGCCAAATACACCATCAATCCGGCGATCGCGCATGGCCTGTCGAAGGAGATCGGTTCGGTCGCGGTCGGCAAGCGCGCCGACCTGGTGCTGTGGAACCCGGCCTTCTTCGGCGTCAAGCCCGACATGGTGCTGATCGGCGGCATGATCGCCGCCGCCCCGATGGGCGATCCCAACGCCTCCATCCCGACGCCGCAGCCGATGCACTACAGGCCGATGTTCGGCGCTTATGGCAAAGCCCGGACCAACTCGTCCGTGACCTTCGTCTCGAAAGCCGCGCTAGAGTCAGGGCTGCATGGCCGCCTTGGCGTCGACAAGCAGTTCATGGCTGTCGAAAACACCCGCGGCGGCATCGGCAAGCATTCGATGGTGCTCAACGACGCCACGCCGCATGTCGAGGTCGATCCCGAAACCTATGAGGTGCGCGCCGATGGCGAGTTGCTGACCTGCGAGCCGGCGACGGTGCTGCCGATGGCGCAAAGGTATTTTCTGTTTTGACGCGAACAGTGATTGGCGGACGGCGATTGGCTTGGGGCCTAAAACGGCGCATTATGCGACCATGAACAAGGTCCAGATACAGCAGCGGCATAAGTCTACACCCATTGAGGCCGACTATGCTCAGTGGTGCGCCGAGCAGGGCGCGCTGCTGCGCCAAGGTCGTCTTTCCGACCTCGATCGCGAGAATCTTGCCGAGGAGATCGAGAGCTTGGGGCGGAGCGACAAGAGGGAGATTGCGAACCGACTTGGGACGCTGCTTTTGCATTGCTGAAGTGGCAGTTCCAAGCAGAGCGACGCAAGGCAGGTTGGTTGCTCACCATTCGGGAGCAGCGGTATCAGATCAAGAAGCTCATAGATGAAAGCCCAAGCATGAAGGCCTATCCGGGAAAGCAGCTTTCCAGCGAGTTCGAGTTTGCCAGGCTGAAAGCAATTGACGAAACGGGTATGTCTGGAAGGAATTTCCCGATCGATTGTCCTTATCAAATCGCCGACGTGCTCGATCAGGAATTTTTCCCTGGCGTCCCTTGGTTGCCGGATCAACTCATTCGCGACTAGGCATGGCCACCGAGATAGCTTCTCCCCACGACATTTTCCCGCATATCCGCATCGTCATGGGCATGGTGATCGGGCTTGGCGTCGCCCGCCTGCTGTCGGGGGTGGCGCGCATCGTCCAGCATCCAGGCCAGTACCGGCTCTATCCCGTGCATCTGGCCTGGGTCGCCTCGGTGCTGCTGATGCTGGTGCATTTCTGGTGGTGGGAGTTCGGCCTCTACACCATCGAAACCTGGACCTTCGGCAAATACCTCTTCATCATCTTCTACGCCATCACGCTGTTCCTGCTGTGCGCGCTGCTATTCCCGGATTCGATGCTCGATTACACCAGCTACGAGGATTATTTCTATTCGCGCCGAGGCTGGTTTTTCGGCCTGTTGGGCGCGACCTATCTGCTCGATGTCATCGACACGCTGTTGAAAGGGCCGGAGCATTTCGCCCGCTTCGGCAATGAATATCTGTTCCGAACGCCGATCTTCGTCGCGCTCTGCATCGCCGCGATCCTGGTGCGCGAACGCCGTTTCCACATCGCCTTCGTCACGGCGGCGCTGATCTATCAGATATCGTTCATCCTGCGGCTGTTCGACACCATCGTATGACCGCGCGGGATGGTCTAAAGTTCCCGCGAATGCAGGGTTCAACCATGTACAAGGCCGTCGGATCGCGCGGATCCCGGGTCAGCCGCGTCCTCTGGATGCTCGAGGAACTCGGGCAGCCCTATGAATTCGTCGAGGTCAAGTTCCGCTCGCCGGAAGCCTACGAACTCAACCCGTCGGGCAAGGTGCCGATCCTCATCGACGGTGAACTGACGGTGACGGATTCGGCGGCGATCTGCGTCTATCTCGCCGACAAACACGCCGACAGAGGCTTGGGCGCCAATCCGGGCCTCGCTGGCCGCGCCGAAATGGATTCCTGGATGCATTTTGCCCAGTCGGAGTTCGAAGCGCCGCTGTGGAACAAGCTGCGTCATCGTTTCCTCCTGCCCAGGGAAGTGCGGGTGGATGTCGGCCCCGCGGCAGCCTATGACTTCGCCACGGAAGTCAAGGCGCTGGATCGGCGGCTCGGCGACAAGCCGTTCGCACTCGGAGACCGGTTTTCCGCCGTCGACGTGATGCTCGGCGACATGGGCGGTTGGGCCCGCGCCGGCCGCTTCCCAATCGAATCCGATCGCGTCAACGCCTATTTCGATCGCGTGCTTTCGCGCCCCGCCCGGGTGCGGGCACAGGCTAACGGAGGCTCCATGAAATGAAGCTCAACCTCAACACCGACTTCACCAAATTTCCGCGCGCCGTCTCGGTGCTGTCAGCCGGCACGGCCGCGACCACCGCGCCATCGGGCCGTGCGGTTCTTGCCCATGACGAGCGGCATCTGCGCCGCCGCGCCATCGAACTTGCCGATGGCGGCAAGGTGCTGGTCGACCTGCCCGAGCCTGTTGCCCTGAACGATGGCGACCGGCTGGTGCTGGAGGATGGCGGCCAAATCGAGATCGTCGCGGCGCCCGAGGAGGTCTATGACATCCGCGCCCGCGACGCGGTGCATCTCGCCGAACTCGCCTGGCATATCGGCAACCGCCATCTCGCCGCGAGCATCGAGGCGCACCGCATCCTCATCCTGCGCGACCACGTCATCAAGGCGATGCTGGAGGGGCTCGGCGCCACGGTGCGCGACGTCTCCGAGCCGTTCAAACCGGTGCGCGGCGCCTATTCCGGCCATGGGGGAGGGCACGACCACGGCCATGCCCACAGCCATGCCGAAGCTCATTCCCACGCGCACGGCGAGTCGCACGCCCACGCGCACAGCCAAGCGCATGGTCATCCCCATTCACATGATGACCACCACCACGACCATGACTGATCAGCCGTCCGGCATCGCCCTGCTGCGATTGATGGCGTGGCTGTCGCCGGCCTTTCCGGTTGGCGGCTTCTCCTACAGCCATGGCCTCGAGCGCGCCGTGCATGACGGGCTGGTGAGCGACGGCGACAGCCTCGCGTCCTGGCTGGAGACGCTGGTCGAGATGGGATCGGGCTGGAACGATGCCGTGCTGTTCGCCGAGAGCTGGCACCGCGCCCACGAAGGCGGCGATCTGGCCGAGGTCGCCGCGCTGGCCGAGGCACTGGCCGGCTCGCGCGAACGCCACGCCGAGACCATGCTGCAGGGGGCGGCTTTCCTGAAAGCCGCCGCCGCCTGGCCCAATTCCGTGCTGGAGCACTTGCCGGCCGAATGCGCTTATTGCATCGCTGTCGGCGCTGTCGCTGGCGGCAACGGCATTGCGCTGCGGGACGCGCTGTCCGCCTTCCTGCAAGCCTTCTTCTCCAACCTCGTCCAGGCCGCGATCCGGCTCGGCGTGATCGGCCAGAACGATGCGATCATGCTGCTTGCCGGCTTCGAGCCGCTGGCGCTTTCGACCGCCGCTGGCGCGTCGCGCTCGACACTCGACGATCTCGGCGGCTGCGCCTTCGTCTCCGACATCATGGCGATGAAACACGAAACACAATATTCAAGATTGTTCCGTTCATGATCCTGCTCGCCTTCGTCCTCTCCTTCGTCCTGCTGCTGATCACGGCGCTGCATGTCTATTGGGGCATCGGCGGCATCTGGCCGGGCAGCGACGCCGCGTCCTGCGCCCATGCCGTCGTCGGCTTTCGCGGCGTCGACGAAATGCCGACGCCATCAGCCAGTTTCGCCGTTGCCGCTTGCCTTGGCCTGGCAACGCTGTGGCCTCTCGCCCTCATCGGGTTCTTTGCCTCGCCCTTTCCAAGGGAGGGGCTTGCCGCCACGGCCATGCTGATCGGTCTGGTGTTCCTGGGACGCGGCATTGCCGGGTTCACGCCCTGGTGGCGCCGGCTGGCGCCGCAACAGCCTTTCGCCCGGCTCGATACCAGTCTCTATTCGCCGCTGTGCCTGTTGATCGGGCTCGGCTTCGCGGTCCTCGCCATCATGGAGTTTCCGGCATGACACAACCCAACGGTCCTCTTCGCATCGGCATTGGCGGCCCCGTCGGCTCCGGCAAGACGACGCTCACCGAAAAACTCTGCAAGGCGCTGCGTGACGAGTTTTCCATCGCCGTCGTCACCAACGACATCTACACCAGGGAGGACGCGATGATGCTGGCCCGGCTGCAGGCGCTGCCGGAGGACCGCATCGTCGGAGTCGAGACGGGCGGCTGCCCGCACACCGCCATCCGCGAGGACGCCTCGATCAATTTGCAGGCTATCGCCGAGCTCAACCGAAAATTCCCTGATCTCGACATCATCTTCATCGAATCCGGCGGCGACAATCTGGCCGCCACCTTCTCGCCGGACCTTGCCGATCTCACGCTCTACGTCATCTCCGTCTGCCAGGGCGAGGAGATCCCGAGGAAGGGCGGCCCGGCGATCACCCGCTCCGATTTCCTCGTCATCAACAAGAGCGACCTGGCGCCCTATGTGAACGTCAATCTCGATGTCATGGAGAGCGACGCCGGCCGCATGCGCGGCAAGCGTCCGTTCGGCTTCACGGATCTTTCGCGCGGCAAGGGCCTGCGGGAGGTCATCGATTTCATCGTCGAGCATGGCGGGCTGCGAACCATTGGCGCCGCGAGCACGGCGGCATAGCTGGTCTCCTGCACCAAGCGAAAGCGGTTGCGGGCACCAGCGCGGCGCGGCATTCTTGCCGAAACCGGAGGATTTCTTACGATGAGCATTGCCCGCCTGCAGAAGGAAACGCTGACCAACCTGCCCTTCTACGAAGAGCGCGTCGATCTTGCCTGCGCCTTCCGCTGGACGGCGCGGCTCAACATGCACGAAGCGGTGGCCAACCATTTCTCGCTGGCCGTCAACGAGGACGGCACAAGGTTCCTGATGAACCCGAACCAGGTGCATTTCTCGCGCATCAAGGCGAGCGACCTGATCGAAATCGACGCCAACGACCCCGAAACGCTTTCCGGGCCGAATGCGCCCGACCCGACGGCATGGGGCCTGCATGGCGCCATCCATCGCAATGTGCCGCATGCGCGCTGCGTCATGCACGTCCACTCGATCCACGCCACCGTGCTGGCCTCGCTTGCCGACTCGACGCTGCCGCCGATCGACCAGAATTCGGCGATGTTCTTCAATCGTCACGTGGTCGACGCCCATTATGGCGGACTGGCCTTCGAGGAGGAGGGCGAGCGCTGCTCACAGCTTCTCACCGACCCCAAGGTCAAGGTGATGGTGATGGGCAACCATGGCGTGCTGGTCATCGGCGACACCGTCGCCGACGCCTTCAACCGCATGTTCTATTTCGAGCGCGCCGCTGAGACCTACATCAAGGCGCTGTGGACCGGCCGGCCGCTGCGGACGCTCTCCGACGCCATCGCCGAGAAGGCGGCGAGCGAGATGGACGACTATCCCGGCCAGGCTGAACGCCATCTCGCCGAGCTGAAGGCGATCCTCGACGAGCAGGAGCCGGTGTACAGGAACTGATACCGGACTCTTCCCTCTCGCCGTTTACGCTACGCTATGTACATATCTTCTGTGACTTGGGTGACTAATCGGCGCGACGGTTGATTGCCACGTGGTTCCCCCAATCCGTCGCTGCTTCGCAGCGCCACCTTTCCCCCCTCCGGAGGGAAAGGAAGGGTGTCTTACTTGACAAGCGTTAACGGCAAAGTCTTGGCGCCTTTCCTCTACCCCGTCGATCGGGGGGTCCGAAGGACGGGCGAGACCCGTGGCTCGCCCCGGCAAGGTGGCTCGGCGAAGCTCGACGGAGTGGGGGTCGACCAGCGCGGCAGACGCCCTGCTTAGCTCAACCCCAATTCTCTGCGCAATTCCCCGGCGCTGTTGATGACGACGGCGCCGGGCGGTCCTTCCATCGGCGCTTCCGGCCAGAAGATGGTCGTCATGCCCGCTGCCAGGCCCGCCATGGCGCCCGGCCAGCTGTCGTCGACCGCCACGGCGTGCGCGGGATCGACATCGGCCAGATAGGCGGCGCGCAGGAAAGGCTCGGCATGCGGCTTGCCTTCGCGCACGTCGTTGCGGCTGATCGTCTTCATGCCGGGATAGGTGAGACCGACCATGCGCAGATTGGCGTCGACGATCATCCGGTCCGAATTGGAGACCACCGCCTGCTGAACGCCGAGCGCGCGCAATTCGTTGAAGACCTCGATCGCGCCGGGACGCGGCTTCAGCCCTTCGACCAGCGGCAGGTAATGCTCATATTTATGGACGATCCATTCGTCGAAGGGCAGTTGCAGCCCGAACTCGTCGCGCATCATTTCGTAGACCGGCCAGGCGGCAACGCCCAGCACGCGCTCATGCAGGTCGTCGGGCGGCGTCAGGCCGACATTGCGCATCGCCGCGATGAGGGCCGCCTCGTGCAGCGGTTCGCTGTCGACCAGCGTGCCGTCCATGTCCCAGAAAACCGCCTTCGGTGTCATGCAGCGCTCCTTTTTGCGATCCCTTAAAGGGTTTGCGCCGGGAGATAAACCTTTGGCGGCGATAGAACATGGCCGCAGACGGAACGG
Organism: Mesorhizobium sp. ES1-6; assembly: GCF_020164775.1. Taxonomy (NCBI): domain Bacteria; kingdom Pseudomonadati; phylum Pseudomonadota; class Alphaproteobacteria; order Hyphomicrobiales; family Phyllobacteriaceae; genus Mesorhizobium; species Mesorhizobium sp. ES1-6. The sequence goes on from NZ_JAIUGU010000015.1 coordinate 8,036, forward strand.
GAACCCCTTCGCACCTGCTCCGAGCAGATGTTGGTGGAGAAATTTCCATCTGTGCAGGGCAGGCATTTGCTCCCAAGATTGACAATTGCGCAGTCGGTCATTCCCTGCGAAACTGATAGGGACCGCCTGATCGGCGGGTTCGGGGAGGCAGCACGTGAATACCCGGCAGGATGGCGGCAGCAACAGGCTGGACGACGCGGCGCGCGCCGGATGGCTCTATTATGTTGCCGGCAACACACAGGACCAGATCGCCGCCACGCTCGGCATCTCGCGCCAGACGGCGCAGCGGCTGGTGTCGCTGGCGGTGTCGGAAGGCCTGATCAAGGTCCGCGTCGATCATCCGATCGCCAATTGCCTGGACCTCGCGGCGCGGCTGAAATCGCGCTTCGCGCTCGACCTTGTCGAGGTGGTGCCGAGCGATCCCAATTCATCCTCCACCACCATCGGTATCGCCGAAGCCGCCGCCGCCGAGATCGAACGGCGGCTGCGGTCGCCGACGCCGATCGTCATGGGCATCGGCACCGGACGCACGCTGAAAGCGGCGATCGAACAGCTGCCGCCGATGGAATGTCCGCAGCACAAGGTGGTGTCCTTGACCGGCAACATCTCGCCGGACGGTTCGGCGGCCTTCTACAACGTCATCTTCACCATGGCCGACAGGGTCAAGGCGCGGTCCTTCCCGATGCCGCTGCCGGTCATCGCCTCCTCGCCGCAGGAGCGCGAAATGCTGCTCAACCAGCCGATGATCCAGCCGACGCTGGCGCTTGCGGCGGAAGCCGACGTCACCTTCATCGGTATCGGCGACCTCGGCCCGAAGGCGCCGCTCTACGAGGACGGCTTCATTTCCGAAAGCGAGCTGAAAGCCCTGCAGAAAGCCGGCGGTGTGGCTGAAATCGTCGGCTGGGTGTTCGATCGCGAGGGCCGCATGATCGAAGGCATCACCAACGACCGGGTGTCGTCGGCGGCGCTGCCGTCGCGCGAGAAGTCGCTGGTCATCGCGCTCGCCATGGGCGAGCGCAAGCTGCCCGGCATCCTGGCCGCCGTGAACCGCCGGCTGGTCAACGGGCTCATCACCGACGAGCGCACGGCCGCCGCCCTGCTGGGCGGCATCTGACTGTTTTGCGATAAAGTCGCCAAGGCTATTGGTGACGGCCGAAAGGGTCGTTGCCATCGAGGAAACCGAGGTCGCGCTGCAGATGCGGCGACAGGTCCCTGATATCGAGATGCGCCTTTCTCCTGGTCCCGAACCAGCCGAAACCGTCCACAAGCCACGAAATCCAGCGATGATCGGGGGCGGGAGTGCATTTTTGCTGCGTCATGGTCATGATCGTCAACCTTCGCTATCCTGAGACCCGAATGACGGGTTGAGGATGAATGTCGGCCTTGCCGGCCGCCTTTGCCAATCGAACATCGATAACGACCCATAAGGACGCCTTATGCCTGACCTTAGCACGCCGCAGGTTTCGCAGCTGCCTCCATTGCAGGCGATCCGGGTTTTCGAGGCGGTGGCGCGGCATCTTTCCTTCACCAAGGCCGCCGGCGAACTCGCCATGACGCAGGCGGCGGTCAGCTATCAGATCAAGGTGCTGGAGGAGCGCGTCGGTGCGCCGTTGTTCCTGCGCCGGCCGCGACAGATCGAACTGACCGAAGCCGGCCTGCGCCTGGCGCCGGCGGTCAGCGAGGCCTTTGCCATCCTCAGCCAGGCCTATGCCGCGGCGCGCGGCGGGGCGGACGGGCTGCTGTGCGTTACCACGGTGCTGACCTTTGCCTCGAACTGGCTGGCGCATCATCTGGGCGCGTTCCAGATCGCGCATCCCGCGCTTGCCGTGCGGCTCGAGACGTCGAGCCGGCTTACGGATTTCGCCCGCGAGGACGTCGACCTCGCCATCCGCTCGGGCGGCGGCAAATGGCCGGGGCTGGAAGCCCATAAGCTGCTCGATGCCGATTTCACCCCGATGCTGAGCCCGAAGCTTGCGGCCAGCATCGGCGGCATCAACGAACCGGCCGATCTGCTCAAGCTGCCGATCCTCGATCCCAGCGATATCTGGTGGACGCAATGGTTCGAGGCCGCCGGCGTGCACAGCCATGACCTTGCCAAGCGGCCGGGCAGCAGCATGGGCGCGCAAGCCTATGAAGCCAACGCGGCCATATCGGGCCATGGCGTGGCGATCCTGACGCGGGCCCTGTTCAAGGCCGAACTCGCCGACGGTCGCCTGGTCCAGCCATTCGACCTGGTCGGCGACGACGGCCACGCCTATTGGCTGGTCTATCCGGAAGCCCGCCGCAACGTGCCCAAGATCCGCGCCTTCCGCGATTGGCTGCTGGCCGAGATCGCCTGCTGACCGGTCCGTCGCGCCCGCTTCAATACTGGACTCCTTTCTGTCCCGTTGCCTGATGTCCGGCGCGCGCGCGGCTCGCCGCCTCCAATGTCCATCCGTCGGTTGTCCATCGGCAAGCCCGCTGCTGCGCTGCAGCATCGAATCCGGCTTGACATAATTCACACTTAGTGAGTAATTGCCCACAGCCAAGGCAAATGCTCATCTTGGTCCATGGGAGGAATTTGATGAAACTTCGTACGCTCATCCTGGGCTTGTGCTCGGCCAGCGCGCTGGCGTTCGCCGCACATGCCGAATCCATCACCATCGCCACCGTCAACAATGGCGATATGGTCCGCATGCAGAAGCTGACCGACGACTTCACCAAGGCCAACCCCGACATCCAGCTCAACTGGGTCACGCTCGAAGAGAACGTGCTGCGCGAGCGCGTCACCACCGACATCGCCACCAAGGGCGGCCAGTATGACGTGATGACCATCGGCACCTACGAGGTTCCGATCTGGGCCAAGCAGAGCTGGCTCCTGCCGCTCGACAAGCTCGGCGACGACTACGACGCCAAGGACATCATCCCGGCCATCGCTGGCGGCCTCTCGGTCGACGGCAAGCTCTACGCCGCGCCTTTCTACGGCGAAAGCTCCTTCGTCATGTACCGCAAGGATCTGATGGAGAAGGCCGGCCTCAAGATGCCCGACGCGCCGACCTGGGATTTCATCAAGCAGGCCGCCGACAAGATGACCGACCGCGCCAATGGCGTGAACGGCGTCTGCCTGCGCGGCAAGGCCGGCTGGGGCGAGAACATGGCCTTCCTGACCGCCATGTCGAATTCGTTCGGCGCCCGCTGGTTCGACGAGAACTGGAAGCCGCAGTTCGACCAGCCGGAATGGAAGAACACGCTGCAGTTCTATGTCGACCTGATGAAGGCCGACGGTCCGGAAGGCGCTTCGTCCAACGGCTTCAACGAGAACCTGGCGCTGTTCCAGCAGGGCAAGTGCGGCATGTGGATCGACGCCACCGTCGCCGCTTCCTTCGTCTCAGATCCGAAGAACTCCACGGTCGCCGACAAGGTCGGCTATGCCTTGGCGCCCGACAACGGCCTGGGCAAGCGCGGCAACTGGCTGTGGGCGTGGTCGCTGGCGATTCCCGCCGGTACGCAGAAGGCCGATGCAGCCGAGAAGTTCGTCTCCTGGGCGACCAGCAAGCATTACGCTGAGCTCGTCGCGTCGAAGGAAGGCTGGGCCAACGTACCTCCGGGCACCCGCTCCTCGCTTTATGCGAACGCCGAGTACCAGAAGGCGGCTCCGTTCGCCAAGATGACGCTGGACTCCATCAACGCCGCCGACCCGACGCATCCGACCGTCAAGCCGGTGCCTTATGTCGGCGTGCAGTTCGTCGCCATCCCTGAATTCCAGGGCCTCGGCACCACCGTCGGCCAGCTCTTCTCGGCGGCCCTCGCCGGTCAGTCGAGCGTCGACGACGCACTGAAGCAGGCCCAGGACGCCGCGACCGCGGCGATGACCGAGGGCGGCTACATCAAGTAGGCTCCTCCCGGTGCCGAATGCCGGTCACCTCCTCGACCGGCAACGGCCGCCCGAAACCCAGTTCGGGCGGCCGCCTTTCCAACGCCTGTGAAAATTCAGTCTGATCCTTGAAGGGTGACCGTCATGGCTACTCAGCAGACCCGTTCGCTTGCCCGTTTCATGATGGCGCCTTCCGTGGTGCTGCTGTTCGTCTGGATGATCGTGCCGCTGGCGCTCACGCTGTGGTTCTCCTTCCAGCAGTACAATCCGCTCAATCCGGTCCGCGATGGCTTCGTTGGCCTCTCGAACTACGCGTTGTTCTATTCCAACCCTGCCTTCCTGCAGTCGATCCTCAACACGCTTGTCCTGGTGGTCAGCGTGCTTCTGATCACGGTAATCGGCGGCATCCTGCTGGCGCTGCTCATCGACCAGCCGATGTGGGGTCAGGGGATCGTGCGCATCCTCGTCATCTCGCCGTTTTTCGTCATGCCGCCGGTCGCCGCACTGGTCTGGAAGAACATGATCATGCACCCGCAATATGGTGTCTTCGCCGATATAGCGCGCTTCTTCGGGGCCCAGCCGATCGACTGGTTCGGGCAGCATCCGATGACGGCGATCATCATCATCGTCGCCTGGCAGTGGCTGCCTTTCGCGACACTGATCCTGCTCACCGCGCTGCAGTCTCTCGACGGCGAGCAGAAGGAAGCCGCCGAGATGGACGGCGCCGGCTTCATCAGCCGCTTCATCTACCTGACGCTGCCGCACATGTCGCGCGCCATCACCGTGGTCATCCTGATCCAGACGATCTTCCTGCTCTCGGTCTATGCCGAGATCCTGGTGACCACCAATGGCGGCCCCGGCTACGCCTCCACCAACCTGCCCTTCCTCGTCTACCAGAAGGCGTTGCTGGAGTTCAAAATCGGCCAGGCATCCGCCGGTGGCGTGATCGCCGTCATTCTCGCCAACATCGTCGCCTTCTTCGCCATGCGCGCCGTCGGCAAGAACCTGGACAAGTAAGGGAGGATAAGATGGCACGCTCAGTCACCACCCAGCACAAGACGATCGCGACAATTGCCGCCTGGATCGTCGCGCTGCTGATCTTCTTCCCGATCCTCTATACGATCATCACCTCGTTCAAGTCGGAACAGGAGGCGATCCAGGGCTTCAACCTGATCCCGTCGGGAACCTTCGAAAGCTATGCCGAGGTCCAGGCGCAGAGCGGCTACTTCAAGTTCTTCCTGAACTCCGTGTTGCTGTCGGTCGGCTCGACCATCCTGGCCCTGCTGGTCGCCATCCCGGCGGCATGGTCGATGGCATTCTCGCCGACCAAGCGGACCAAGGACATCCTGATGTGGATGCTGTCCACCAAGATGATGCCGGCGGTCGCCGTGCTGTTCCCGATTTACCTGATCTTCCGCGACGCCGGCCTGCTTGACTCGCGCATCGGCCTGATGGTCATGCTGATGCTGATCAACCTGCCGATCGTGGTGTGGATGCTCTACACCTACTTCCGCGAAATCCCCGGCGAGATCCTCGAAGCGGCGCGCATGGACGGCGCATCGCTGTGGAACGAGATCATTTATGTGCTCACACCCATGGCGGTGCCGGGCATCGCCTCGACCATGCTCTTGAACATCATCCTGGCCTGGAACGAGGCGTTCTGGACGATCCGGCTGACGACCACGGACGCCGCGCCGCTCACCGCCTTCATCAGCTCCTTCTCCAGCCCGCAAGGCCTGTTCTGGGCCAAGCTTTCGGCGGCCTCGACGCTGGCCATCGCGCCGATCCTGATCATGGGCTGGTTCAGCCAGAAGCAGCTGGTGCGCGGCCTGACCTTCGGCGCGGTGAAGTAAGACGTTTGCCTGAAGCAATCGGCGAAAAAGAACCCTCGGGGAGGAAACCATGGGAAACATCACGCTCAAGAACGTCTCCAAATCCTTTGGATCGACGTCCATCATCCCCGGCCTCGACCTGGTGATCGAGAATGGCGAGTTCGTCGTCTTCGTCGGCCCGTCGGGCTGCGGCAAGTCCACGCTGCTCAGGCTCATCGCCGGGCTGGAGGACACCAGCGGCGGCAGCATCAACATCGACGGCCGTGACGTCACCGGCGAGGCGCCGGCCAAGCGCAAGCTCGCCATGGTGTTCCAGTCCTACGCTCTCTACCCGCATATGACGGTAGCCAAGAACATCGGCTTCCCGCTGAAGATGGCCGGCGAAGACAAGGCCACCATCGACAAGAAGGTGGGAGACGCGGCGCGCGTCTTGAACCTCACCAATTACCTCGAACGCCGTCCCGGGCAGCTTTCCGGCGGCCAGCGCCAGCGCGTCGCCATCGGTCGCGCCATTGTGCGTCAGCCGACCGCTTTCCTGTTCGACGAGCCGCTGTCCAACCTCGATGCCGCACTGCGCGGCACGATGCGGCTCGAGATCAGCGAGCTGCACCATCAACTGAAGACGACCATGATCTACGTCACCCACGACCAGGTCGAAGCCATGACCATGGCCGACAAGATCGTCGTCTTGAACGCCGGCAATATCGAGCAGGTCGGCTCGCCCATGGAGCTCTACAAGACGCCGAAGAACCTGTTCGTCGCCGGCTTCATCGGGTCGCCGAAGATGAACCTGATCGAGGGCGCGCCCGCGGCCAAATACGGCGCCAAGACCATCGGCATCCGGCCCGAGCATATGCAGATCTCGACCACGGCGGGAGAATGGAAGGCCACGGTAGGCGTGGCCGAGCATCTCGGCTCCGACACCTTCCTGCACGTCCAGGCCGATGGCGTCGGTCCGCTGACGGTGCGAGCTGACGGCGAACTCAGCGTCCATCACGGCGACAGCATTTATCTCACCCCCGACAAGGCTAAGCTGCATCGCTTCGGCCCCGACGGAAAAGCGATGGCCCAGTGAGGGATGGGACAGTGAGGCTGAAAGGCAAATCGGCGCTGATCACCGGATCGGCACGCGGCATCGGCAGGGCCTTCGCCGAAGCCTATGTGCGTGAAGGCGCCACCGTGGCGATTGCCGATATTAACCTGGAGGCGGCGCGAAAGACGGCGGCCGAAATCGGCGACAAGGCCTATGCGCTGAAGCTTGACGTCACCGACCAGGCCTCCATCGACGCGGCGGTGAAGGCGGTGGAGGACAAGACCGGCGGCCTCGACATCCTGATCAACAACGCAGCGCTGTTCGACCTGGCGCCGATCGTGGAGATATCCCGGGCGAGCTACGAAAAACTGTTTTCCGTCAATGTCGCCGGCACGCTGTTCATGCTGCAAGCCGCCGCCCGCTCGATGATCGCGCGGGGCAAGGGCGGCAGGATCATCAACATGGCGAGCCAGGCCGGGCGTCGCGGCGAACCGCTGGTCGCGGTCTATTGCGCCACCAAGGCCGCGGTCATCTCGCTCACCCAATCGGCCGGACTCGACCTGATCAAGCACCGTATCAACGTCAACGGCATCGCGCCGGGCGTCGTCGACAGCGACATGTGGGACGAGGTCGACGCCCTGTTCGCCAAATACGAGAACCGGCCGAAGGGCGAGAAGAAGCGGCTGGTCGGCGAGGGCGTGCCGTATGGCCGCATGGGCAAGCCGCAAGATCTCGCCGGCATGGCCGTGTTCCTCGCCAGCGACGAGGCCGAATACATCGTCGCCCAGACCTACAATGTCGATGGCGGCCAATGGATGAGTTGAAAAGGATGGGTTGAGGGCGAAGGCGCTTCTCTTTTTTCCTCCGGAGAAGGCGCCGCGGGGGCGGGTGAGGGGCCGCATGCCGGAACATCAGGTGCGGCCCCTCATCCTCGCCCTCCCGAAGGAGGCGAAACAGTCGGGCTGCAAATCGGCCAAAGGGTAAAGCAGATGACCGTGAAACTCTCTTCCTCGAACCTCGCCAGGCTGCCGTCCAAGGTCGCGGGTCCGAACTATGACCGGTCGGCGCTGAAAGCCGGCATCGTGCATTTCGGCGTCGGCAATTTCCACCGCTCGCATCAGGCCGTCTATCTCGACGACCTGTTCGGTCAGGGCATCGGCCATGATTGGGCGCTGGTCGGCGCCGGCGTGTTCGATGGCGAGAAGATCGGTCGCGGCAAGCTCGAAGAGCAGGACTGGCTGACATCGGTGGTCGAGCAGGATGAAGGCCATATGAGCGCCCGCGTCACCGGTGCGATGATCGATTTCCTGATGCCGGGCGATGCCGCCGCCATCATCGAGCGGCTGGCCGACCCGGCGATCAGGATCGTTTCGCTGACCATCACCGAAGGCGGCTACTTCATCGATCCGGCCTCCGGCGTGTTCAACCCGACCCATCCCGACATCGTCGCCGATGCACAGGCAGGTGCGACACCAAAGACTGTGTTCGGCATCATCCTGGCCGGGCTGGTGCGCCGCCGCCAGGACGGCATCATGCCATTCACCGTCATGTCCTGCGACAACATCCCCCATAACGGCCATGTCACGTCGGATGGCGTGATCGGCCTTGCCCGCCTGATCGACGAGGATCTGGCGAACTGGGTCCGCGAGAACGTCGCTTTCCCAAACGCCATGGTCGACCGCATCACGCCGGCAACCAGCGATCGCGAGCGCAAGATCCTCGCCGACGATTTCGGCCTCGATGACAATTGGCCGGTGTTCTGCGAGCCGTTCCGGCAATGGGTGCTGGAAGACCATTTCACAGACGGCCGCCCGCCGCTGGAAAAGGTCGGCGTGCAGTTCGTCAAAGACGTCGCCCCTTACGAGCTGATGAAGATCCGCATCCTCAATGGCGGCCATGCCACCATCGCCTATCCGGCCGGGCTGATGGACATCCACTTCGTCCATGAGGCGATGCAGGAGCCGCTGGTGCGCGGTTTCCTCGACAAACTCGAGCATGACGAGATCATCCCGACCGTGCCGCCGGTGCCGGACACGGTGCTCGAGGATTACTACCAGCTCATCGAGAAGCGCTTCTCCAATCCCAAGATCGGCGACACCGTGCGCCGGCTCTGCCTCGACGGTTCCAACCGCCAGCCGAAATTCATCATCCCGACCATCGCCGACCGGCTGAAGGCGGGCAAAGGGGTTGCCGGTCTGGCGCTGGAATCGGCGCTATGGTGCCGCTACTGCTTCGGCACGACGGACAGCGGCGCCGTCATCGAACCCAACGATCCGAGCTGGGACCGGCTGCAAGCAACGGCAAAGGCGGCAAAGGACGCGCCCGCGGCCTGGCTTGCCATGGACGACATCTATGGCGATGTCGGCCGCGCCACCGCCTTCGTCGAGGCCTTCAGCCATGCGCTCAGCGTGTTGTGGGCCAATGGCACGCGCGCCACGCTGATGCGCTACCTCGCCGGCAAGCTCTGAGAGCCAGTCGACATCGTGGCGCCTGAACTGGTCATCTTCGACTGCGACGGCGTGCTGGTCGACAGCGAGGCGCTTTCCGTATCGGCGCTGCTTGGCATGATCGAACTTGCCGGCGGCAGTCTCAGCGAGGACGCCGCCTACGAGCATTTCCTCGGCAAGAGCATGAAGAGCGTGCGCGAGATCCTCGGCCGCGACTTCGGCCTGGAGATCAGCGACAGCCATCTCACCGCCATGCGCGTCGACCTCATGCGCAAGTTCCGCGAGGAGTTGATGCCGATCGTCGGCGTCAAGGAAATGCTGCCGAAGCTTGGCCTGCCGTTCTGCGTCGCCTCTTCCGGCACGCTGGAACGGATTCGCTACGCGCTCGACGTCACCGGCCTGCTCACGCTGATGGAGCCGCATCTGTTCAGCGCCGCCATGGTGGCCAAGGGAAAGCCGGCGCCCGATCTTTTCCTCCACGCCGCCGCCAGCATGCGGGCGCATCCGCGCAATTGCCTGGTCATCGAGGACAGTCCGGCCGGCGTCGCGGCCGCGCGCGCGGCCGGTATGCGCGTCTTTGCCTTCACCGGTGGCGCCCACGCCGGCAACCCGGCACTGAAAGCGCGGCTTGCGTCGACCGAACCGGACTTTATATTCGCTGACATGCTGCAATTGCCCGATCTGATTGCAGGCCTGGGAGCGAGAGTTAAAGCATCTTGACGAAACACTTTGTCTGCGCGGTCGATGTCGGCACCGGGAGCGCTCGCGCGGGCATTCTCGACACCAGTGGCACCTTGCTTGGCCGCGCCGATCGGCCGATCGCCATGAACCAGCCAAAGCCTGATCATGCCGAGCATGATTCACGCGATATCTGGTCCGCCGTCTGCGCCGCAGTGCGCGCCGCGCGCGAAAAGGCCGGCGTCGCCGCCGGAGATATTGCTGGCATCTCCTTCGATGCCACCTGTTCGCTGGTCGTGCGTGACAGCCAAGGCGGCCAACTCAGTGTCTCGACCACCGGCGACAGGCGCTGGGACACCATCGTCTGGCTCGACCATCGCGCCATCGCCGAGGCCGACGAATGCACGGCGAGCGGCCATGAGGTGCTGAATTATATCGGCGGCGTCATGTCGCCCGAGATGGCGACACCGAAGCTGATGTGGCTGAAGCGCAACCTGCCGGGAACGTGGGCGCAGGCCGGCACTCTATTCGACCTGGCCGATTTCCTGACCTGGCAGGCGACCGGCTCGCTGGCGCGCTCGCAATGCACGCTGACCGCCAAATGGACCTATCTGGCGCACCAGGAAATCGCATGGCAGCGAGACTTCTTCGATCTCGTCGGCCTCGACGATCTTTTTGACCATGGCAGTCTACCTCAAAGGGCAAGCCCGGTTGGCGCCGATATCGGCCCGTTGACGGCGCAGGCGGCGGCGGAACTCGGCCTGACCGAAAACTGCCGCGTCGGTGCCGGCGTCATCGATGCCTATGCCGGAGCGCTTGGCGTGCTCGGCGGTTTCGCGGGCGACGACCAGAATATCGGCCGGCATCTGGCGCTGATCGCCGGCACATCGAGCTGCGTCATGGCGATGTCACCGGATCCGCAGCCTTTCGCCGGGGTCTGGGGTCCCTATTACGGCGCCGCGCTGCCGAAGCTCTGGCTGTCGGAGGGTGGTCAGTCGGCGACCGGGGCGCTGCTCGACCACATCATCCGCTGGCATGGCGCCGGCGGCGAGCCGAACGCCGCCATGCATGCCAGGATCGCCGCGCGCGTCGCTGAACTGCGCGCCGCAGAGGGCGAGAGCCTTGCCGGCCGGCTGCACGTGCTGCCGGATTTCCATGGCAACCGCTCGCCGCTCGCCGATCCGCACGCGGTCGGCGTCGTCAGCGGACTGACGCTGGATTCGTCCTTCGACAGCCTGTGCAAGCTCTACTGGCGCACCGCCGTCGGCATCGCGCTTGGCGTGCGCCACGTGCTGGAGGCGCTGAACGAGAACGGCTACCTGATCGACACGCTGCATGTCACCGGCGGCCACACCAAGAACCCGCTCTTGATGGAGCTCTATGCCGACGCCACCGGCTGCACGGTGGTCGAGCCGCTGGCCGACGAGGCGGTGCTGCTCGGCACCGGCATGGTGGCGGCCACCGCCGCCGGGCTGTTCCCCGATCTCAACGCCGCCTGCCTTGCCATGCAGCAGGGCGGCAAGACACGCGCCGCCAACCCGGCCGCCGGCGCCCGCTTCGATCGCGACTACCGGATCTTCCTGGAAATGCACCGCCAGCGGCAGGTGCTTGACGCGATCCGGTAGACTTTCGCGCTATTGCTGGCGCAGGGATGCGCCCGATGTGGCGTCGAACAGGTGGATGCTTGCCTCCTCGAACGTATAGCGCAGAGGCGCGCGCAGCACCGGGCATTCGCGGGCCGGAACCAGGGCGCTGATCTCCTTGCCACCGGAGCCGAATGTCACCAGCGCGTCATTGCCGTGGAATTCGATGAGATCGGCGGTGCCTTGCAATATGCCGGCGTCGCCATCACGGGCTGTCTTCAGGTCCGGAGGCCGGATGCCCAGCACGGCGCGACCGCCCGGCTGGAGATGGAAACCAGCCCCGTCTATCGACAGCGCCGTTCCGGCGCCGGTCAGCGTCCAGCCGTTCCCGCTTCGGGCGACCGTCACCTCGATGAAATTCATGTTCGGCGTGCCGATGAAGCCGGCCACGAAAATATTGGCCGGCCGCCCGTAGATTTCCGCCGGTGAGCCGATCTGCTCGATGATGCCATCCTTGAGCAGCACGATACGGTCGGCGAGCGTCATCGCCTCCAACTGGTCGTGTGTGACATAGACGGTGGTGGTCTTCAGCGACTGGTGCAATCGCGCGATCTCGACGCGCATATGGTTGCGCAATTTGGCGTCCAGATTGGACAACGGCTCGTCGAACAGGAAGACCTTGGGCGTCTTGATCATGGCGCGTGCGATCGCCACGCGCTGCTGCTGGCCGCCGGAAAGCTCGGCCGGCTTGCGGCCGAGATAGGGGTCGAGCCCCAGCGTCGCCGCCACCGTCCGGACCCGCTTGTCGATCTCGGGCGCCGGCACTTTCTGCCGCCGCAATCCGAAGGCGATGTTGTCGAAGATCGTCATGTGCGGATAGAGCGCGTAGTTCTGGAACACCATGGCGATGCCGCGATCGCCCGGGTCCAGATCATTGACCACCTTGCCGCCGATCGAGACCTCGCCGCCGCTGATGTCCTCCAGCCCGGCCAGCATCCTGAGCAAGGTCGACTTGCCGCAGCCGGACGGGCCGAGGAAGACGACGAATTCGTGCTCCTCGATCGCCAGATTGAGATCGCGGATCACCGTGGTGGCGCCATAGGCCTTGTCGACATGGGAGCAAACGATCGCGGACATGGTCAGCCTTTTTCGCCGGTCAGCAGGATTTGCAGCTTGACGTCCTGCGGGTTGCCTTCGGCCGCCCGCTCGAAGGCCTTGATGCTGTCGGAGAAAGCGTAGGTGCCGGTGATCAGCGGCTTGAGATCGACCTTGCCGGAGGCGATGAGCTGCAGGGCGCGGTCGAAGATGTTGGCGTAGCGGAACACTGTTTCGATGCGCACTTCCTTCGAGATCGCCGCCGGCACGTTCAGGCTTACCGGCTCGACCGGAAGCCCGACCAGCACCACCGCGCCGCCTGGCCGCACCACTTCGAACAGATCGGCGAAGGCCTTCGGACTGCCGCTCGCCTCGAAGACGATGTCGGCGCCCCAATTGTCGGTCGCGGCGGCGACGGCATCGGCCAGCGATTGCTCGCCGATATTGACCGGCACGATGCCCGCATACTGCGAGGCGATCTTCAGTTTGGGCGCGGAAAAATCGGAAATCAGCACTTTCGAACAGCCGCCGGCAAGCGCGGCAAGCGCGATCATGATGCCGATCGGGCCGCAGCCGACGACGACGGCGACATCGCCCGGGACGATGCGGGCGCGGCTTGCCGCCTGCATGCCGATGGCAAACGGCTCGACCATGGCACCCTCGGCGAAGGAGACATTGTCCGGCAGCCTGTAGGTGAAAGCGGCCGGGTGCACGGCATAGGGCGCAAGAATGCCGTGTACCGGCGGGGTCGCCCAGAAAGTGACGTCAGGGTCGACATTGTAGATGCCGAGCTTTGTCGCGCGCGACGACAGGTTCGGCACGCCAGGCTCCATGCAGACGCGGTCGCCGACCTTCAGACTCCTGACATTGGCGCCGACCTCGACGACCGTGCCTGCGGCCTCGTGGCCGAGCACCATCGGCGCGCGCACGACATAGCTGCCGATGGCGCCATGAGTGTAATAGTGCACGTCGCTGCCGCAGACACCGACCGTGTGGATGGCGATCCTGACGTCATCGGCTCCGACATCGAGCGGCAACGCGATCTCGCGCAGCGACAGTTCGCCTTTTTTCTCAAGTACCAAAGCCCGCATCGGGTCGTCCTCACTTCAATTCTTCTTTTGCCGGAACACGGAATTCAGGAAGCCGCTGAGCACGCCGAGGAACAGCAGCGGCGGCAGCGACAGGAGCACGACCGAGGCGTTGAGAATGCCCCACGGCACGTTCATGCCTTGCTGGGAGAGTTCGGAGGCGACGATCGGCAAGGTCTTGGCGTTGGAACTCGACAGCATCAGCGCGATCAGGAACTCGTTCCAGACCAGCACGAAGCTGAAGGCGACCGCGCCGATCAGCGAGCGCGCCGCGACCGGTAGCGCGATGCGCCAGAACACCGAATAGGCGCCGTAGCCGTCGACGAAGGCCGCTTCCTCGACCTCCTTCGGCACGCCCTGAAAAGCGGGAATCGCGAGCCACATGATGACCGAAATGGTCAGCAGCGAGTAGGTGACGATCAAAGCCGGCAAAGTGTCGTAGAGACCGAGTTGCAGCCAGATCACCATCAGCGGGATCGCCACCGCCACCGGCGGCAGGAAACGCAGCGACAGGACGAAGAACTGGATGTCGCCGGCCCAGCGGTTGGGATAGCGCGCCACCGCGTAAGCCGCCGGCAGGCCAAGCACGACGCCGATCAGCACCGCCGAGCCGCAGGCGACGACCGAATTGTAGAGGCCGGTGATGACGCTGTCGCGGCCAAGGATGTAGCTGATATTGGCAAGCGTTGGCGTAAACACCAGGCGTGGCACGCGGGTGATGATGTCGACGCTGTTCTTCAGCGAGTTCAGCGCCGTCCACAGCAGCGGGAACACAGCGAGAAAACCGGCGAAGGCCAGGACGGCCTTGGCGATGATGCGGCCGGGCTTCATGCCTGCACCCGCTTCCACAGCATGGTGAAGGTGATGACGGTGGCGATCATCATCAGCACCGCCATGGCCGAGGCATAGGAGACCTTGCCGGATTCGATGAAGCCTTGCGAGAAGGCGTACATGTCGAGCGTTTCGGTCGCCACGCCGGGCCCGCCGCGGGTCATCACATAGATCAGGTCGAAGGAGCGCAGCGACTCGATCATCTTGACGAACATTAGGCTGACCAGCGGCGCCTTCAGCATCGGCAAGGTGACATAGGCGTGGATCTGCCAGCGTTTGGCGTGGTCGAGACGTGCCGCCTCGATCGGCTGCGGAGGCAGGGTTTCCAGGAGCTTCAGCACGATGACGGCGAAGAACAGGCCCCACTGCCAGACATCGACCGAAGCGACGGCGAACAGGGCAGTCGAAGGCTTGGAGAGCGGGTCGAAGATCAGCCCGCCGGTCAGCAGCCGGTAGGGGTAGGTGGCGATGCCGTAGAGCGGATGGTAGGCGAATTTCCACACGAAGGCGGCCGAGACGCGCGGCAGCAGCACCGGGATGATGAACAGCAGGCAGTAGACATTGCGCAGGCGCGGCGAGGCGACCTCGAACATCAATACGCCGAGCCCGATCGCCACCACCATGGTCGCCATGACGGTGACCACCTCCCACTTCACCGACACCCAGACGGCATTGAGGAAGCGGCGGTCGGAGAACAGGTCGACAAAATTCGAGAACCAGACCCAGGAATAGACCGTTGAACTCAGCTCGCGGTTCTGCAAGGCAATGATGATCGCGTAAAGCGTCGGCACCATCGACAGGATCAGCAGAATGACCAGCGTCGGCACGACAAAAGTCACCGGCAGGGATGAACGTCGAGGCATTGGTCTCAGGCCTTGCTGTGTCTCGAATGTCCGGGAGTGGCGGAACGGTCGCGCGCTCGGGGGAAAGGCAGGCCCTCCTGCGACACACAGGTCCGGCATTCCCGGGAATGCCGTGGACCGTGCGCCGCAAGAGGGAGAGGCCTATTTCTTCACCAACTCGTTGGCATAGGCCTCGAGCTCGTTGAGGCTGCCCTTGACGTCGGTGCGTGTGCCGGCGATCAGCTCTTCGAGGATGATGCCCCAGCGGTCGCCGAGATCCGGCCAGCGCGGATCCTGCCAGAAGTTCACCGCCGTCACCTTGCCGGTTTCGGCAAGTGCCTGGCCGAGATCGGCGCCGTAGATATCGGCGAATTCCTTGCTGGACAGGATGCTGGTGCGGTTCAACTCGCCGAACTGGTGAGCGTCGAGCCGGCGCTTCTCGTTTTCCTTCGACGTTGCCCAGGCGATGAACAGGCCGGCGCATTTCTTCGAAGCGTCATCGGCATTGGCTTTTGCCGCGATGGCGAGGCCGTGACCGTAACCGCCGCCGGGAAGCGGCGAGGGCGGCGGCAGGAAGCCGATCTTGCCGACCACCTGAGAGGTCTTCGGGTCGACAGCCATGCCCGAAAGCGGCGTCGATTCGACCAGGATGGCGACCTGGCCCGACAGGAAGGCGCCGGTCGATTCGTCCCAGCTGCCGGTCTGCGTTCCCGGTGCCGAATCCTTGAACAGCTTCAGATAGGTCTCGGTCGCCTTGACGGCTGCTTCCGAGTTGAACGCCGGCTTGTCGCCGTCGAACCATTTGCCGCCATAGGCCTTGAAGAAGGGCATCCAGCGCCAGACATTGGCGCCCGAACCGCGCGCGCCGCGTAGCGCGATGCCATACATGCCCTTGTCGGCGTTGGTCAGTTTCGCCACATCGGCGATCAGCTCATCCAGCGTTTTCGGCGGCTGGATGCCGGCGGCCTCCAGCACATCCTTGCGGTAAACCATAAGGTCGCCGCCGCCGGTCAGCGGCGCGAACCAGACCTTGCCGTCATAGGTGGCAACCTTCTGGCGGCCCGGATCGAAGTCGGCATAGTCATAGTCAGCCGGATAATAATCGGTCAGCGGCACGATCCATTTCGACGAGGCGAACAGCGCCACATTCGCTTCATCGACATAATAGACGTTGTAATTGCCGACGGTGGACGCGTCCGCGCGCGACTTGGCGCGGCGGTCGTTCTCGTTGAGATAATCGATCTTGAAGCTCGCGCCGGAGAGCTTCTCGAACTCGGCCTTGGAGTCCTCCAGAAGCGTCAGGCCGTCGCGTGGCTGCGCCAGCACCTTGACCGGCGCCGAGCAGACCGGCGCCTGCGCCAGGGCTAGGGTTGAAACGGTAGCGGAAAGCACGAAAGCTGCGCCAAGGCTGGCAGCGAGCCGAACTGGTTTCATGATCTTTTCTCCTCCAGGAATATGTCGCAGGAACGCAAATCCTCGGGTCTCGCGATCCTCACCATCGCCCGAGCGACATGCCACCCATCGCCAAAATGCGGGGTTGCGACGGGTCAAGCTAGAAGCCCCGTTGCACCAGACCTGTACTTTTATGCATTGTGCAGCGCAAAAACAGGCGTCCACCCGGCGAGCCTGTCACACGAGTATCAATCCGTTGGGAAACGGTGATTTAGGCTGCGCTTATGCGCGCGTCGCCAGGCGCTGCCGCGACAGCTTGCGGTAGGAGGACGGCGTGATCTTGTGCTTGCGCATGAAGGCACGGTTGAAGTTGGAAATGTTCATGTAGCCGACCTGGAAGCAGATATCGGTGATTGGGATGTCGGTGTCGGCCAGCAGCTTGCAGGCCTGCCAGAGCCGGAGCTTGGCGACGTGGTCGCTGAACGAGTTGCCGGTGTTCTTCTGGAAGAAGCGCGAGAATGTACTTTCGCTCATCCCGGCGAGCTCGGCCACGTCAGGCAGCCTCAGATCCTCGGCGAAGTGCTGGAACAGATAAGTCAGCGTGCGCTGGATGATGTCGAGCGAGGCGGCGTCGAGGACCGGCTGGAAGTCCGGCGATGATAACAGCTCATACTCATCGGTCCTGGCCAGCAGGTCGACCAGTTCGAGGAACAGGCAGAAACGGGCGAGCCCATGCACCGCGCCCATCCGCTCCATCAGCGCCGCGCCTTCCAGCGCAGTCTCGCCATGGAAGACGATGCCGCGCAGCGACCGCTCCAGAAATGGCTCCAGTTCGCGCAGTTCCGGTAGCAGGCCGGCCGAGCCACGCAGCCTGTCGGCATCGAACTGGAGCACGATGTCGCGGCCCTCGATCAACTCGCCCGACTGCACCGCGGTGACCCAGTCATGCGGCAGGCCGCCACCGACGATGGTGAGGTAACCCGGACCGAACTCGCCTATATGGTCGCCGACCAACACCACGCCGGAGGATTTCCTGAGCAGGTGTATCTCGTATTCGGGATGGAAATTCCAGACATTGCGCTCCCAGGGATAGTCATCCAGGCGCCACAGGAAACTCTCGCTCGCCTCGGTGACGATATGCTCGAAGGAAGGCGCCGTGCGCGGGATCGCGGCCGTGTTCTTTCTGCGCCTGAACGCCATCCTGCCTCCCACATTCGCCGGTTGCCGATATCTGATCCGTAGCAGTCCGGGGCCGGCAAGGGAACGAGACGGCGGTTCCCGGCAACGGCGCTGGCTCAATCTGTTCCCGCGCCTCCTCTCTTGCCTTCATGTCGCATCTCGTTCAATAGACGGCGCAAACGGCGCCATTTTGTGCCGTTGCTGTGCGGCTTCCGGGCCTGGTCCCGATGCGCCGTGTTCTGAAAGACGGAACAATGTCCGCGATCGAAGCCGGCGCCCGCGCGCCGGAAAACCTTTGGCGTCAGGAAATCAGGGCGACGCTGGCGCTGGCCTGGCCGATGGTGCTGACCAATCTCGGCCAGACGGCGATGACCGCCACCGACGTCATGATGATGGGGCGGCTCGGAGCGGACACGCTGGCCAGCGGCGCGCTGGGCGCCAACCTCTATTTCATGCCGCTGATCTTCGGCCTCGGGCTGATGCTGGCGACCTCGCCGATGATCGCCACCGAACTTGGCCGCCGCCGCCATTCGGTGCGTGACCTGCGCCGCACCGTGCGCCAGGGCCTGTGGCTGGCGATTCTGATCTCGATCCCGATCTGGCTCGTGCTGTGGCACGGCGAGGGGCTTCTGCTGGCCATGGGCCAGGAGCCCGCGCTCGCGCACCAGGCCGGCATCTATCTGCGCTGGCTCGAATGGGCGGTACTGCCCTTCTACGGCTACATCGTGCTGCGTTCGTTCATCTCGGCGCTGGAGCGGCCCGGCTGGGCTCTGGTCATCGTCTTCGTCGCCGTGGCTTTCAACGTGTTTGCCAACTGGGTATTCATGTTCGGCAATCTCGGCTTTCCGGCCATGGGCATCGCCGGCTCCGGCCTTGCCACCTCGCTGTCCAGCACGCTGATGTTCGTCGGCATGGCCGTCGTGGTGATGTGGGAGAAGAAGTTCCGGCGCTACCATCTGTTCGGCCGCTTCTGGCGGTCCGACTGGCCGCGCTTCAAGGGCTTGTTGCGGCTCGGCCTGCCTATCGCCGGTATCCTTGCCTTCGAGGTGACGATCTTCAACGCGGCGGCCCTGCTGATGGGCCTGATCGACGCCGATTCGCTCGCCGCGCACGCCATCGCCATCCAGATCGCCTCGATCTCCTTCATGGTCCCGCTTGGTCTCAACCAGGCGGTCACGGTGCGGGTCGGGCTGGCACATGGCGCCGGCAATCCCGAGGGCGTGTCGCGCGCCGGCTGGACCGCCTTCGTCATCGGCGTCTCGTTCATGGCGCTGATGGGCCTGGTGATGGTGCTTTGGCCGCATCTGCTGATCAGCGCCTTCATCGACCTTGGCAATCCCGCCAATGCCAGGGTGATCGCGCTTGCCGTGTCGTTCCTGGTGTTCGCCGCCCTGTTCCAGGTCTTCGACGGCGCGCAGGCGGTTGCAGCCGGCATGCTGCGCGGCCTGCACGACACCAAGGTGCCGATGATCTACGCCGCGATCGGCTATTGGGGCGTCGGCCTGCCGCTCGGCGTGCTGCTCGCCTTCCATTTCGGCTTCCACGGCGTCGGCATCTGGATCGGCCTGTCCAGCGGACTGGCCGTGGTGGCGGCGCTGCTTCTGGCGCGCTGGCTAAGGCGCGACCGCATCGCGCCATCGCTGGCGTTTGGGCACTGAAGGGCAAAGGGGGGGCGCCGGTGCGGCGGCAGGGACATCTCAATAGGGCCGTATCCGGACGGTCTGCTTCTAGGAAGCGCTCGTCGGTAAGCTGCCGTTCGAGTTTACAGCCATCGGGCAAAGTTTGCCTCGTCAGCTGACGACCCCATCCTCGTCGTTCGCGAGCGAACCGCACCACACTGATACCGGGCGCTCATCAAGCGGACGACGAACTGTGCTCGAAGTCGGCTGGAACCTGTGCTGAGGTTAAGGCATCCGACGTGATGATCGCGGTCGACTACCAGGTCGCAGAATTGGAACCGCAATTCCAGCAAATTTGCGCTAAAGCAAAATTGCACACCGGCTTACAGGCTGTGCGCAGCAGAGCCCATCCCTTGCGATGTCGCCCCGCTTACGACAGGATGGCAGCAACTCGAGGTTAGCCTATGACGCCAGACACTTTGCGGCCCGACCACCTGCCACTCGACACTCCGCCCCTGCAATACCTGAACCTGGACCCTTCGCTTTATGTCCGCGATGACATCTGGCAGCAGGAACGGGGCAGCATTTTCGCGCACACCTGGCAGTTCATGGGGCCTGTCGCCTCAGTCGCGACATCAGGTCAATACCTTGCCATCGACATCGCCGGCACGCCGGTCTTCGCCATCCGGGGCCGGGACGGGACCTTGCGCGGGTTCAAGAATGTCTGCCGCCACCGGGGGGCGAAACTTCTGGCCGATGGCGCGGGCAAATGCGGGCTGATCGTTTGTCCCTATCACAAATGGTCCTTTGCCGACACCGGACGGCTGGTGCAGGCCCCATGGTATGGCAAGGATCCCGCGATCATCGCCGAGGACTGGCCGCTGGAGACGGTGCAGTTGTCCGAATGGCGCGGGCTGCTCTTCGCGGCACTCGACCCGAAAGAAAGTCTTCTGGATCAACTTGGCTCTCTGCCCGCCGAACTGGCGGACGAGCCGTTGGAGACCTATGCCGCCACCGATCAGGCCACCGTCAGCTTTGCGGCGAACTGGAAGATCTACACCGACAATTTCGTCGAAGGCTACCACATCCCTGGCACGCACCCCTCGTTCTACGCTGCCATCGACTTCGAAGCTTTCCAGACCACCGCCCATCCCGGTTATGTCCGGATGACCGCACCGCCGAAAGACGGTCTGTTCTATCGCGGCAAATGGCTTTGGATGTGGCCGAACTGGACGCTGTCGCTTTTTGATGGCGGCATGAACGTTAGCCGGATCAACCCAACCTCACCGCATCATGCAGACCAGCACTACCATTTCTTCTTTGCCGACACCTCTGCGGAAGCATCCGAGAGCAGGGCAAAATCCGTGCAAGGCACTCTGGCCGTCGTACGCGAGGACTACACCATCTGCGCCGATACGCATCGCAACTATGCCGCCGGGGCCTATAGCTCCGGCCCGCTTTCGGGGCGGCATGAGCGGGGAGTGCAGTATTTCCAGGAACGGGTCGCTACGGCACTGGGGCTGTGACCGCCCCTGGCGTCCTTGTCCGCCGGATAGTGCTCCGGCTCGGCGCCGGCACCAGAGCACCAGGCCAGTCGAGGATAAAGGGCGGGCACGGTAAGATGAGTTACGAGCGTCGCGGCAATCGGAGCTCGCTCGATGCGGAGAGCAGATCGGCGAACGCGGCTTTGAGGACCAAGTTAGTGGGCGCTCTTACCGGCCGCCCCCTAGACGGCTGGAACGGGGCCGGAACCTGATGGTCTGCTTTCCGAACTGATTGCCGAAAGCACCCAGCCCAGATACGCGGCACCGAATTTGTCTACTCGATTGGCAATCAGGCACGCCTCACGATCACCGAGTACTACTTGAGGAAGCACGGCCTGGCTCCCTGAGGTAAGGGGCGGCTGCTTATATGGGCGCATGGTCATCGACGAACTAACGTCCGCTTTTTGGAACACTGGCAACTCGCCGAATGACCGGATGCGGCGCAAAGTAGCCATTCGCGCCTTCAATCCTTCGACTCAGTGTCGCGCCGCGCGCTGTTCGAGCCGGCGCGCATATTGGGTCAGCGGGAAGCACATGAGGAAGAAGATCAGCGCCACCAGCCCATAGACCTTGAACGGTTCGAAAGTCGCGTTGTTGATGGCGTTCGAGGTCCGCACCAGTTCCTCGAAGCCGATGATCGATGTCAGCGCCGTCGACTTGATCAGCTGAACCAGGAAGCCGACCGTCGGCGCGCGGGTGATCGCGAACGCCTGCGGCAGGATGATCAGCCGCAGTTCCTGGAGGTAGTGCAGGCCAAGGCTGGCGCCGGCATCCCACTGGCCAAGCGGCAGCGCGTCGACCCCCGAACGCCAGATTTCGGCCAGATAGGCGCTGGCGAAGAAGGTCAGGCCGAGCACGGCGGCCGTCCAGGGCTCGATGCGCAGGCCGAGCATCGGCAGGCCGAAGAACATCAGGAAGAGCTGCATCAACAGCGGCGTTCCCTGGAACAAGGCGATATAGCCGGAGGCAAGGCGCCGGCTCCATTTATTCTCAGAGATCCTGAAGAACAGCACCGCCATTCCGACCAGCGCGCCGCCGATGAAGGCGGCCAGCGACAAAAGCACCGTCCAGCGGGCCGCGAGCAGAAGGTTGCGTATGATGTCCCAGAGCGTGAACTCGATCATGACACACCAGCTCCGAGCGCGCGGCGCCCGCCTGTCACCAGCAGCCGGCGCAGGGCCATCGACAAAGCGAGATAGACCAGCGTGACGACGAAATAGGTCTCGAACGAGCGAAAAGTGCGCGCCTGCAGCATGTCGGCTTCATAGGTCAGCTCGCGCACCGCGATCTGCGACACAGCGGCCGACTCCAGCATCATGATGACGATCTGGCTGGTCAGCGCCGGATAGATGATCTTGAGCGCCTGCGGCAGCACGATCTTGATGAACACCTGACGCGGCCGCAGCCCGAGCGCCAGGGCCGCTTCCGTCTGTCCGTGCGGCACGGCGTCGAGCCCGGCGCCGACGATCTCGATCGTGTAGGCCGCCATGTTGAGCGTCATCGCCAGCATGGCGGCCAGGATCGGATCGAGCCTGATGCCGAGGCTCGGCAGGCCGAAGAAGATGAAGAACAGCTGCACCAGGAAGGGCGTGTTGCGCATCACCTCGACATACCAGGCGATGGCCCGGCGCAGCAGCGCGGGGCCGTTTCGCCGTCCGGCGGCGCCCAGGATACTGAGCAGCGTTCCCGCCAGCGTGGTCACGGCGATCAAGAGGATCGTCGTGGCGGCGCCATGCGCGATGTCGCCCACGGCACCCGGGAGCCAGCCGAAGGCCACGGCAACTCAATCCTTGAGATTGTCGGGGTTGAGCGGCGTCTTCAGCCAGGCCTTCGAGCTTTCATCCAGCTTGCCGTCGGCGAGCATCTTGGCGATGGCGTCGTTGACCGCTTTTTTGAGGGCATCCTCATTCTTGTTGAGGCCGATATGCGAGGGCGAGGTCAGAAGCTGGAACTTCTGCTCCGGCTTCAGCGCGTCCTGCTTGGCCAGCACCTGGGCGCCGACATCGTTGCCGACCACCATCAACTGGGTCTGGCCGGAGATGAAGGCCTGGATCACCGAATTGTAATTGTCGAAACGCTTGATGTCGGCGGAAGCGGGAGCGGCCTCGGTCAGCGAGGTGTCCTCGAGCGTGCCGCGATTGACGGCGATCGACTTGTCGGCAAGGTCTTCCTTGCCTTTGACGTTCATTGCGGCGGGACCGATCACCGCGATGTAATAGGGCGCATAAGCGGCGGCGAAGTCGATGACCTGCTCACGCTCCTTCGAGTAGCCGACGCTCATCAGCAGGTCGACACGGTGGTCGTTGAGATATGGGATGCGGTTCTGGCCGGTGACGGCGACGGTGTTGAGCTTCACCTTGAGCGTGTCGGCGATGTATTGCGCGACGTCCATGTCATAACCCTTGAGGCTCATATCGGCACTGGCCGAGGAGAAGGGCGGGAAGTCTGCGAAGACCCCGACATTGATGGTGCCGGCCTTGGTGATATCGGCCAGCGCGTCGGCATTGGCTGCCTGCGTGGCAAAGCCAAGACCGGTGGCGCCCAGCACCAGGATGGCGGCAATGGATGATTTCAGTGTCGAGTGGATTGTCATTGTCATTCCCCTTCTGGAAGCTTTTGATTGTTTGGGTCGGCCGCCGGCTCCAGCGCGGCGGCCGCCTTGGTTCTGATCGTCAGGCTCCCTTGCCGGTCACGGCCGGGCTGAACACCATCAGGCTCAATATCTCGAACAGCACCTGGGCGCCGGCATGCGCGGTGTTGGTGGTCGCGTCATATTGCGGCGCCACCTCGACGACGTCGCCGCCGACGATGTTGAGGCCCTTGAGTCCGCGCAGCAGTTCAAGCACCTCGCGCGTGGTCAGCCCGCCGATTTCTGGCGTGCCGGTGCCCGGCGCGAAGGCCGGATCGACGCTGTCGATGTCGAAGGACACGTAGGTCGGACCGTCGCCGACGATCTTGCGCGCCTTTTCGATGATGGCGGGAATCCCGAGCCCGGTCACCTCCTCGGCGTGGACCACGGTCATCCCAGACTCGTAGGTAAACTCCCAGAGGTATTCGGCCGAGCCGCGAATGCCGATCTGGATGGTGCGGGTCGGGTCGAGCACGCCGTCGAGCACCGCGTTGCGGAACGGCCCGCCATGGTGGAACTTGGTCATGTCGAACAGGCCGCTGGTGTCGCAGTGGGCGTCGATGTGGATGAGGCCCACGGGCGCCTTTTTGCCGACCGCCTTCAGGATCGGATGGCTGATCGAATGGTCGCCGCCGACCGACAGCGGGATGACGCCGGCATCGACGATCTGGTTGGTGCGGCGCTCGATATCCTCATGGCTGATCTCCAGCCGGTAGCGGCTGCGGAACGGCGTGTCGCCGATGTCGGCGACCCTGAGCTCATGTGTCGGGGCGCATTCCAGCACGTGATTGTAGGGGCCGATGCGCTCGATGGCGCGCAACGCCCTCGGCCCGAAGCGCGAGCCCGGCCGGTTGGTGACGCCGAGATCCATCGGCACACCTATCATCGCCACCTGCAGGTCGCCGAAATCCGGGTTCTCGGCCGCGATCTCGCGGTAGGGCGCGGCAAGGAAGGTCGGGATGCCGGAATAGGGGGCAAGGCGTGTGCCCGCCTTGTTGAAGATCTTGTCGGCGACTTTGCGGAATTTCGGGTCGAACATCTCGCCGCCATGGCTCTCGCCATATTTGCGCCGCAACGCGTCGAGCTTGTCGCTGTTGTAACCCATATCCGCTCCTCCTGGACTGGCGCAGTACGACCGTCGGCGACTCCAGGCAAACCGGCCGTCGCCCGGTCGGTCGCTGCCCCGCTGGCTGCCTGCAATTTCACGCCTTGGTGCTTGTTCCAGGCAAAAGTGTCCGGCAGCCGCATTGAAAAAGCAATTGATATTGTTAGGGTGGTTTCTGTGAGAAAATCTCACAATAAAGCCGAGCATCCATGGCCAAGCGCCTGCCCCCTCTCAACCCGCTGCGCGCCTTCGAGGCCACGGCGCGCCATGCTTCGCTGACCAAGGCGGCGAGTGAGCTGAATGTCACACATGGCGCCGTCAGCCACCAGATCAAGGCGCTCGAGCAGTCGCTCGGCGTCAAGCTGTTCGAACGCGTCGGCCAGCGCGTCAAGCTGACCCCGCATGGCGCCGAACTCTTGCCGGCGGTCTCGACGGCCTTCGATGGCATCGCCGCCGCCACGCAGCGGCTGACGCGGCCGGCTAGCAGTGGCGCGCTGTCGGTGTCCTGCGTGCCCGCCTTGCTGCTTTTGTGGATGACGCCGAGGCTGGGCAGCTTCACCGCGCAATATCCCGACATCCAGCTGACGCTCATTCCCTCCAACGACCCAAGGGATATCCGTGCGCCGCATATCGATGTCTGCGTGCACTATGGCGATGGCAGCTGGGCCGATTGCTGGATGCGCAAATGGTCGGGCCTGGAGCTGTTCCCGGTGGTCAGCCCGACCTTGATCAACAACCGGCCGATCCGCAATGTTCGCGACCTTGCCGACCATGTCTTGCTGCATGGCGACGATGGCCGCGAGTGGCACACCTGGCTGGCCGCCGCCGACGCGCTGGACCTGGAGCGCGGCCGCCGCCATCATCTGGGCGATGCGCGCATGACGGCGGAAGCCGCTGTGCACGGCCATGGCGTGGCGCTGGGCGACTCGGTGACGGCAAGCGCGCTGCTGGCCAGGGGCATGCTGGTCGCTCCGTTCAGCCTGTCGGTGCCGGCGGTCGATGATTTCTATGTCGTTTGCCGCAACGAAATGCGGGCGACGCCGATCGTGCAGGTGTTCATGGACTGGCTGTTCGCCGAGAAGGCCGGGGATGACGGCCGCGCCGACGCCCCGGTGGCGGGCCGCCTCGTCACCCGCCGCAAACGTCCCGCGCTCAAGGTGATGGGCGGCAAATCTTCATAGACATACGCAGGGCTCTCTTTTTGTCGGGCCAGCCTGAAAGCGGGCAGCGTTCTGGCCAATTCGATGCTATGAGGCCTGTCGCTATTGTGGTGGCAGGGCAGCGAAGGCGGTAACGAGACATGGCCAGGACCGATATTGCGCGGCGCGTCTACAACCACACCTGGAAGCTCGATCCGATCGTGCGCAGCCTGCTCGACACCGACTTCTACAAGCTCTTGATGCTGCAGATGATCTGGGGCATGTATCCCAAGGTCGATGCCACCTTCTCGCTGATCAACCGCACCACCTCGGTTCGGCTCGCCGACGAGATCGACGAAGGCGAGTTGCGCGAACAGCTCGACCATGCCCGCACGCTACGCTTCTCCAAGAAGGAGATGATCTGGCTGGGCGGTAACAATTTCTACGGCCGCAAGCAGATTTTCGAGCCCGAATTCCTCGCCTGGCTCGAAGGCTTCCGGCTGCCCGACTACGAACTCTCCAAGCGCGACGGCCAGTATGAGCTGACCTTCAGCGGGCCGTGGATGTACACCACGCTGTGGGAAATCCCGGCGCTCGCCATCATCAACGAATTGCGCTCGCGCGCGGCCATGCGGGCCTTCGGTCCGTTCGCGCTCGATGTGCTCTATGCCCGCGCCAAGGCCAAGATGTGGGCCAAGACCGAACGGCTGAAGGCGCTGCCCGGCATCCGCATTTCCGATTTCGGCACCCGGCGGCGCCATTCCTTCCTCTGGCAGCGCTGGTGCGTCGAGGCGCTGAAGGAAGGCATCGGCGAAGCCTTCACCGGTACCTCCAACGTGCTTCTGGCCATGGACAACGACCTCGAGGCGCTCGGCACCAACGCGCATGAACTGCCGATGGTGTTTGCCGCACTCGCCAATTCGGAAAAAGAGCTGAAGCAGTCACCCTATAAGGTGCTGCAGGACTGGCAGCGCTACTATGGCGGCAATCTGCTGATCGTGCTGCCCGACGCCTTCGGCACCGCTTCCTTCCTGCGCGACGCCCCGGACTGGGTCGCCGACTGGACGGGCTTCCGTCCCGACAGCGCTCCGCCCATAGAAGGCGGCGAAAAGATCATCGACTGGTGGCGCGAGAAGGGCAAGGACCCCAGGCAGAAGCTGCTGATCTTCTCCGATGGGCTCGAGGTCGAAACCATCGAGGAGACCTACCGCCACTTCAAGGGCAAGGTGCGCATGTCCTTCGGCTGGGGCACCAACCTGACCAACGACTTCGAAGGCTGCGCGCCGACCGAAACCAACAGCCTGGACGCCATATCGCTGGTCTGCAAGGTGACCGAAGCCAATGGCCGCCCGGCGGTCAAGCTCTCCGACAACCCGGCCAAGGCGACCGGCGATCTCAAGGAGATCGAGCGGTATTTGCGGATTTTCGGGCAGAAGGACCGCGTGGAGCAGCTGGTCAAGGTGTGAGGTAACGGGGCTCTTGGATAGGTCGAGTTCCCTGGCTCCTTTCCTCTCCCTCCGGAGGGGGGAGAGGTGGCGCCGCGAAGCGGCGACGGAGTGGGGGAACCACCTAGAAACCGCCGCAACTGACATAGGAAAGAGGATCGCGTGTACGCAGCGTCTTGATCCGCGCCAGGGTCGACCCCCACTCCGTCGAGCTACGCTCGACACCTCTCCCCCGATCGACGGGGGAGAGGAAGGGCGCCAAGCCATAGAGCGGCATCTTTGCGGCCTCGTTCCTATCTCCTTTGCCTTGGTCCTCTTACCCACCCCCGCCTTCGCCCACGCCTCCGACCGTGGCCACGTCCTCCTCCTCCCCACCGGCTACTACCTGATCGGCGGCGCCTTCGCGGTGGCCATCAGCTTCCTCGTCCTTGCCCTGCTACCGCCCGACACCCTCGGCCGTTTCTGGCGTCGGCGCCTGCCGCTTTTCACATTCAACGACAGTGCCCGCACCACCGTCAGTCCGATCTCCTTTGCCGGCTTTGCAATCCTCATCGCCGCCGGCCTCTTCGGCAGCCGCGACCCACTCTCCAACCCGCTACCGCTGGTCATCTGGACGCTGCTCTGGGCCGGCCTGACGTTGCTGCAAGGCGTGTTCGGCGATCTCTGGTCGTGGCTCAACCCCTGGTACGGGCCGTGGCGGCTGCTGTCGCGCCTGACCGGCAGAGGCGATGTGGGGGCCTGGCGTCTTCCGCAATGGCTCGGCTGCTGGCCGGCCGTTGTTCTATTTTTCGCCTTTGCCTGGTTCGAGCTCATCGATCCGGCACCCGATGATCCGGCACGGCTTGCCTTTGCCGCCGGGCTCTATTGGCTGGTTACCCTCATCGCCATGCTGCTGTTCGGCCACGACAAGTGGAGCCGAAGCGGCGAATTCCTGACCATGTTCTTTTCGATGGTGGCGCGTTTCGCCACTGTCGGACGCGATGAACAGGGCCGTCTCGGCCTGTGCTGGCCGGGTGCCAAGCTGCTGGCGGCCGAACCCTTGCCGGCCAGCGGCATCGCCTTCCTGCTGCTCGCTTTGTCCTCGGTCTCCTTCGATGGCGTGTCGAAGACTTTCTTCTGGCTCGGCCTGTTCGGCATCAATCCGCTGGAATTTCCCGGCCGCACGGCCGTGATCGGCAGCGGCAGCCTGGGTCTTGTGCTGACATTCGTGCTGCTCGCGGGCGCGTTCCTGCTCGCGGTCTTCATCGGCCAGCGTCTGGCCGGCAGCGATAGGCCTCTCGCCCAGGCGGCGGGGCTGCTGGTGTGGTCGATCGTGCCGATCGCGCTCGCCTATCATGTCGCGCACTATCTGACGGCGCTGCTCGTCGACGGCCAGTATGCCTTGACCTCCCTGTCCGACCCCTTTGCGCTGGGTTGGAACCTGTTCGGCACCGCCGACATGCAGGTCGAGGCCGGCATCGTTTCCGGGGCAGCGTCGGCATGGTGGCTGTGGAATATCCAGGCCGGCGCGATCATCCTTGGCCATGTGCTCGCCGTCCTCGTCGCCCACGGCTTTGCCTGGCGCCTGCACCCCCGGCCCGCCGGCGCCGCGCTCAGCCAGTTCCCGCTCACCGTTTTGATGATCGCCTACACCATTTTCGGTCTCTGGCTGCTTGCCACGCCGACGGTCGGGTGACACAAGCGATCCCGTGGGCATGCCCCGAGGGAAAGCTCGCTTGCCAGGCCAGGTCTTTGGTGATTTAGTTTGTACACATGCAATTTTGCATCCTCTTGCCGAGGATGTTCGAGCCGCCTTATCGTTGGTCAAAACGCAAAAACAGGGGAACGAACGTGACTGACAAGAACGGATTTTTCGACCTCTCCAAGTCAGGCTTCACTCGTCGCACCGCACTGAAGGGACTCGCGGCAGGTGCCGGCCTTGCCGTGGCGCCCGGCTTCGTCCGCTACTCCCAGGCCCAAAGCTCGGCGCCGATCAAGATCGGTTTCCAGTCGCACCGCACCGGCATCGGCGCCGCCTATGGCCGCTGGTACGAGAAGACGACCGCTGCCGCGATCAAGGCGATCAACGCCGCCGGCGGCATCAACGGCCGCCAGGTCGAGGTGATCATCGAGGATGACGGCACGGACCCCGGCCGTGGCGCTGAGGTGGTCGGCAAGTTCGCCACCCAGCATAAGACCGACATCGTCTTCGGCACGCTGTTCTCGCACGTCGTCATCGGCTCGGCGCCCGCCGCCGGCGAAGCCAAGATGCCCTATTTCGTCGTCAGCGAAGGCCACCATGTCGCCTCGACCAAGCTGAACCGCTACGTCTTCCAGCCCGGCATCACCGACGTGAAGAGCCAGATCCAGTCGATGGCGCCGTGGATCGCGGCCAATGCCGGCAAGAAGGTGACGCAGATATTCCCGGATTTCGCCTTCGGCTATGACCATCGCGACTACCTGCCGCCGGCACTGAAGGCGCAGGGCGCCGAGGTGATCGCGCAGATCGCCATTCCGCCGACGGAATCCTCCTTCACCAAATATTTCCCGCAGATCCCGACCGAGACCGAGGTCATCTATCACGTCATGGTAGGGCCGGCGGTGCTCACCTTCGTCAAGGAACTCGGCGAGTTCTACGGCTCGAACCGGCCGCAGCTGTTCGGCTTCATCGATTCGCTGGAAGCCGTCGACATCAACAGCCCTGGGCTGGAATTCCTCGACGGCAGCCATTTCTGGGAAGGCTCGCCGCGCTACGCCCAGGCCGATGACACCGAAGCGCAGAAAGCCTATCGCGCCGCGGTCGGCATCGACGACAATGGCGCCGCCGTCGGCGATCCCAAGGACGTCTCCACCGCCGCGCATATGTTCGGCTGCTGGGAAACGCTCTACGTCGTGAAGAAGGCGATGGAGGATGCCGGCTACAAGGGACCGGAAGACCGCGCCAAGCTGGTCGAGGCGACCGAGGCGCTGAAGGAATTCGCCGAAGGGCCGGAGCATCCGCAAGGTGCCAAAACCTTCAACGGCAAGATCCACCAGTGCTTCGGCATCCAGAACATCTCCAAGGTCGAAGGCGGCAAGCTCAAGGTCGTCCACAAGACCAAGATCGAGGACGGGCTCTACGAGGCCGAAGGCGATTACACGACGCAGGCACTGTGAGCTTGGCCATTCTCCGAGCGTGAGCGCCAAGGCACCCCCCTCTGTCTTGCCGGAATCGGCAGGGCAGAGGGAGGAGCTTCGTGCCGCCCTCTCAAGCGTGTAATCAATGCACTTCGGACCCCATCTCCTCCTGGCAACCCTCGAAGGCCTCGTCACGTCTGCCGTGTTGGCGCTGACGGCGCTGGGCTTGTCGCTGGTGTTCGGCGTCATGCGTGTCGTCAACGTCGCCCATGGCGAATTCTTCATGCTCGGTGCCGTGCTTGCCTGGGCGATCACCACGGCGATCTCGGGCCACCCGGCACTCGGTTTCCTGGCGGCGCTGGTGATCGCACCGCTGATCGTCGGCGCCATCGCGCTGGTCGCCGAGCGGCTGGTGCTGCGCCGGCTCAATTACAATCCTGAAGGCACCATCGTCGCCACGATCGGCATGCTCTACATCATCCAGCAGCTGGCGCTAACCTTCTATGGTCCTGAAGCGCGGCCCGTCGAGCCGCCCTTCAGCTACCGCATCCTTCTGCCGTGGTTCGGCTATTCCGGCTACAAGCTGTCGATCATCGCCGCCTCCGCGCTGCTGCTGATCGCGACATGGCTGGTGCTGACGCGCACGAAAATCGGCCTGATCATGCGCGCCACGCAGTATGACAGCGAGACGGCGCAGGCCTTCGGCATCCCAGTCGGCCGCGTCTATGGCGGCGTCTTCGCGCTCGGCGCCATGCTGGCGGCCATCGCCGCGGTGCTGATCGTGCCGATCAGCCAGGCGCATTATCTGATGGGACAGGATCCGCTGCTGCTTTCCTTCATCGTCGTCATCATCGGCGGGCTGGGCTCGCTGCGCGGCACCGTCGTCGCCGCCGTGCTGATCGGCCTGTCCGACGGCATCATCTCGATGTTCTTCTCGCCGACCTTGGCCAAGATCATCGCCACGCTGCTGGTCGCCATGGTGCTGGTGTTCCGCCCGCAAGGCCTGTTCGGGACGGCAGCGCGATGAGCGAAGCTTCGCCGGCAAAGGCCTACGCGCTCCATCTCGGCGTCATCGCCCTGCTCTTCGTGCTGAGCTTCGTCCTGCCGGAATACTATCATGGCCTGCTGGCCCGCATCATGGTGCTGGCGGTCTTTGCCATGGGCTACAACATGCTGTTCGGCTATGTCGGCCTGCTCAGCCTCGGCCACGCCATGTTCTTCGGCGCCGGGCTCTATGGCGCCGGGCTTGCCATCATCCAGTTGGGCTGGGGCGTGCCGGCGGCATTCGCCGCTGGTCTCGCCTGCGGCGCCGCTCTCGCCCTGATCATCGGCCTGCTGGCACTGCGCACCACGGGTGTCGCCTTCATGATCGTCACCATGATGTTCGCCCAGGTCTTCTACCTCGCCATCCTCTATTTCGCGGCGTGGACCGGCGGTGATCAAGGCCAGGTCGTGCCGCAGCCGGCGCGTGTCCTTACCTTCGGCGCGACGTCGCTCGATCTCACCAATCCGACCATGCGCTACATGACGGCACTCGGGTTGTTCTCGCTCGTGCTGCTGATCACGCTTGCCGTCGTCCGCTCCCGCTATGGCCGCGTGCTGGTCGCCATCCGTGAAAACGAAGAACGCACGAGGATGCTGGGCTACGACACGTTCTCGAACAAGCTGGCCGCCGTGGTCGTCTCCGGCACGATCTGCGCGGCCTCGGGGGCCGCCTACGCGCTGCTGTTCGGCTATGTCGGATCGAGCTTCGCTTCGGTGCAATATTCGATCCTGCCGCTGCTGTGGGTCTTGCTCGGCGGTGCCGCCACAACGCTCGGACCGCTGATCGGCACGCTGTTCATGTACTATGTCATCGACCTCACCAGCGGCTACACATCGGCCTATCTGCTGATCGTCGGCATCGCGCTGATCCTGCTGGTGCTGTTTTTTCCCAAAGGGATTCTCGGCACCATCCGCCAGCGCTGGCTCGGATGGCTGCCATGACACCGCTTTTGACCACCAAGGGCCTGTCGCGCGACTTCGGCGGCCTGCGCGCCGTCGACAATGTCGACTTCGCCTTGATGCCCGGCGAAATTCGCGCCGTCATTGGCCCCAACGGGGCGGGGAAGACCACCTTCGTCAGCCTGATCAGCGGCCGCATCCAGCCATCTTCGGGAACGATCGTCTTCGACGGCGCCGATATCACCGGTCTGCCGACCTATGTCAGGGTCCGACGGGGCATTGCCTACACCTTCCAGATCACCAGTGTCTTCGCCAACCTCAGCGTATATGACAATGTTGCGCTGCCGGTGCAGCTCACACTGAGCGACATCCGCTCGAAGGATGCATTGCGCGCGGGCGTCATGTCGGCGCTCGAACGTACAGGGCTGGCCGACCGCGCTCATATGCCGGCCGGGCAATTGTCCTACGGCCATCAGCGGTTGCTGGAAGTGGCGATGGGCCTGGCGTTGAAGCCGCGCCTGCTGATCCTCGACGAGCCGACGCAAGGCCTGGCCGATGGCGAGATCGATAATTTCATCGAACTCGTGCGCGATATCGCCAAGAGTGCCACCGTCCTTCTGATCGAGCACAACATGCCGGTCGTCATGCAGCTTGCCGACCGCATCACGGTCTTCAACGCCGGCAAGATCCTGGCTGAAGGCACGCCCGAGGCGATCCGCGAAAACAAGGCGGTGCAGGAAGCCTATCTGGGGACCGCCCCATGATCGAAACGAACAAGGCGGAGACCAGCAAGGCGGAAGCACTGGCGATCTCGGGGCTGAATTGCTTCTATGGCGAGGTCCAGGTGCTCTACGGGCTCGACCTCGCGCTGAACAAGGGCGAGGTGCTGTGCCTGTTCGGCCGCAACGGCGCCGGCAAGACGACGACGCTGAAGGCGATCATGGGCCTGGTTCCGGCGAGTGCCGGTTCGATCAGCCTTGCCGGCAAGGAATTGACCGGCCTGCCGGCGCATGAAGTGCCGAAGGCCGGCGTCGCCTATGTGCCGCAGGGAAGGCGGCTGTTCGCCGAGATGACGGTGGCCGAGAACATCGAGATCGGGCTGATGGCGCGCGGCAAGGGCAAGGCGACGAAGGAGCAGGTGCTCGACCTCTTCCCGCTGCTGCGTCAGCGGCTGCGGCAGCGCTCCGGCACGCTGTCGGGCGGCGAGCAGCAGATGCTGGCCATGGCGCGTGCGCTTTGTCTCGAGCCGCAGGTGCTCTTGCTCGACGAGCCGACCGAAGGGTTGATGCCATCGATGATCGGGAAAATCCGCGAGACGGTGTCGAAGCTGCGCGAGATGGGCGTGTCTACCATCCTGGTCGAGCAGCGGGTCGATGCCGTTCTGTCGGTCGCCGACCGCGTTTGTTTCATCGAAAACGGCCGCAACCGCGAAACGGTCGATGTCGAGGAACTGCGTGCCGACCCGTCGGCGGTCAGGCGCTATGTCGGCGTCGGCTGACAGAAGCATTCCAGGAAGAGTGTGTAGCGGTCTTCCGCCCGGAATTGCGTTGGATAAATCTAGCCAAAGAACAGAAAACCCGCGATCAAAAAGGTCGGGATCAGCACCAGCCCGGACCACAGCATATAGCCGAAGAAGCCCGGCATCTTCACCCCGCGATGCCTGGCAATGGCATAGACCATGAAGTTGGGCGCGTTGCCGATATAGGTGTTGGCGCCCATGAACACGGCACCCGCCGAGATCGCGGCGAGCGTCGAGGCCAACTCGGTCATCAGGTGCTGAGTGTCGCCGCCGGCCAGCTCGAAGAACACCAGATAGGTCGGCGCGTTGTCGAGGAAGGACGACAGCGCCCCGGTCAGCCAGAAATAGGCGAGGTCATTGGGCGTGCCTTGCGCCGAGGTCACCAGCGCGACCAGAGGCGCCAGCGCGCCGTCATGGCCGGCTCTCAAAATGGCGACGACCGGCACGATGCAGATGAAGATGCCGGCAAACAATTTGGCCACTTCAGCGATCGGGCCCCAGTTGAAGCCGTTCGCCTCGCGGTGGCTCTTGTAGGAAAGGGGAAGCGACAGCAGGGCCAGCGCGAGGATGACGGCGTCGCGTACCAGGTTCTGCAGTTCGAGACCGACGCCGAACACGGAAAAGCTCACGCCCGGCTTCCAGGCCGCCGACAGCAGGATGGCGCCGATCACACCGGCCAGCAGCGGGAGGTTGGCCAGGCCACGCAGCCGCACCTTCGTATCGGGTGTCGGATCCTTGATCTTCGGTGCGCCAGCCTCGCGCCGGTGCAGGATGATGTCGATCGCCAGGAACACCGCCAGTACGACGACGCCGACGAACAGCGTCTCGCGCCAGAGATTCGTCGTTGTCCAGAAGAAGTCGACGCCGCGCAGGAAGCCGACGAACAGCGGCGGGTCGCCGAGCGGCGTCAACGAGCCGCCAATGTTGGACACCAGGAAAATGAAGAAGATGACGACATGGGCATTGAAAGGCCTGGCATCGTTGGCGCGCAGGATCGGCCGGATCAGGATCATCGAGGCGCCGGTCGTGCCGATGACCGAGGCAAGCAGCGCTCCGACGATCAGCAGTCCTGCATTGACCAGCGGTGTGCCGTGGATGTTGCCGGCAAGCAGGATGCCGCCTGAAATCGTATAGAGCGCGAACAGCAGCACGATGAACGACATGTATTCGGTGAGCAGCGCGTGCAGCACCGCCTCGGTTGCGGCCGGAGCACCGAAGGCGACCGCGAGCGGCACGATCACCAGCGCCGCCCACAAGGCTGCGATCTTGCCGTAATGGTGTTCCCAGACATGGTGGAACAGCAGTGGACCGGTGGCGATCGACAAAAGCAGCCCGGCAAAGGGCAGCGCCCACCACAGCGATATCGTGGCGCCTGGCAAGCCATGCTCTTCGGCCGCGAAGGCTTCTGCCGGAAACAGCATCGCGAGGGCGAGCGCGCCGGCCGCCCCGATCGCAATCGGCAAGGATCCCTTTATGCCCCCCACGGCGTCGTTAGCCCGGCGTGTGATCTTCGAGTGTCACGCCGGCATCGCGCATTTTGGCCAGCATCGTCTCGAACGATCCGTTGAGATCGATGCCACGGCAGGCATCGAGCCTGACCGTGGTCTTGAATCCCTGTTTGACCGCATCCAGTGCCGAGAAGGCGACACAGAAATCGGTCGCCAGGCCGACCAGGGTCAGCGTGTCGATGCCGCGCTCCCTGAGATAGCCGGCGAGCCCCGTGGGCGTCGCGTGATCGTTCTCGAAGAAGGCGGAATAGCTGTCGATGGCGGGCCGAAAGCCCTTGCGGATGACGAGTTCGGCCTTGGTCCAGGCCAGACCCGAGTGAAAATCCGAACCCAGGCTACCCTGGATGCAATGGTCCGGCCACAAAGTCTGCGGACCATAGGGCATCTCGATTGTCGAATAGGGCTGTGAACCCGGGTGGCTGGAGGCGAAGCTGGAATGGCCGGCGGGGTGCCAGTCCTGTGTCAGCACGACATGGTCGGTTCGCCGTATCATGTCATTGACCAGCGGCACGATCTCGTCGCCGCCGGTAACGGCCAGCGCGCCGCCCGGGCAAAAATCATTCTGCAGGTCGATGACGACAAGCGCTTCGTCGGCCATGGGGCCTCCTTCTTCTCTGTGTTGGGATCAGGCTCCAGTAGAAAGATGCCGCTGACGCGACCGGACGCAGAAACTTGACCAGATGGCCGGCCGCGTCAACCTCCGAAGACATAACAATCGCGTTGCCCGCGTTCCGGCAAGGACGGTGAGCAAAACTCTGGCTTTGACAATTTCCGCCGTCTTGATATCATTTGCATACGAATGAATTTCCGGGTCAAAAGCCGGGAATTGTCCCGAGGTAAGCGCCTTGGGCGGGCACTTTCGGGGAAGGCCCATCTTGTTGGGAAGGCAAAGCGTGACCCGTTACGCGAAACCCACCACGGTCGACGAGGCGCTCGCGCTGCTTGGCGAGGGCGCCTGGCGCATCCTTGCCGGCGGCACGGATTTCTATCCGGCGCAGGGCAGCAGGCCGTTTCGCGACAATGTCCTGGACATCAACGGCCTCGCCGCGTTGCGCGGCATCGCCGAGACCGATACCCATTGGGTGATCGGCGCGCGCACGACCTGGACCGATGTCATCCGCCATCCCTTGCCGCCAGCCTTTGACGCGCTGAAACAGGCCGCAGGCGAGGTCGGCTCGCCGCAGATCCAGAACGTTGCTTCCGTCGCCGGCAATCTCTGCAATGCCTCGCCGGCCGCCGACGGCGTGCCGGGGCTGCTCGTGCTCGACGCCGAGGTCGAACTGCGCTCGGCGGCGGCGACACGCCATCTGCCCTTGTCGGATTTCATCCTCGGCAACCGCCGTACGGCCTTGCAGCCCGGCGAGATGCTGACGGCCATCCGCGTGCCGAAACCCGCCGGCACATCGGCTTTCGTCAAGCTCGGCGCCCGGCGTTATCTCGTCATCTCCATCGCCATGGTGGCGGCGCGTCTGGTGGTCGAGAACGGCGTTGTCGCGGATGCGGCGATCGCCGTCGGCTCCTGCTCGGCCGTAGCCAGGCGGCTTGCTGGGGTCGAGGCGGCATTGCGCGGGCTGCCAGTGGGCACTGGGCTTGCCGAGGCTGTCCGGTCCGCGCCGATGACGGAACTGTCGCCGATCGCCGATGTGCGCGGCAGCGCCGAATACAGGCTCGACGCCGTGCGCGAGATCGTTGCGCGCGCGGTGCTTGCGGCGGCATCGATGCCGACGGACGACAAGGTGGCTGCATGAGCATGGATCGCGCCGATATCGCCTTCGCGGTCAATGGCGCCGCTGTCTCTGTCAGCGTGCCGCCGCTGCGCCGGCTGTCCTCGGTATTGCGCGACGAATTGCGGCTGACCGGCACGAAGGTCGGCTGCGACGCCGGCGATTGCGGCGCCTGCACGGTGCTGGTCGACGGCGACCCCGTCTGCGCCTGCCTGATGCCGGCGGCCTCGGCAGCTGGCACCGCGGTGACGACGGTCGAAGGACTGGCCAATGGCAGGCTGTCGGCGCTGCAAGCCTCGTTCCTGGCGCATGGCGCCGCGCAATGCGGCATCTGCACGCCGGCGCTGCTGGTCGCCGCCACCGCGCTGCTGGATACCGAACCCAGGCCGACCGAAACCGAGGTGCAGGACGCGCTGGGCGGGATCCTCTGCCGATGCACCGGCTACCGCAAGATCATCGCGGCGGTGATGGAGGCCTCCCTCCAGGCCGCCAGCCTGGACTTCCGTCTGCCCCGGTCCGGCCACGCCATTGGCGCGTCACCGGTCAGGCTCGACGGCGTTCCAAAGGTCACCGGCGACGAAAAGTTCGGCGGCGATTCCTTTCCGCCCGATGCGCTTGCCGTGCTGGTGATCCGCTCGCCCCATTATCATGCCGGCTTCGCCTTCGGCGACATCGATGGCTGGGCGAAGGCGCATCCAGGCATCGCGGGCGTTTTCACGGCCGCCGACATCCCGGGAAAAAACTGTTTCGGCGTCATAGGTCCGTTCGCCGACCAACCGGCGCTGGCCGAAGACTTTGCCCGGCTTCGCGGCGAGGCGGTGGCGCTGGTCGCCGGCGAGCGCGAGGCGATTGCCGATCTCGATCTGTCGGATTTCCCTATCCGTTGGACCGAGCTGCCGCATGTGCTGCAACCCCGCGACGCGCAGGCCGAAGGCGCGAGGCTGATCCACGGAAACCGCCCGGCCAATCTGTTGACCAGGGGTTTTGTCGAACGCGGCGATCCCAAGGCAGCGCTTGCCAATGCGGCCGTCACCGCGACCGGCGCGATCGAGACCTCCTATGTTGAGCATGCCTATATCGAGCCGGAAGCCGGCTATGCCTATCTCGACGGCGACACGCTGGTCGTCGTCGCCTGCACCCAGGCACCCTACATGGACCGCGACGATACGGCCAAAGTGCTTGGCCTTGCCGTCGACAAGGTGCGCATCGTGCCGACCGCGACTGGCGGTGGCTTCGGTTCCAAGCTCGACGTTTCCCTGCAGCCTCTGATAGGCCTCGTGGCGCTGAAGACCCGGCGGCCGGCCGCCCTTGCCTACAGCCGCAACGAATCGATGATGTCGACCACCAAGCGTCATCCCGCCGAAATGCAGGCCACCATCGGCGCCGATGCCGACGGTCATGTCACAGGCATGGTCTTCGAAGGCGATTTCAACACCGGCGCCTATGCAAGCTGGGGTCCGACGGTGGCCAACCGCGTGCCGGTGCATGCGTCCG
The DNA here is from genome assembly GCF_020164775.1 of Mesorhizobium sp. ES1-6. Taxonomy (NCBI): domain Bacteria; kingdom Pseudomonadati; phylum Pseudomonadota; class Alphaproteobacteria; order Hyphomicrobiales; family Phyllobacteriaceae; genus Mesorhizobium; species Mesorhizobium sp. ES1-6. The sequence goes on from NZ_JAIUGU010000015.1 coordinate 46,655, forward strand.
GCCCTTATCTCACGCCCAACTATCGTGCCGAGGGTCGCGCCATCCACACGCATGGGCCGATTGCTGGCGCCTTCCGTGGCTTCGGCGTGCCGCAGGCAACGATCATGCAGGAGACGCTTTATGACGAGCTCGCCGGCAAGCTCGGTATGGATCGGCTCGAGTTTCGCCTGACGAACTGCCTTCGGAACGGCTCCGAAACGGTTACTGGACAGCGTCTGGAGTCTGGCGTCGGCATCGCCGAATGCCTCGAGGCCCTGCGGCCGCACTGGGCGCGGGCGACGGCTGACGCCGATGCGTTCAACAGCGCCAGCATCGATAGAAAGCGTGGCGTCGGCGTCGCTTCGTGCTGGTATGGTTGCGGCAACACCTCGCTGCCCAATCCGTCGACCATTAGGGTCGGCATCGCACCCTCGGGCGCCGTCATCCTGCACCAGGGCGCCGTCGACATCGGCCAGGGCTCCAACACCGTCATCACCCAGATTTGCGCCGACGCGCTCGGCCTGCCGCTGGAGAAATTCCAGCTGAAAAGCGCCGATACGGCGATCAGCCCCGACGCCGGCAAGACCTCGGCCTCGCGCCAGACTTTCGTCACCGGCAAGGCGGCCGAAAAGGCGGGCCGCGCCTTGCGCGAAAAAATCCTGCGCTTCGCCAATGTCTCGGACAAGGCTTCCCTGCGACTGGATGGCGCGGCGATCGTCATCCGCGAGGGCGAGGCGACGCGCAGCGTCGACCTCGCCGCACTCGATGCGGATGCCGACGGCTTCGTCTTCCGCGCCGAGGAGACATACGATCCGCCCACGCTGCCCCTCGACGCCAAGGGCCAGGGCAAGCCCTATGCCGTCTATGGTTACGGCGCGCAGATCGCCGAACTGGAGGTCGACCTCAAGCTCGGCACGGTGAAGCTCTTGAAAATCACCGCCGCGCATGATGTCGGCAAGGCGATCAATCCGCTGATGGTCGAGGGCCAGATCGAAGGCGGCATAGCGCAAGGCATCGGCATGGCGCTGATGGAAGAATACATCCCCAGCCGCACCGAGAATTTGCACGACTATCTCATCCCGACCATCGGCGACGTGCCGCCGATCGAGACCATCCTGATCGAGGTTCCCGATCCCGAAGGGCCGTTCGGCGCCAAGGGCCTGGGCGAGCATGTGCTGATCCCGACGGCGCCGGCGATCCTCAACGCCATTCGTCACGCCACTGGCGTGCTGGTCACCAAGGTGCCGGCAACGCCAAGCCGCATCTTGGCGGCCATTCGCGACAAGGAGGCACGCCAATGAGCGAGCTTGCCGAGCGCTTCGAAACCCATGATCCCGGCGAAAAGCTGGTGGCGGAAAAGATCCGCTGCGATGCCTGTCCGGTCATGTGCTACATCGCCGACGGCCGCACCGGCGCCTGCGACCGCTATGGCAATGTCGCCGGCCGGATCGTGCGCATGGACCCGCTGACCATCCTCGACCATGCGGCCGAGACCGGGGCTGCGATGGTGCCCTTTGCCGCCGAGGGCGAGCAGTGGGATGGCGAACTGGTCAACACCGGCCGCCGCTTCGTCACGGCGATCGGCGCCGGCACCACCTATCCCGACTATAAGCCCGCACCCTTCATCGTCAGCCAGGAGGTCGAGGGCGTCGATCTCGTCACCGTGGTGACCGAAGGCATCTTCTCCTATTGCGGCGTCAAGGTGAAGATCGACACCGACCGTCATCTCGGACCCGAGACGGCTGTGGTGCGGTCGCAAGGCGAGGCCATCGGCCATGTCACCACGGGCGAATATGGCTCGCAGATGCTGTCGCTGGGCGGCGTGCATCATCTGACCGGCGGCTCCAAGGCGGAGGGCCGCGCCACCTGTGATGCGCTGCTCGATTTGTGCAACCGCAAGCCGGTGGAACTCGCCATCGACGGCGGCGCGACGGTGATCGTCGAAGCCGGCAAACCACCTGTCATCGACGGCAAGGCCGAACACCGCATGCGGGTCGGCTGCGGCTCGGCGACCATCGGCATGTTCGCCACGCAATGGCGCGGACTGGTCGACGAGGTCGTGGTGGTCGACGACCACATCACCGGCGTCGTCTCCGAACACCAGGCCGGCAAGGTGCTGGGCTGGCAGGATACCGGCATCAAGATCGTCGGCCGCCGCTCGACGCCAGGCCGCTATTTCAAGGTCTCCGAGCCAGGCCTAGGCTGGGGCGGCACCAGCATATCGGATCCGCTGTCGATCCTCGGCGAATGGAACGCCAAGAAGGGCGCACGGCCGGGCCTGTCGCTGCTGATGGTTTCGACCACCGGCGAGCAGTTCGCCTATTACGAACTCGACGACGAGCTGAAGCCGGTCGAAAAGCCGTTTCCGGAGCGGTTGCGGAAATCCGTCAATCTGATCGAGGACAATTGCGAGCCGGCTTTGTGCACCGTGCTGTTCATCGGCGGCGCCGGCGGCTCGCTGCGCGCCGGCGTCACCGAAAACCCCGTCAATCTCACCCGCTCGGTGCAAGGCCTGAAGACCTACGTGACGGTCGGCGGCGCGCCGGTCTATGTCTGGCCGGGTGGCGGCATCACGCTGATGGTCGATGTCACCAGGGTGCCGGAAGGCGCCTTCGGCTATGTGCCGACGCCGGCCTTGGTGGCGCCGATCGAATTTACCTTGCGCCGCGACGACTATGTCAGGCTCGGCGGCTACCAGGCCGAGATACGCAGCGTCGAAGACATCGTTGCCAAGGGCGGCGAATATCTCAATCCGCGCCGCGGCGGCGATGCGCCTGCCGGCAATCCGTGGCCGCCGCTGGCACAGTTGCGCCGTGCCGGTTCGAACGGGGCCGGGTGATGCAAGGCCCGCAAGCGCACTGGCTGCAGGACGGCAAGCGGCTACATCTTAATCATGGGCCGATCGACCTGATCGTCGAGGCCTTTGGCGAGGCGAATGAAAGCCGCCTGGCCTATGAGCAGGCCGTCGCTCGCTTCCAGACCATCCTGATGGAGTTGGTCGAAGAGCTTCCCGACCTGCGCCTCCCGGCGTTTTTCCTGGCGCCGCGCGCCTTTGCCGGCCCGACGGCGCGCCGCATGGAAGCAGCCGTCATGCCCCTGGCCGAATGCTTCATCACCCCTATGGCCGCTGTGGCCGGATCGGTAGCCGACGAAATGCTCGCCGCGCTGCTTGCCGGGCGCAAGCTCGATCGCGCCTACGTCAACAATGGCGGCGACAGCGCCCTTCACATCGGCAAGGGCCGTTCGATGGGATTGGCGGTCGCCGGCACGGGCAACGGCATGGCCGACCGGATCACGATCCGCGCGGCGGATGGCGTGCGTGGCGTTGCCACCAGCGGCTGGCGAGGCCGCTCCTTCTCGCTCGGCATCGCCGACGCCGTCACCGTGCTGGCGCGGACCGGCGCCGAGGCAGATGCGGCGGCGACGCTCATCGCCAATGCGGTGGACCTGCCAGGCAATCCCGCCATCAGACGCGTTCCCGCACGCGACTTGTCGCCAGACAGCGATCTTGGCACGCGTCTGGTGACACAAGCCGTCGGCACGCTTGCACCTGATGAAGTGGCACGCGCCCTGGACAATGGCCTTGCCGTCGCCGAAGATTTTCGCCGGCGCGGCCTGATTGCCGCATCGGCGCTGTTTCTGGGTGGGGAGGCCCGCATCAGCGGCGCAGTGGCACTCGGCGCGCCCGACAAGCATGAACCGGAGGAAGTTGCCCATGCCTGAATTCCCGATCCGCAAGATCGCGGTGCTGAGCGAGGAAATTTTTCATGAGGGCGGGCCTGTCGCTGAGGTGCCGCGCCGGCGTGCCGCGGCCATGGCCGTGGTCAGGAATCCGTTCGCCGGGCGCTATGTCGAGGATCTGCAAAGCGCGATGGAGGATCTGAAGCCGCTCGGTCTGCTGCTCTCCGACAAGCTCATCGCCGCGCTTGGCGGCGACGTCAAACAGATCGACGGTTACGGCAAGGGCGCAATCGTCGGCATCGCGGGCGAACTGGAACATGGTGCGCTGTGGCATGTGCCGGGCGGCTACGCCATGCGCGAGCGGCTGGGCGATGCCAAGGCAATCGTGCCGTCGGCGAAGAAGGTCGGCGCCTTCGGGTCGAAGCTCGATGTGCCGCTCGGCCACATCAACGCCGCCTATGTGCGCAGCCATTTCGACGCCATGGAAATCGGCATCAGCGACGGCCCGCGTCCCGACGAGATCCTGTTCTGCCTTGCCATGACCTGCGGCCCGCGCATCCACAATCGCATGGGTGGCCTCGCGGCGGATGGGATAAAAGCCTGGGACGGGCTGCGGTGAGCGGCGAGGACAACCTGCTCAAGCTGGTCGAGGCCGAGGAGGTCGACGATCACGACTACCTCCTGCAGGAGCAGGTCGGCTTCATCCTGCGCAAGGCGCATCAGCGCCATGTTTCGATCTTCGCCGCCCGCATCGGTGATCTGACGCCGCCGCAATTCGCCGCGCTCGCCAAATTGCGCGACGTTGGCGAGACCTCGCAGAACCAGCTCGGCACGCTGATTGCCATGGACGCGGCGACGGTGAAAGGCGTCATCGACCGGCTGAAGGCGCGTGGCCTGGTCGAGCTTTCCAGGCATGAGGTCGACAAAAGGCGGCTGCTGGTGAATCTGACGCCGGAGGGCCGCGACGCGATCGAGCGCCTGATACCGCTGGCCCGCGAGATCACGCAGGAGACCCTGGCGCCGCTCTCGGCCAAGGAGATCGCCACTTTCATGAAGCTGCTGGCGAAGCTGGCATAGATCGATACCGCCGGACGCCGATCAGCGCCCGGCGGTATCGTATCGTCTCAGAGCCCGTTGTCCTTCAGCACCTGGGCGGCGTTTTCCTTGGTGATCTTCTCGGTTGGCAAGGTGATGGTCTTCTCCACCTTCTCGCCATTGAGGAACTTGATCGCCTGGCGCAGGCCTTCAGCACCTGGGGTGACATAGGTGAAGGTCGCCGTCAGTTCGCCCTTGTTCACCATCTGCACGCCTTCGTTGGGCAGGCCGTCGATGCCGATGAACTTGATGTCCTTCTCGCGGCCGACATCCTTGGCGGCGAGATAGGCGCCGTACGCCATCGGGTCGTTGTGGCCGTAGACGAGATCGATCTTCTCGTTGGTCTTCAGCGCGTTGGCCATCAGATTGTAGGCCTGGTCCTGCTTCCAGTCGCCCGATTGCTGGTCGAGCAGGTATTTGATGCCCGGTTCCTTGTCGGTGAATTCATGGAAGCCGTCATGGCGGTCATGCGCCGGCTGGGTGCCCATGCCGCCCCAGATCTCGACGACATTGCCCGCCGCCTTGCCCTTGCCGCCGAGCAGTTCGACGGCATATTCACCGGCCGCGCGGCCGATCAGCGCATTGTCGCCGCCGACGAACTGCGTGTAGTCCTTGGTATCGACATTGCGGTCGAGCACGAAGACCGGGATCTTGGCGTCGATCGCCTGCTGCACGACACCGGTCAGGCCGGCCGATTCCTTCGGCGACACCAGAAGCGCGTCGACTTCCTGACGGATCAGGTTCTCGACGTCGGCGACCTGCTTCTCGGTCTTGTCCTCGCCGTCGGTGATGATCAGCTCGACTTCCGGATGCTTGGCGGCCTCGGCGATGATGTCCTTGTTGAACTGGGCGCGCCAGGGCTCGATGGTGGTCACCTGGGAGAAGCCGATCTTCCACTTCTTGTCCTGGGCGAAGGCATGGCCGGTGGAGAGCAGTGCCGTGGTGGTCAGCAGGGCCGCGCCGAATGCGGCAAGCTTCAGCATGTCACGTCGTTTCATTTCTTGTTTCCTCCGAGATTGAGAGACGGTGTCTCTTGCGACGGCCGTTTCGCGGCGGCCGTTTCCTTGTGCGCCGCCCCGGGCAGGCGCAGATAGGCCATGAGATCGCCGGCATTGCGCTCCTGCACGAGCACGGTGCCGATGATGATCATCCCCTTCAGCACCAGCTGAAGGTTCGAATTGATGTTGTGGAGCTGCAATATGTTGGAGAGCAGCCCGAAGATCAGCACGCCGCAGAAGGTGCCGATCAGGCTGCCGCGCCCGCCCATCAGGCTGGTGCCGCCGATGACCACGGCGGCGATGGCGTCGAGTTCCAGCCCGGCGCCGGCGTCCGGCTTGCCTTGCCGGTACTGCGCCACGTAGAGCACCGCGGCGATGCCGGCGAGCAGTCCCGATATGGCATAGGTGGCGATCTTGACGCGGCCGGCGGCGATGCCGGAAAGCCTGGCCGCCTCCTCATTGCCGCCGATGGCATAGACATAGCGGCCGAACGGCGTGAAGCGCAGCACCGCGCCGTAGATGACGATGGCGCCGAGGAAGAACAGGCCGGGCATCGGGATGACGCCGAACACCAGTGAGCGCAGCAGCTCGAAATCGGCGGTGGCGTTGGAGCCGGTATAGACCGGCAGCACCGCATTGTTCTGGCCGGCGGTGAGCCGGGCGATGCCGAGCGCCGTCACCATCATCGCCAGCGTGACGATGAACGGCTGCAGCCGCCCGCCGACGATGATGAATCCGTTGATGGCTCCGAACAGCAGGCCGACGCAAGGTGCCACCAAAAGCACCCCGAGGACGCCGAATTTGGGCTCGATCTGCGGCAGCAGGTACCAGAGCGAAAGGCAGCACAGGACGATGCCGACGATTGCCGGCGTGACCAGGCCACGAACCGCGTCCAGCCTGACGTCGCGGGCCACGGCATCGGCGCCGGCGCGGGACTTCTCCAAATTGAGGAAGACGAAGCGGGTGACGACGAAGCCGAGGCACAGCGCCACCAGGGCAACGGTCGGCACGCCCAGCACGACGCCCGGCGTCACGCCCGGAACCGTCAGCAGCATGGCGCAGACCACCGAACAGATGGCCATCAGCGAGCCGACGGAAAGATCGATGCCACCGGTGATGATGACAGCCGTCATGCCGGTGGCGATCAGCCCGGTGGTCGACACCTGGCGCAGCACGTCGAGCAGATTTCCATAGGACAGGAAGATGTTGTTGCCCTTGGAGCTGACCGGCGAGCCCAGCACGCCGATCAGGAAGATGGCGATCAGGCCCCAGTAGAGCTTGGTGCGCGACAGGAGTTTCAGTGCGGTCATGCGGGTCTCGATAGGGTCCGGCGCGGTGCGGCGAGACGCATGATGGCCTCCTCGCTTGCCGCGCCGCGCGAAAGAATGCCTGTCTGGTGGCCGTCAGCCATCACCAGGATGCGGTCGGAAAGATGCAGCAATTCCGGCAGCTCGGAGCTGATGACGGCGATGGCCAGGCCATCGCTCGCAAGCCGGAAGATAAGGTCGTAGATCTCGCGCTTGGCGCCGACATCGATGCCGCGCGTCGGCTCGTCGAGCAAAAGTACGCGTGGCCTGGTCGCCAGCCATTTGCCGATGACCACCTTTTGCTGGTTGCCGCCGGACAGCGTGCCGGCCGGCTGGTCGATGTCGCGGCAGCGTATGCCGAGCGCCTTCACCGCCTGCCGCGCCAGCCCCTGTTCGCCGGCCAGCGAGCGGATGCCGAAGCGCGCCAGCGCGCCGACCAGCGGCAGTGCCACATTGTCCGATATCGACGCCTGCAGATGCAGGCCTTGCGTCTTGCGGTCCTCCGTGACGAGCGCGATGCCCAGCCGCCGTGCGTCACGTGGCGAACGGATATCCACCGGCTGGCCGTCGAGCCTGATCTCGCCGCCGGCGCGGCCACCGCTCGAGCCGAAGATCGCTTCCATGATCTCGGTGCGGCCCGAGCCCAGCAACCCGCCTATGCCCAGAATCTCTCCGGCGGCCAGATCGAAGCTGACGCCTTCCATCACCTGCCGCCAGCCCTGGCGGTCGGGCTTCGACAGCGACAGACCGCTGACCGAAAGCACGGTACGGCCGCCGGGATCCCGCTCGTCTTGGGAGGATGCGAGCAGGTCCCGTCCGACCATCGCCGAAATGATGGCATTCTCGTCGAGTTCGGCCATCGGCCGCGTCAGCACATGGCGTCCATCGCGAAAAACGGTGACGCGGCCGGCCAGATGCATCACCTCGTCGATGCGGTGCGAGATGTAGACGATGGCGACGCCGCTGTCGGCAAGCTGGCCGATGATGCGGAACAGCCGCTGGCATTCGGCGGGCGACAGGGCCGAGGTCGGCTCGTCCATGATCAGGATTCGCGCCGACATCGACAGCGCCTTGGCGATCTCGACCAGTTGCTGTTCGCCGACACGCAAGGCGCCGACGCGTGCGTCCGGATCGAGTTCGATGCCGAGGCGCTGCAAAAGGGCGCTTGCGGCGCGGCTGCTCGCCTTGCGGTCGACGATCAGTCCCGCGATCAGCTTCTCGCGCCCGAGGAAGATGTTATCGGCGACGCTGAGCTCCGGCACCAAATTGAGTTCCTGGTGGATGATGGCGATGCCCGTGTCCTCGGCATCGCGCACCCCGGCGAAGCTGACCGGTCGCCCGTCGATGCTGACCGTGCCTTCGTAGCCGGTATAGACGCCGGAGAGGATCTTCATCAGCGTCGACTTGCCGGCGCCGTTCTCGCCCATCAGCGCATGGACCTCGCCGCGGCGCAGTTCGAAGCCGACATCGATCAGGGCGGCGATGCCGCCAAAACTCTTGGAAATGTGCTCGGCGCTCAGAACGGTATCCGAGCGATCCGATGCCGCACCCTGCGTCGAGGAAAGGGAACTGCTCTGCTCCATGACAATGGCGGCCTCCCTTCCGTCGTCGTCAACGTCTACAAAAGCTAATCTAAACGTTTCGAATGTGTCAAGCCGATATCAGGTGTCGGAAGTTTGATGCATTTCGATTCTTGCCTAAAAGGACAGGATTCCGTACGTATTGGTGACAAAGGGGTGACGAAACGTTTCGAAATGACAGGGTCAGGGCGAAAAAAGCAGCGAAAATCCACCGCGCCCACCATGCTTCACGTGGCGGAAGCGGCGCGTGTCTCGGTCGCCACCGTGTCGGCGCTGATCAATGGCACGGCGACCGTCAGCCCCGAACTCAGCGCCCGCATCGAACAGGCGATCCGCGATATCGGCTACAAGCGCAACGCCATCGCCCGCAGCCTGAAGATGGGGACGACGCGCACCATCGGCTTGACCGTTCCGCACATCACCAACCCGTTCTTCACCGCCGTCGTCTCGGTCATCCAGCAGGCCTTCGATCGCGCCGGCTATGCCGTCATGCTGTGCTGCACGGACGAGGATCTGAATACCCAGGACGACCAGATCAGGCTGCTGCTCGACCGGATGGTCGACGGGCTGATCGTGGCCCGCGTCGGTGACGGCGCGATCCTCGAGCGGATCGTCGCCGATGCCAATGTGCCGGTCGTGCTGCTGGATCGCCTGTGCGAGGGCGTCGACACCGACGCCGTGGTTCTCGACAACCAGCGCGCGGTGTTCGACGCCATCAGCTATCTGGTCAATCTCGGCCACCGGCGCATCGGCTATATCACCGGCACCTCGGATATTTCACCCATGCATGACCGGATGACCGGATATTGCGAGGCGCTCCAGGCCGCCGGCTTGCCCGTGGCCGAGGAACTGATCCGCTCCGGCAATTTCCACGAGATCGACGGCTACAACGCAACCATGCAGCTTTTGTCGCTGCACGACCGGCCAAGCGCGATCTTCTCGGCCAACAACCCGATGGTGATCGGCACCATGAAGGCGATCCGCGACATCGGCCTGTCCTGTCCGGAGGACATTTCGGTCGCCTGCTTCGACGACTTTCCCTGGTCGGATGTGTTCCAGCCGCAACTGACCACGGTGGCGCAGCCGGTGCAGGCGATCGGCGAACAGGCGGCCAATCTGCTGCTCGACCGTCTCGCCGGCAACAGGGATGCGCCGCCGCGCAAACTCGTGCTCAAGGGCCGGCTGATGATCCGCAATTCGTGCCGCCCACTGGCTGCGGTTGTGCAGAGCGTGAGGGCCTGAACAGGCGTCCGCGCATCGACTAAAAGACGCCGGAGCACAGCTCCTGCAGCTTGGAAAACACACCCTTGCCGCCCGTGATGACCTGTGTCCCGCTTTGCAGCACCGTCTTGGGATCCGCCTTCAGCACCGTGCCGCCGGCTTCCTCGATCAGCAGCATGCCGGCCACGCAGTCCCAGGCGTTCATGTGTTCCTCGACATAGCCAAGCAGGCGGCCCGAGGCGACATAGGCAAGCATCAGGGCGCCGGACGCGTTGCGGAAGAAGACGCCGCCTTCGGCGAGAACTTTCTTGATCAGCACGGCGATGTTTTCGGCCTCGGCCCGGTTTGAAAACCCGGTTCCCACCGAGCCCTCTTCCAGGCTGGTCGCCGCACTCGTCTTGATAGGCTTGGCATTGACGAAGGCGCCGCCGCCGAGCCGGCCATGAAAGGTCTCGCCAGTCGACGGCTCGTGGATGACGCCGACGACCGTCTCTCCATCCCTGGCGCAAGCGATCACCACGCACCAGGCCGGAATGCCGCGCACGAAATTGGCGGTGCCGTCGATGGGGTCGATCACCCAGGAATAGCCGGTCGCGCCGGCGACCGAGGCGTGTTCCTCGCCGACGATGCCGTCCCGCGGATAGTCGGCGGCGATGGCCGCGCGGATGAACAGCTCGACCTCGCGGTCGGCCTGCGAGACCAGGTCCTGATGGCCCTTGCTCTCGATGGTCAGGCTGTCGAGATCGCGGAAATATTTCAGCCCGAGTTCGCCGGCGCGCCGCGCCAGTTCGATGGCAAACTGCTCGCGTCTATCGAGATCATGGGGCAAGGCAAGGCTCGCTGTTGCGAATGATACCCCGCACGTAGCAGAGCATTGATCTCGACAAAAGCTCTAGGACCCTGTTTCAGGCCGCTTGCGACAGCGATTTGTGCGCCTCGGCGAGGATCTCGAAGGAGCGCACGCGGGCGGCGTGATCGAATATCTGCGCGGTGACCATCAGCTCGTCGGCGCCGGTGCGGCGCACGAAGGCGTCGATGCCTTGCCGGACCGTCTCGGGCGAGCCGACGACGGCGCAGGACAGCGCTTGGCCGAGCATGGTCCTGGCCATCGGGTCGAGATCCCGGTCATAATTCTCGACGGGTGGCTGCAAGCGTCCGGGCCGGCCGGTGCGCAGATTGACGAAGGCCTGCTGCAGCGAGGTGAACAGCAGCCGCGCCTCGGCATCGGTGGGGGCGGCAAAGACATTGAGGCCGAGCATGACATGCGGCTTGTCGAGTTGCTCCGACGGCTGGAAGCGCGAGCGGTAGATGTCCAGCGCGTGATCGAGTTCCGCCGGCGCGAAATGCGAGGCGAAGGCGTAGGGCAGGCCGAGCATCGCCGCGAGTTGCGCGCCGTAGAGGCTGGACCCGAGAATCCAGATCGGCACCGTCTGGCCCTCGCCGGGCACGGCGCGCAGGCGCTGGCCTTCCTCGGCCGGCAGAAAATAGCCCATCAGCTCGACGACATCCTGCGGGAAATTGTCGACGCCGGCCTCAAGATTGCGGCGCAGCGCCCGCGCTGTGTTCATGTCCGTGCCGGGAGCCCGGCCGAGGCCAAGGTCGATGCGGCCTGGAAACAAGGCGGCCAGCGTGCCGAACTGCTCCGCGATCACCAGCGGCGCATGGTTGGGCAGCATGATGCCGCCGGCGCCGACGCGGATGGTTTCGGTACCGCCGGCGACATGGGCGATGACGACGGCCGTTGCCGCGCTGGCAATGCCCGGCATGTTGTGATGCTCGGCCAGCCAGTAGCGCTTGTAGCCAAGCCGCTCGGCGTGGCGGGCAAGGTCGAGCGAATTGGCGAGCGATTGCGAGGCATCGCTGCCTTCGACGATCGGCGCCAGGTCGAGAACGGACAGTTCGGTCATATGTTGGTCTCCACGATCTTCGTCTCGCGCACCCGTGCCTCGAAGGCCGTGCGGTCGGGAATGGTGATGCCGAGCTGGCCTTCCAGCGTGTCGGCAAGTTCGGCGGCGGTGGCGATCTGCCTCTGTTCGGTGCGGCCATCGATGTGATGGATCGACAGGCGGTTGCCGCGCAAGCCGTAGCGCCGGTCGGGCGCCGCGCGCGCCGCCAGGACCGAGGTCAGGAAATGCGATGCCGGGTTGGTCGACAGGAAATAACTGGTGACGGAACAGTCGACTTCATAGTGCGGCTGCAGATCGAAGCGATAGAGCGAGCGCCAGTCGCCGCCGATGGCGGCCTGCAGGCGGAAATGGTCGCCGGTTTCGACGATGCGGAATGTCTCGTGCGGGGTGTTCTGTTCGAGACCCGGCTCGAGCAGCAGCGGGGCGGTCATCGTCAGGCCGCCGAAGCCGACATCGGCTATATAGGTCCGTCCATCGAGTTCGGTGCGCAGCAGCATGTGGCTGCGCGCCGTGATCGCGTCCTCGTTCTGGCCCCAGAGCACACGCGCGGCAAGACCGCCGACCTTGAAGCCGAGCGCCTCCAGCGCATGCATGAAGAGGAGATTGTGCTCGAAGCAATAGCCGCCACGTCCGGCAAGCACGATCTTGTCCTGCAGCGAGGCGGCGTCCAGCCGGACCGGGCGGCCCAGAAACGGATCCATGTTCTCGAAGGGGATAGCCTGCGGATGCAGGAAATGAAGCGTCTTCAGCGTGTCGAGCGAAGCCCCCCTGGAACCGGCATGGCCGATCCGGGCGAAATAGGCGTCGAGGCCGAAGGGAATGTCGCTCATGGGGAAAGACACCGGGCGCTGATCGGCCGGATATAGGCACTCGATCCCGCCGCCGCAAACCCTGCCACGGTTATGCGGCAGCCTTGCTATCCTGTTCGTTGGCTTCCTCTTCCACGACCGTGACATGTTGCGCGGCGAGGAAATTGCCGACATGGCTGAGGCCTTCGAAATGGTCGCAGAACACCTTGATGACGACCAGCAACGGCACCGCCATCAGCGCGCCAACGAAGCCCCACAGCCATGACCAGAAGGCGATGGCGATGAAGATCGCAACGGCGTTGATCTCGAGCCGCCGCCCGACCACCATCGGCGTCACGAACTGGCCTTCGACGATGTCGCACAGGATAACGAAGGCGGGCGCCAGAAGCGCGTAGGAGATCGAATCGAAACTGATCAGCGCGATGACCGCGACCAGCAGGATGGTGATCAGCGCCCCGACATAGGGCAGGAAGTTGAGCAGCGCCGCCGCCGCGCCCCAGACCAGCGGATTGGGCATGCCGAGCCCCCAGAGGCCGAGCCCGATCACGGCGCCCAGCCCGGCATTGATGACGGCGACGGTGAGCAGATAGTGCGAGATCTCGCGCTCGACATCATAGACGACGCGAAGAGCCCGCTTCTTCTGGCTGAGGCTGGCGAAGGACTGGATGATCTTCTCGTAGAACAGCGTGCCCGAGGCAAGCAGGAACAGCGACAGCACGAAAACGATGGTGATGCTGGTGCCCGCGTCGAGAATGTTGCTGGCGGCTGTCGACAGGATGCCGGACGGCGCCACCGCGACCCGCTGCACGCCCGGTTCCTGCGAGGTCTCGGTCAGCGCTTCCAGTTGATGCGCGAGATCCATCATCCGCGCCAGCGGCCGCTTGAACTGCGCCAGCCGTTCCGTGAGCTGCTGCCCGATCGAGGAGGTGTTGTTGATCAGATCGATGACCGGCCCGCTGAGCAGATAACCGGCGCTGGCAAACGCGAAGATGGAGAAGAGCACCAGCATTGTCGCCGAAACCACCTCGGGAATGCCGCTCTTGCGCAGGAAGCGGACGATCGGCGTCAGGGTCAGCGCCAGCAGGAAGGCAAGGATGACGGGCATGAAAAAAGCCCGGCCGAAGTAGAACGCGGCGGTGACCGCCAAAATGAAGATTCCGATCAGCAGCGACCGGATCAGCCGCAAGTTCGCGCGCGCCTCGGCACGCGAATACTGTTCGTCGGCAACGCCTGCGGCTAAGGCAGCGGGTTCGGTCTTCATGCTCACCCCCTCGCGCCGGCGCCCCTCAGCGATCGGCAATGCCCGGTGGAAACGCGGAGTCGCGGGCGGAGGTTCCATAAGCCGGCTTCGAGAGCGAGGTCCGTCATGCGCACTCTTCAGACCACTCCGACGCAGCGCATCGCGCGAAATATTACATCCGATGTAATTGAGACGACGCTCGCGGCTTGGCTAGAACAAGCAGGCTTTCGCGCAGCGGGTTTTAGGTAAATCCGTGCTCGGATGAGAAAAGCGGGCAGTGCAGCGCACGATTGATCACACGATGCCGTGGCGCGGCGCCGAAACTGTCCATGCGATCAGAAACCGATCTTTGAACAGAGGATTTCACAATGCAAAGGTTTACCCTTCAGACAATCGAGTCGGCACCGGAACGATCCAGGCCCACGCTAGAGGCGTTGCAAGAAAGATTTGGCTTTCTTCCCAACGTCATGGCGACCATGGCCAACAATCCGGTTCTCCTCAACGGTTTCGTCTCCAGCTTCGGCAGTTTTCACGGCGGAAGCTTCGACGAGATCGAAAAACAGGTACTGCTGCTGACCAACGCGGTCACCATCAGATGCCCCTGGACCGTCGCCGCGCATTCGACATTCGCCATCGAGGATGGGATTGCGCCAAGCGAGGTCAAGGCAATCCGGGACGGCGGCTTGCCGGCGGACCCGAAATATGCGGCTCTTTCGGCCTTGACCAGGGCGTTGATCGAAAACAAGGGAAACGTGAGCGATGCCGACATCGACGCGTTTACCTCGGCGGGCTATTCGAAGGCGCAGATCCTGGAAGTGGTAACCGGCGTCGGCGTTTCCACCATCGCGGCAACCACCACCAATATGGCCGGCACGCCGATCGAGGAACGCTTCCAGGCGCAGGCATGGTCTCCCGCCGCCGCGATGGCCGCCTGACCCGATCGACGGCGCATGGACCGGCTGGTGCCATGCGCCGTGAGGCAATGCCGGTCGTATCGGTGTATCGTCCGAGGGATCGCGAGGACAGCGAGCTATGAAGACGAACCCTCGAACGACCATGACAGCCGACCTGGGTACGCTCTTGCGTTACTGGCGCGACGTGCGTGGCAGAAGTCAGCTTGACCTATCGCTCGATACCGGCATTTCGCAAAGGCAGATCAGCTTCATCGAAAGCGGGCGCAGCGTTCCCGGCCGTGAGACCTTGATGGCGATCGCCGGGGCGCTCGATGTGCCTTTGCGCGAGCGCAACGCCTTGCTCCTGGCGGCGGGCTACGCGCCGATGTTTTCCGAAGGCGCCTGGGACTCCGTGGAAATGAAGAGCGTGACCGATGCCTTGACGCGCATCCTGCGGCAGCACGAACCCTATCCGGCGCTGGTCATGGACCGGTACTGGAATGTGCTGATGACCAACCAGGCCGCGCCGCTCTTCTTCGGCTGTTTCCTCGACATGGCCGCACGGCAAGGGCAGCGCAACATGCTCCACCTCATCTTCGATCCCGAAGGCATGCGCCCGTTCGTCGCCAATTGGCCTGACGTGGCGCGGAGCCTGTTCGAGCGGGTCTATCGTGAATCCATCGGCCGTGTCGTCGACGAAAAGACCGGGGAGCTGCTGGCGGCGCTGCTTGCCTATCCGGACGTGGACGTCGAATGGAAAAATCCAGTGGCGATCGGCTTCACGCCGGTCATTCCGCTTGGTTTCGTCAAGGACGGTCGCCGCTTGAATTACTTTTCGATGGTCACCACGGTGGGCACTCCCCAAACCGTCGCCGCCCAGGAGCTGCGTATCGAGTGCATGTTCCCGGCCGACGAGGCGACCGAAATCCACCATGCCGCGATGATGGACGCGGCCTCGTACCGCGCAACGCCAGCGCAATGAGGCCCCATCGGTGCGGGCTTCATCAAGGTCATGCCACGGGCGCCGCCACGGCCGGCGCGGGTTTCGCCGTTTCCTTGCGCACGATCGGCGCGACCTTGGTGCCGTAAAGCTCGATCGCCCTCATGATCTTGGCGTGCGGCATGGTGCCGATCGCCATCTGTAGCAGGAAGCGGTCATTGCCGAAGATCCTGTGCTGGGCGACGATCTTTTCGGCCACCTGGTCCGGATTGCCGACGAACAGCGCGCCATCGGGACCACGCGATTGATCGAAATGCGCGCGCGATGTCGGCCCCCAGCCGCGCTCGCCGCCGATGCGGTTCATCACTTCAGCCTGCGGGCCATAGAAATCGTCGGCCGCCTGCTCGGTCGTGTCGGCGATGAAGCCGTGCACATTGATGCTGGTGGCCAACCCTGCCGGATCGCTTCCGGCCCGCTTGGCGGCCTCACGGTAGAGGTCGAACAGCGGCGCGAAGCGCGCCGGTTCACCGCCGATGATGGCAAGCGCCAGCGGCAGGCCGAGCGCGCCGGCGCGAGCGGCCGATTGCGGCGTCCCGCCAATGGCGATCCAGACCGGCAGCCTGTCCTGGAAGGGCCTGGGATAGACGCCGCGATCGTTGATCGGCGCCCGCAGACTGCCCGACCAGGTGACCTTCACCTGATCGCGGATGGCAAGCAGAAGGTCGAGCTTTTCGGCGAACAACTCGTCATAGTCTTCCAGCTTGTAGCCGAACAACGGGAAGGATTCGATGAATGAACCGCGCCCGGCCATGATCTCGGCCCGACCGCCGGACAGAAGGTCGAGCGTGGCGAATTGCTGGAAGACGCGCACCGGGTCATCGGAAGAGAGCACGGTGACCGCACTGGTCAGCTTGATGCGCTTCGAACGCTCCGCCGCCGCGGCCAAAGCCACGACCGGCGCCGAGGCGGCATAATCGGGCCGATGGTGTTCGCCGAGGCCAAAGACATCGAGCCCGACCTGGTCGGCCAGTTCGATCTCCTCGATCAGGTTGCGCAGCCGCTCGTGCGGGCCGATGGCGCCGGGACCCGGCACAGGGCTCACATCGGCAAAAGTGTAGAGGCCGAGTTCCATTTGGATGTCATCCCAGTGTGTTGATTGTTGCGCTAGAGGTAGCGGCGCGTCCGTCGCGCCGCCAGAGGGCCGCTGGTGAACAGTGCATGTCGATTTCGGCGGGAAATGCGTCTCCCCGGTGCAACATCCCGGAATTTCATGGCTGGCATACCGTTTTGGCGCTTGAACTCCCGGTTTTCGCGCGTATGTAAGCGTCGCGAATAGACTTCAAGGAAGTGGACTTGGCTATCTACAGGGAAAAAGACATTTTCGAGCGGCGCAATGCCGCGACCGAGGCAAAGAAGGCGCTTCTGGAGCGCTTCAAGTCAAAGCCGGCAGCAGACGATCCCGCCGTGCTGGCGCGACAGGCCGAACGCAAGGCGATCCTTGCGGCGCGTGAAATCCGCGAGGCCGAAAAGGCCAAGCTGAAGCAGGAAAAGCTGGCACGCGAGGCGGCCGAGAAGGCCCAGCGCGAGGCCGCCGCCGAAGCGGCGCGCATCGCCGCCGAAGAGGCAGCGGAAGCGGAGGCCAAGGTTCGGGAGGCTGAAGAGACCGAGCGCATTGCTCGCTTGCTTGCCGACGAAGCTGAGCGAAAGGCAAAGCGCGACGCGCGCTATGCGGCACGCAAGCAGCGCACCGGCAGGACACCGCCCGGCTTTACGGGTCGCTAGGAGCGCACTCGCCTCGACGGATGATGAATGAGGGACGCGCCAAGGCGCGGCCCCTTTCGCGTTTGTCGGTGTTGCCCACGGGAAGCCTCCCTGCGTCCAGGGATGTCGATCGATATCGTCTGTCGGCGGCCAAGGCCGTTCAGGCCGCGAATTTCAGCCCCATGACACCGCAAACGATCAACGTGATGCAGCCGAGCCTGATCGCCGTCGCCGGCTCGCCCAGCAGCCAGATACCGAGCAGCGCCGTGCCGACGGTGCCGATGCCGGTCCACACCGCATAGGCTGTGCCGACAGGCAGCGCCTTCAGCGCCAGGCCGAGCAAGGTGAGGCTGACGATCATCGAAGCGACCGTGAGCACGGTCGGAGCCAGCCGGGTGAAGCCGTCGGTATATTTGAGGCCGATCGCCCAGCCGATTTCGAACAGGCCGGCGAAAAACAGAAGAATCCATGACATAGGAACGCTCCATCCAGAACATCCGAAAGGTCTTCGGATGTTTCATCAAACAATGGGCGGGCCGTCCCAACCGGATTTTCGGGAAATGCGAGGTCGTCCCCGCATCGTCGATATAGGGTGTCTGAACGCCCAATCAACAACTCGCCGGCGGCATTCGGAACGCCGCCGGTAAAATCCATGCGCGCGCTTGGCGAGATCTACTTTTCCTTGATCCTCATTGCCTTGACCGGCGGCGCCTTCAGGGCCGGAGCGGCTACAGGCTTCTTGGCGTCTTTCTTTGGTTTGCGGGCTTCCTTGCCTGCCTTCATCGCACCTTTAGCCATGATTCGTTCCTCCAGTTGCGGGAAGCGAAGTGAAACAAGAGAAACGCTTTGCCGCAAGGGGGGAGCGCCTGTCACGGCCCCCGGCCGGCCGCTTTCAACCGGTTTCTAATTTGCTCGTAAACCCCGGCAGTCCATGCCATGGTTGTCTTCGCGCTGCAGCATCGACCCGCGCACCGCCGGGTGATCGTCAGGCAGGCCGGTCAGGACGACAATGCGGATCCATATCGGCTGCGAGATGAGCTTCGACTTTCCGCAGGAAACGCCGCTCATCGCGATGCTCAATGTCCACTATTCCCGTGCCTCCGATCTCGAGCGCCCGGATTTCCTGACCTCCAACCCGCCAGTCCCGATTCAGGGTTATCGCGACAGTTTCGGCAACTGGTGCAACCGGTTCGTCGCGCCCCCCGGGCGTTTCACTTTCGGCACGGATGCGGTGATTCGCGATCCCGGCACATTCGAGATGGGCGAACTCACAGCGTGGCAGCACGAGGTGCGCGACCTGCCGGCGGAGACACTGCTGTTCCTGCTGCCCAGCCGGTTTTGCGAAAGCGACCTCTTGGCAAACGAGGCATGGCGGCTGTTTGGCCACACGCCGCTCGGCATCCCGCGCGTACAGGCGGTGTGCGATTTCGTCCATGACCACATCGTCTTCGACTACGGCAACGCACGGGTGACGCGCACCGCCGCCGAAGCCTGGCGCGAGCGGAGCGGCGTGTGCCGCGACTTCGCGCATCTCGCCGTCACCTTCTGCCGGGCACTCAACATCCCGACGCGCTACTGCACAGGCTATATTAGCGACATCGGCATGCCCAAGCCCTGGGCGAGCATGGATTTTTGCGCCTGGATGGAAGTCTATCTCGGCGGCCGCTGGCACGCTTTCGATCCACGCAATAACGCGCCACGTATCGGGCGCATCCTGATCGCCTCCGGGCGCGACGCCGCCGATGTGCCGCTGACCCATATTTTCGGACCAGGGACACTCGCCGGCTTCAAGGTGTGGACCGACGAGATTCAGGAATAGCCGGCGGCTCCTTCCCGCTTCTTCGAAGACTTTGAACGACCCGGGGATTGGCGCGTTGTGATGGCTGTGGAGCTTCGGCGGCGGGGCAGCTACACTGTACTTGAAGGGGACAAACCTGCATGGCAGGGCACGGCGGCTCCAAAACGGTCATCTATGCGGCGCTCGCCGGCAATCTTGCCATAGCGCTGACCAAGTTCGCCGCCGCCTTTTTCACCGGCAGTTCGGCAATGCTGTCGGAAGGCGTGCATTCGCTGGTCGATACCGGCAATGGCGGTCTGCTGCTCTACGGCATGCACCGGGCCGCGCGCCCAGCCGACCGTACGCATCCGCTCGGCCATGGCCGCGAACTCTATTTCTGGAGCTTCATCGTCGCCCTTCTCGTCTTCGCGCTGGGCGCCGGCGTGTCGCTCTACGAGGGCATCATCCACATCATGGCGCCCGAACCGGTCGCCAACGCCAAGGTCAACTACATCGTGCTCGGCCTGTCCTTTTTGTTCGAAGGCAGCTCCTGGCTGGTGGCGCTGAAGGAATTCCGCAAGCAGAAGGGCAAGCAGGGTTGGCTGACAGCGGTGCAGTCGAGCAAGGATCCGAGCGTCTACACGGTGCTGTTCGAGGACAGCGCCGCCCTGCTCGGCCTGATCGTCGCCTTCGCCGGCATCCTTGCGGCGGAACTGCTGGAGATGCCCGAACTCGACGGCGCCGCCTCCATCGGCATCGCCCTCATACTCGGCGCCACGGCGATTTTCCTGGCGCGCGAAAGCAAGGGCCTGCTCATCGGGGAGCCGGCCTCGCCCGAGGTGCAAAGGAAGGTGCTGGCAATCGTCCAGCAGGATCCGGCGGTGCAGCGGGCGAACGGTGTGCTGACGGTGCATATGGGACCGGAAGAGATCGTTGCCGCCCTGAGCGTCGAGTTCGAGGACCATCTGGCGGCCCCGGAGATCGAGGCCTGTGTCGAGCGCATCGAGGCGCGGCTGAGGAAGGAAATGCCTGAGATCACGCGGCTGTTCGTCAAACCGCAGACGTCAGGCACCTGGGAAAAACGGCGCAAGGTGATCGAATCCGCGTCAGGAGAAAGTTGAGCATGACCCGAAACCCTCTTCGTGATCATGCCCTGGCCTCTGGACCAGCGCCGCGCCGTTGCCTCGCGTCCCCGCGCCGCTAAGATCAGCCAAACGATTTGGAGGAATGACGATGAAGATCGACGGCGGCTGTCATTGTGGTGCCATCGCCTATGAGGCGGAGGTCGACCCGGAAAAGACCTCCATCTGTCATTGTACCGATTGCCAACAATTGACCGGCACGGCGTTTCGCGTCACCGTTCCCGCGCCGGAGGATCAGTACCGGATCACAAGGGGTACACCGAAAATCTATATCAAGATCGTGGCGAGCGGCGCCAGGCGAACCCAGGCTTTTTGCGCCGACTGCGGTTCGCACCTTTATGCGACATCGGTCGGCGACGGTCCGAAGGTCTATGGGATCAGGGTCGGCACCTCGCGGCAGCGCCAGGACTTGATCCCCAGACACCAGAAATGGCACCGGTCGGCGCTGCACTGGCTTCCGGAATTCGAGGGCATGACGACGGTGGAGGAGCAGTAGCTCCTGTCTCTCACCCAATTCCCAAGGGGAAGCGCTACGCGCTTCTTCCGGGAAAACCGCAGCGCGGTTTTCCTGGAATTGCTCCCCTCTCAGTCGTCGCCTTCGACGACCCTCAACCTCAGCTGTCCGGTCTTGGAATCGGCCACCCGCGGTGCGGCCTCCACTTTGGTGGCGCCGCCGCGCGTGGCTTCGGGCTCGCCTTCCCCGAATTCCAGCGCCTCGATCTTCTGGCCGCGCTTGGTCACTTTCGAGGTCGAGACGAGGATGTCTTCGATGTCCTTGGCCGACTGGCCGAAATGGCCCTGCAATTTGCGCACCCGCTCGTCGACACGCTGGACGTCCTCCATCAGCCGGATGACTTCGCCCTGGATAAGATGCGCCTGCTCGCGCATGCGGGCATCCTTGAGGATCGACTGGATGACCTGGATCGACAGCATCAAGAGAGACGGCGAGACGATGACGACGCGGGCGCGGTGCGCCTTCTGGACAACCGCTTCGAAATTCTCGTGGATCTCGGCGAACACCGATTCCGACGGCACGAACATGAAGGCGGTGTCCTGGGTTTCGCCCTGGAGCAGGTATTTTTCCGAAATGTCGCGGACGTGGATCTCGATATCGCGGCGGAACGCCTGGGCCGCGACCTTCTGCAGGTCGACGCCATCGGCGGCGCGGATGGCATTCCAAGCCTCCAGCGGAAATTTGGCGTCGATGGCCAGCGACGGCGCGCCGTTCGGCATTTTCACCAGGCAATCCGGCCGGCTGCCGTTCGACAGTGTCGCCTGGAATTCATACGCGCCGTGCGGCAGGCCGTCGGCGACGATCGCCTCCATGCGCGACTGGCCGAAGGCGCCGCGCGTCTGCTTGTTGGAGAGGATCGCCTGCAGTTGCACAACCTGGCCGGCCAGCGACTGGATGTTGCCTTGCGCGGTGTCGATGACCGCCAGCCGCTCCTGCAGTTTCGCCAGGCTTTCATGGGTGGATTTGGTCTGTTCTGTCATGGTCTGGCCGATGCGGCCGGTCATGGCGTCGAGACGCTGGCCGATCGACTGCGTCAATTCGGCCTGGCGGGCGCCGAACACTTCGGCGATGGCGCCCATGCGGCCCTGCATCTCGGCCTGGGATTGGAGAATGCCGGCCATCCGCGCCTCGGCGTCACGGGCATGGTCGGCGGCTTCCGCGGCAGCCACCGTGCGGGCCTTGGCCGACCGCCACAGCGCAACGACGAGCGCTATGAACAAGCCGAGAAACAGCAACGCGCCGAAGGCCAGTGCGTGGCCGAGCGTGATTGTCGAGGCGCCAAGCCGCGCGACGGGCTCCGAAAGGATGGTGCTCAGATCATTCATGTGGACAGCATAACCGATTCGGCACGCTGGCACAGATCAAAACGTGAACGAGACGCAGGCGCACCGGTTGACGCCTTTCCTTGGAGGTCTTAGGTGAAGCGCCATGCCGATCAAGCCGCTCATCATCCTTCCCGACCCCATCCTGCGCCAGGTTTCCAAGCCGGCGGAGCGCGTCGACGCGCCCTTGCGCAAACTGGCCGACGACATGCTGGCGACCATGTATGACGCGCCCGGCATCGGGCTGGCGGCGATCCAGATCGGCGAGCCGCTGCGCATGCTGGTGATCGACCTCGCCAAGGAAGACGAAACGCCCGCGCCCCACGTCTTCATCAACCCCGAAATTCTCGAAAGCGCCGACGCGCGGTCCGTCTACGAGGAAGGTTGCCTGTCGATCCCGGACTATTATGCCGAGGTCGAACGCCCGGCTTCGGTGCGGGTCAAATATCTCGACCGCGACGGCACGCTGCGGGAGATGGAGGCCGAAGGCCTGATGGCGACCTGCCTGCAGCACGAGATCGACCATCTCAACGGCGTGCTGTTCATCGACCACATCTCGAAGCTGAAGCGCGACATGGTGGTGAAGAAGTTCAGGAAGCTCGCCAAGGACAAGGCGCCTGGCAAGCTGGTCGGATAGGCGCGGATCGACAGCGTAGACTCCATTGAGCCGCAACCCTTATCGTGATATCATCGATATCACGCTGGAGGGTTGCATGGGCGATATGCTGATCAGGGACATCCCCGAACCGTTGAAACGCGAAATCGAACAAGCTGCGCGAAGCGGCGGCCAAAGCTTATCCGGCAAGGCGATCGATCTTTTGCGTAAGGGCATGGTCGCCGAAAAGGAGGCCAAGCCAGAGCCTGGTCTGTCGGCATGGGACAACATTCGCTCCGCGTTCGCGGCCGAGAATGCGGTCGACGACGAGTTCGCCGAGATCATGGAAGAAATCGAAGCGGAGAGAAAACGCGACTTCGGGCGAGCGGTCGAGGATTTCGAGTGATCGTCCTCGATACCAACGTCATTTCCGAAACGAGCAGGATGGCACCCGATGCGAACGTGGTCGAATGGTTTCGCAAACAGGAGTTGCTCGACTTGTATCTGTGCGGCCCCGTCGTCATGGAGCAATCCTTCGGTGCCGAACGGTTTCTGAACAAGACCGGTTCCGATCGTCATGTCCGTGCTCTCGATCACCTGATCTCGAAGCAGTTCTCCGGTCGCGTCGTCGAATTTACTGGCTCCATCCCCCGTCTTGCCGGCAAGCTCCGGGCGGCGCGGGAAAGGATCGGCCGCCCTATCAGCCTTCCGGACGCCATGATCGCCTCGATCTGCCTCGCGCATGACGCTACGCTGGCGACCCGCAATGTCCGCGACTTCGACGGGCTTGACCTGAAGCTCGTAAACCCGTTTGAAGCGGTTGCCTGAACCGGCTCGTGCAAGCAGAGAAAGACCACGGAAGAAAAATGCCCCTTCGCGTCATCTTCATGGGCACGCCGGAGTTTTCGGTGCCGACGCTGCGCGCCATTGCTGAAGCCGGACATGAGATAGCAGCTGTTTATACGCAGCCGCCGCGCGCCGCGGGCCGGCGCGGGCTGGAACTGACGCCATCTCCTGTGCAGCGCGAGGCCGAGCGACTGGGCATCGAGGTGCGCACGCCGACATCTCTGAAAGGCGAGGCCGAGCAGGCCGCTTTTGCCGCGCTCGACGCCGATATCGCCGTGGTCGTCGCCTATGGCTTGCTGTTGCCGAAGGCGGTTTTGGGGGCGCCCCGGCTTGGCTGCGTCAACGGCCACGCCTCGCTCTTGCCGCGCTGGCGCGGCGCCGCTCCCATCCAGCGCGCCATCATGGCCGGCGACACGGAGACCGGCATGATGGTGATGCGCATGGAGGAGGGCCTCGACACCGGTCCGGTGGGATTGCTTGAAAAATGCGCCATCGACCCCGATATGACAGCCGGCGATCTGCATGATCGGTTGATGAGCATTGGCGCGGCCCTGATGGTGGAAGCGCTGGCGCGGCTGGAAGAGAGCACCCTGACATTTACCGCGCAGGCGGTGGACGGGGTGACTTACGCCAGGAAAATCGATAAATCCGAGACGCGCTTGGATTGGACACGGCCTGCTGTCGAGGTCCACAATAGCGTTCGCGGCCTGTCGCCCTTTCCCGGCGCCTGGTCCGAGATTGAAATTGGCGGCCGCATGGAGCGGCTGAAACTGCTTCGCTCGACGCTGTCCGGGGGCCTGTCGCTTTCGGAAGATTTGGGCGAGTCGGGAGGAATTCTCGATGACCGGCTGACGATCGCCTGCGGAAAAGGCGCGATCAGGCTGGTCGAAGTTCAACGTGCGGGCGGAAAGCCCGCCGCCGCGTCGGAATTCCTGCGCGGAGCCAAGATCGAAAAAGGACTGAAATTCTCATGAGCATGATGTCGATACGCGCGGCGACGCCGCGGGACCGCGAGGCCATTCGCCTCGTCGAGGAACACGCGTTCGGCCAGCAGGCGGAGGCCGGGCTGGTCGACGCGTTGGTGACGGGCGGTGATGCCGTCGTCGAACTGGTGGCGGAAGAAGACGGCCAGGCCGTCGGCCACATCCTGTTTTCGCGGCTGTTCGTCCAGAGCGGCGGCAAGAGCTTCGCCGCCGTGGCGCTGGCGCCATTGGCGGTGGAACCGTCTTTTCACGGCTCCGGCATTGGCGGCGCGCTGATCCGCGAGGCCCACATCCGGCTCAAGGACGCTGGCGAGACGCTGGCCGTGGTGCTGGGTGATCCGGCCTATTACGGCCGTTTCGGCTACAGCCATGCGCGTGCCGAGAACTTCGAAAGCGAATACCAGGGCGAAGCGCTGCAGGCGCTTGCCTGGGGCGACGCACCCGAAGCCGGCAGGCTGGTCTACGCCTCCGCCTTCACCGCTCTCGCCGCCTAGGCGAGAGCGTATAGCCGACCGGCATGCCGCGTTTTCGCCTCGACATCGAATATGACGGCAGCCTGTTTGCCGGCTGGCAGCACCAGGCCGATCAGCCTTCGGTGCAGCAGGCGATCGAGCAGGCCGTCGAGAAATTCAGCGGCGAAGAGGTCCGCTTGCGCGCCGCGGGCCGCACCGACGCCGGCGTGCATGCGACCGCCCAGGTCGCGCATGTCGACCTTGCCAAGGCATGGTCGGGCGACAAGGTGCGCGACGCAATCAACGCCCATCTGCAGGCGGCCGGCGCGCGCATTGCCGTGCTGAAGGCCGCGGTCGTCCCCGACGAATTCGACGCCCGCTTCTCGGCCACCGGCCGGCACTATCTCTACCGTGTCCTCAACCGGCGCGCGCCCTCGGCACTGGAAAAGGGCAAGGTGTGGTGGGTACCGAAGCGGCTCGACGCAGCCGCCATGCATGAAGCCGCGAAGCTCCTGCTCGGACGACACGACTTCACCACCTTCCGCTCGACCCAGTGCCAGGCAAACAGCCCGGTCAGGACGCTGGAGCGGCTCGATGTCAGCCGGACGGGCGACGTGATCGAGGTAAGAGCCTCGGCGCGCTCCTTTCTGCACAACCAGGTGCGCTCCATGGTCGGCTCGCTCAAGCGGGTCGGCGACGGCGGCTGGACATCAGGCGACCTCAAGGCCGCGCTCGAGGCGCGCGACCGCGCCGCCTGCGGCCAGGTGGCGCCGCCCGACGGACTTTTCCTGATAGGCGTCGATTACCCCTGATGGAACCCCGTTCCATCGATGGGACCCGGTTCCATCGGAGACAAGCACCCAGCCTACCCCGGATAGAGTCCCGACAGGCTCTGCGCCCCGACATCGTCCGGCATGCTGATGCCGAGCACCATCTGCAGCCCGAACAGCACCAGCAGCGAAGCTATGAACATGCCGACGAAAACGGCTGTGCCGACGGCTGCCCCCTTGCCGATCGTGACATTGGTCATGCGCCAGGTCAGCACCATCGACAGGGCAAACAACAGCAGCGACACCAGGCTCGAGACCTGGCTTGCCGACGACAGGAAAAGCCTGATCAGCGCCGAGGGCAGCATCAGCCAGGCGGTGATCGCCGAGGCCCAGTTGCTGGCGACGACATAGTGGACGAAGCGCCCGCCAATGCCGGCGCGCGGCGCCACCAAGGCGAGCGCCACCAGCGGCAGCACCCAGGAGCCGATATCGACCGTCGCCAGGCGCACCAGCATGGAGAAGCGGCCTGCGAAGGCATCGGGGTCGCCGATCTCGTTGGCGATGCCGACCCAGCCGACGATGAGCGCCGGAGCCGCGACGATGATGGCGAAGAACGAGTTCCAGAAACCATCCGCCGACAGGTCGAGCAGGCGCAGGCCGTCGACCTTGCCGAGCATCAGCCGCCAGGCGCCCGTCAGCGAAGCTTGGGTTTCGTCCGCCGAAAGCATGCTGGTCAGCCCTGTCCGAACCAGTCTTCGATGAAGCGCTGGTAGATTTGAGTCAGCGTTTCGAGATCGGCGATGGCGACGCGCTCGTCGACCATGTGCATGGTCTTGCCGACCAGGCCGAACTCGACCACCGGGCAATAATCCTTGATGAAACGCGCATCCGATGTGCCGCCGGAGGTGGACAAAGCCGGCTTTTTGCCGACCACCGCGCCGACCGAGCCGCTCAGCGTCTCGACCAGCCTGTCGTCGCGGGTCAGGAAGACATGGCTTGGCCGGTCGCGCCAAACCAGCTCGTAGTCGACCGGCGTTGTCTTGCCTGGCCGGTATTTCTTGCGCCCCGCCGCCTGATCGAGGCGGTTGTGGATTTCCGCCTGTACCGTCTCGGCCGTCCAGCTGTCGTTGAAGCGGATGTTGAAGGTGGCGGTCGCCTTGGCCGGGATGACGTTGGTGGCCGGGTTGCCGACATCGATGGAGGTCACCTCCAGATTGGTCGGCTGGAAATCCTTCGTGCCCTTGTCGAAGACGGGATGCAGCAAGGCGTCGACCAGGCTCATCAGCCCGCGCACCGGATTGTCGGCGAGCTGCGGATAGGCTGCGTGCCCCTGGCGGCCATTGACGGTGATGCCGCCCGACATCGAGCCGCGCCGGCCGATCTTGATCATGTCGCCGAGCGCATCCGGATTGGTCGGCTCGCCGACGATCGAGGCGTCCCATTTCTCGCCTTTGGACGCGGCCCATTCGAGCAGCTTGACCGTGCCGTTGATGGCCGGCCCTTCCTCGTCGCCGGTGATCAGCAGCGAGACCGAGCCCTTCGGGCCGCCCTTCTCTTCGACATGGCGCGCCACCGCCGCGATGAAACAGGCAATGCCGCCCTTCATGTCGACCGCGCCGCGGCCATACATCTCGCCATTGGCGATCTCTGCGGCGAAGGGCGGATGCGTCCAGGCGGCTTCGTCGCCGACCGGCACCACGTCTGTATGGCCGGCGAACATCAGATGCGGGCCGTTGCCGGAACGCCTTGCATAGAGGTTCTCGATATCGGGCGTGCCATCCTCGGAGAACACCGGCCGGTCGACCAGGAAGCCGAGCGGCTTCAGCATCGCCTCCAGCGCGGTCAGCGCGCCGCCTTCGGCTGGGGTCACCGAGGCACAGCGGATGAGGGAGGCAAGGTTTGCGGCGGGATCGGTCGGCAGCGTCATGGCAAAAGCGATAGTCGAAAGCTGAGGGCCTGTCACGGCCAGACGTAGAGGCCAGCCCTATCGCCGACGATGCCGCCGACATTATGGTTTTCATGTCGTATAGTCGAACTGGTGCGGAGCAAGAGATGGCAAACGGGGGAAACAGGATCGTCATTGCCGGCGCCGGCAGCATTGGCTGTTATGCCGGCGGCTGCCTGGCACTCGCCGGGCGACAGGTTGTCCTGCTCGCCCGGCCGCGCATCGAGGCAGCGTTGCGGCAGGGCGGATTGCGTGTCAGCGACCTGGAGGGCCGTGATCGCCTGATCAAGCCGGAACAGCTCGTCGTCACCACCGATCCGGCCGCTGCCTTGCCGGAGGCCGATGTGATCCTGGTCACCGTCAAGAGCGGCGCGACGCAGGATATGGCGGCACTGATCAAGGCCCATGCCCGTCCCGAAGCCGTGGTGGTGAGCCTGCAGAACGGCGTCGACAATGCCGACAGGCTGCGCGCCGCGCTTGGCCAACGAACGGTGCTGGCCGGCATGGTGCCGTTCAATGTCGTGCAGTCGCCCGACGGCGAACCGCCGCTGCGCGTCCACCGTGCCAGCGACGGCAACGTAATGGTCGAGGACGGGGGACCTGCCGGGCTTCTCGATATCGCCGGTTTTCTTGATGTCGATGGCCTCGCCGTCGAAACGCATGGCGACATGAAGGCCGTGCTGTGGGGCAAGCTGCTGATGAACCTGAACAATGCGCTGGTGGCGCTGTCGGACCTGCCGCTGGCGACTGAACTCGCCGACAGGCGCTGGCGGCTGATCCTGGCCGGCCAGATCGACGAGGCCTTGCGGGCGATGAAGGCTTCCGGTATCGAGCCGGCGCGCATCGCCGGCCTGCGGCCGGCGCTGCTGCCGACAGTGCTGAGGTTGCCCGGCTGGCTGTTCAAATTGCTGGCGCGGCGCATGCTGGCAATCGACCCCGAGGCCCGCTCGTCGATGTGGGACGATTTGCAGCGTGGCCGGCCGACGGAGATCGACGACCTGCAGGGTGCTGTCTTGCTACTGGCCGAAAAAGCCGGCACGCCAGCGCCGACGGTCCAGCGGGTCAGCGCCTTGGTGCGCGCGGCGGAAGCCGAACGGCTTGGCTCGCCGGGCCTGGCGCCGCGACAGGTAGCGCCACCGGATGGCTCTCGATCAGCGTGATCTTCTGCCAGATCTTTCGCGACAGGTTGGACGCCAGGTTCTCGATGTCGTTGACGCCGTCGATCACCACGTCGTCATTGACGGACTGAGCGAACAGCGCCGCGATCTTGCCCGTGATCGACAGCATTTCGGAGCAATAGTCGAGATAGCGCGCGAGATCCGGGGCATTGGTGATGCGCGCCGGCGAGTGCGAGGTCGGCTTGAAACTGGCCGACAGCGCCGCCGGATCCTTGGTCAACTGGTGCATGTCGATGACGTGGATCAGCGATCTGAGGCCATGCAGCTGGCGAAACACCTGCTTGCGCTTGATGCGCTCCTCGGTGCGGATCAGGGCGAGGAAGCCGAGCACGGCGAGGATGATCATGTTGATCGTGGCTTCGATGCCTTGCACCGACTGCACCGCGTCGTCGGCCTGGGAGATGTGAATGAGCGGCAGGATGGTGCCGACGAACAGGAAGATCAACGCGCCGGCGATGACGGCCGCGACGATAATGCCGCGCAGCCACCAGATCGGCGCTTCCAGTGCCTTGGCGGCCTTGGCCAGATCGCGCGACAGTGACACCAGTTCGGCGGCGACGCCGCGCAACCCGGCGTCCGGGAAACGCTCGGCGACGCGGCCTTCAAGCCGCTCGGCGGTTTCGATGATCAGTTTCGGATCAAGCGTGCGGTAGCGCATGGCGAGATATCCGACCCCATGAATCGGGCCTCAGGGTTGCGCCGGCTCGTTGGTGCGCCGGCCATAGCGATTGGGTCCAGGCTGCCCTGGAAACAGGCACAAGACAATAAAGGCGACGATGGAGACGACCGGCACGAACAGGATCAGCGCGGCAATCCCCGGCTTGTCGAGGTCGTGCAGCCGCTTCACCGCCAGCGCGATGTTCGACCACAGCGAGGCGATGAAGGCGATGAAGAAGATGAACGACCACATGTTGCTCTCGGGCGAGCCCTCCGGCACCAGTGTGAAACGGTACAGCGGGAAGGCCTGGATTATGGCGACGAGCAATCCGCCGAGGAAATAGGCCGCGCGGCTGACGCGGCCCGATGTCTTGAAGAAAAGCCAGGTGAGATCTGATCTGTCAGGCAAGCGGGTCCGGTCCGTATTGATTGGCACCCTTGGTGCCCTCGAGAATGCCGCACTCCACCAGGAACCAGATCGCGCCGATGACAGGCACCAGGATGATCAGGGTCCACCAGCCGGATTTATCGCGATCATGCCAACGCTTGGCATAGACGGCGAAGATCGAATAGAGCATGGCGAGCGAGTAGAGCAAATAGATAAAGCCGTAAGGCATCTGGTTGAATGTGGTGCCCAGTATGTTGTCGAGGATCATCGCGATCACCGCGCCGACGAAAATGACGCCCACGCATGCCCAGAATTTTGCGCGGTTGATGCGGCCCTCATAGCTGGTCAGCAGATATTTCCAGTCCATGTCACCCCTCCATGTTGAACCAGCGCGACCGATCGTCGCGCCGGCGGAAGGTGCGCTTGCCGGGCTGAAAGATCAATCGCGCAGCAATTCGTTGATCGAGGTCTTGGAGCGGGTCTTGGCGTCGACGCGCTTGACGATGACGGCGCAGTAGAGGCCCGGTCCCGGCTCGTTGTTCGGAAACGCCTTGCCCGGCATCGAGCCGGCGACGACGACGGAATTCGGCGGCACCTCGCCATAGAAGACCTCGCCGGTGGCGCGGTCGACGATCTTGGTCGACTGGCCGATGAAGACGCCCATCCCGAGCACCGAGCCTTCGCGCACGATACAGCCCTCGACGACTTCGGAACGCGCGCCGATGAAGCAGTTATCCTCGATGATGGTCGGGCCGGCCTGCATCGGCTCCAGCACGCCGCCGATGCCTACGCCGCCCGAAAGGTGGACGTTCTTGCCGATCTGGGCGCAGGAGCCGACCGAGGCCCAGGTGTCGACCATGGTGCCTGAATCGACATAGGCGCCGACATTGACGAAGGACGGCATCAAAACGGCGCCCGGCGCGACATACGCCGAACGGCGCACGATCGACGACGGCACGGCGCGGAAGCCAGCCTTTTCGAAATCGACGGCGCTCCAGCCGTCGAATTTGGACGCCACCTTGTCCCACCACACGGCCTCGCCGGGGCCGCCCTTGATGATTTCCATCGGATTGAGCCGGAAGGAGAGCAGGACCGCCTTCTTCAGCCACTGATTGACATGCCATTTGCCATCGGCCTGCCGCTCGGCGACCCGGACGGTGCCGTGGTCGAGCAGGTCGAGCGCCGCCTGGATGGCGTCGCGCACTTCGCCGCGGGTCGCGGTCGAAATGGCGTCGCGTTCCTCGAAGGCCTTGTCGATGGTCTTTTCGAGGCTCGCCAGATCGGGCTTCGACATGAATTTGCTCCATTACCAAGCTGTTAAGGGGCTGCGCCTTAACCTGTTTTAAAGTCGCGCGGACCCCGGCATGCTTTGCATGCCTGGGTCTTTGCATGTAGCAGGTTCTTGTCGCAAAACCGCCGGACACGTTTGCGGAACCTGCTTATGTTAAGGCTTAATGAGGGTCAATCGCGGCTGCGTCACGGGACGACGCAAGTGAAGGAATTGGACGGGTGGATTTGATGACTCCCATGGAAAAGGCGGGATGGACGCCGCTGCCGCATTCGGACGAGGATCTGGAGCGGTCGAAAAGCGTGCCGGACACGCCGCAAACGCGGGCCGAGACCTATCGCCTGGCCTGGAACGATCCCGACTTCATGACGCGCCGCGAACTGCGCGCGGTCCGGCTGCAGCTCGAACTGCTGAAACCGGAAATGATCCTGGCCGAGCGTGGCATCCGTTCGACGGTGATCCTGTTCGGCGGCGCGCGTCTGCCGGAGCCCGGTGGCGAGGCCTGGGCGGCCAAGAACGAGACGCAGAAGAAGAACCTAGAGGAAAACAGCAAATACTACGAGGAGGCGCGCAAATTCGCCCGCCTCTGCTCGCAGCAGTCGGCCGCTTCATATTATCGCGAATACGTCGTGGTGACCGGTGGCGGACCGGGTGTCATGGAAGCCGGAAATCGCGGCGCCGACGATGTCGGCGCGCCGTCGATCGGGCTCAACATCGTGCTGCCGCACGAGCAGGCGCCCAACGCCTATGTGACGCCGGAACTGTGCTTCAACTTCCACTATTTCGCCATCCGCAAGATGCACTTCGTCATGCGCGCCAAGGCGGTGGCGGTGTTTCCCGGCGGCTTCGGCACGATGGACGAGTTCTTCGAAACGCTGACCTTAATCCAGACCGGGCGCATGGAGCGCGTGCCGGTGATCCTGTTTGGCAAGTCCTTCTGGAAGCGGGCGATCGACCTCGACTTCCTCGCCGAGCAGGGCACGATCAGCCCCGGCGACCAGGACATCATCGATTTCGTCGACACGGCCGACGAAGCCTGGGGCATCATCAGCCGGTTTTACAAATTAGGGGAGTAGGGATGGGAACTGGGGAATTGAAGAACTGAAGAATTGAAGAATTGAAGAAAAAAGGGGGCCGGATCGTTCCTCAGTTCCTCAGTTCCTCAGTTCCTCAGTTCCTCAGTTCCTCAGTTCTCCAATTCCCTAATTCCCCTACTCCTTCTCCACAATCGCCGTGAGAAACGTCGCCAAGTCGTCGGTGACATAGTCGACATCGTCCTCTTGCGCTGGATCGCGTTCCCAGATCTCGGAAAAGGTCGGCTCGAAATTGCGCGGCACCACGAGAACCGTGGTCATCCCCAGCGACTTAGGCACCGCCAAGTTGCGCGCGAGATCCTCGAACATCACCGCGTTGTGGCCGGTGACGGCGTGCAACTCGGCGAATTTCTCGTAGGTCTGGCGCGCCGGCTTGGGGTTGAGGTCGGCGGCGACGATATCGAAGATGTCGTCGAAATGGTCGAGGATGCCGAGCTGGCGAGCGGTGCGTTCGGCATGCCTGCGGTCGCCATTGGTGAAGATGAACTTGCGGCCGGGAAGCTGGCGAATGGCGGTGCCCAGGACGGGATCTGGCACCAGCCATGAATAGTCGATGTCATGGACCTTCTCGAGAAAGTCGTCCGGATCGATGCCGTGGCGCGTCATCAGCCCGTTCAGCGTCGTGCCATATTCGCGATAGAGCTCTTTCTGCAGCTTGCGCGCCTCCTCGCGCGGCAACGCCAGCAACTCCCCGACATAGGCAGTCATCTTGACGTCGATCTGCGAGAACAGATTCGAGTGGTGCGGATAGAGCGTGTTGTCGAGGTCGAACACCCAGTCGGTGACGTGGGCGAAGCGGGTGGGATCGGGAAGCGTCGTCATGGCTCCTTATGGCATGAAACAGGGATTCCGAAAGGGACTTTATCCACAACTTCTGCCCGTTGAGGTTGCAGAAATGGCCTGACGATTCAAATTTTAACCATCCGGGAAAGGTGGCCTTCAGGGCTTGCTGGCACAGAGACAGTCCTGTGGGGAGTTCGCGATGAACAGCATTATACTGAGATCCGCCGCCATCGCTTTCGCCTCCGTAGCCGCTTCCCTCCTGCTGACATTGATCATCGTCCCAGCCATGGGATTCCCGATAACGCGCACGATCTGGCTGACCTCGACCCTCTGTCCGCTGGTTCTTGCCTGGGCAGCCTGCGCCAGCACGTTCTGGCAGAGCGACAGGCTGAAGAACGCGCATCGCGAACTTGCCCGTGCCCATGCTCAACTCGCCGCCGCGCACCGCCGCCTGGCGGAAAAGGCGAGCCGCGACGACATGACCGGCATGCTCAACCGGGAGAGCTTCTTTGCCGCGCTGGACGGGTCCCGGCGCAAGTCCGACCGCGGCGCGCTGCTGATCATCGACGCCGACCATTTCAAGGCGATCAATGACAGTTTCGGCCACCTGACCGGAGATGATGCGCTGCTGCTGATCGCCAGCGCCATCGAGCGCGGCGTGCGCAACGGTGACGTGCTCGGCCGCATCGGCGGCGAGGAGTTCGGCGCGTATCTGGTCGGAGCCACCGAGCAGGAGGCCAAACGCGTCGCCGAGCGCATTCGCCGCGAGGTCGAGCTGATCCGCTTCCGGCCGGTCGACGAAAGGACCATTCCGCTCACTGTCAGCATTGGCGGCACCGTCTGCGGCGAGGAGGCCAACGTCTCCGAACTGATGCGGGCCGCCGACCGCCGCCTCTATCAAGCCAAGCATGCCGGCCGCAACCTCACGATGCTGGATACGGACATTTCCGCAGCCGCGTGAGCCGGCGGGTCGATACACTCGGCCCGTTAAGGAATTTCTAACCCTGTTTGCATTCGGTTGTACCGCTTATCAGCCTTTTCACCGCGTTGAGGCCATGCGTGGCACGATACTGGCTTGCGTGACGATGCGTGTGCCGTTCGGGGAACGTCATGCGCGCATCGAAGCCCTGCCCCGAGAGGCCTGTCATGAGTTTCTTCATCAAAAGAATGTCGCGCCGCACGCTCGTGCAGACGCTGATTGCCCTGCCTGCCCTGTCCTTGTTCCGCAATCGGCCGGATGCCAATGCCGATCATGCCGGTCCGTCGCGGGCCGACCCTGACGAAATCGTCGAGGTCAATGGCTGGATCCTGAAGCGGAGCGACCTGGCATGATCTTCGACAGCTATGAGGCGTATCGCGCCGCCAATTTCGCGCCGAAGGTCTGCATCCTTGGTTCCGGTCCGGCCGGCACCACGATCGCTAGAAAACTTGGTGCGGCCGGCATCCCGGTCGTGGTGATGGAAGCCGGATCGCGGGACTTCAGCGACGAGTCCCAGGACTTCTACCGCGGCACCACGGTTGGCGATTTCTATTTCGATCTCGACATCACCCGGCTGCGGCTCATGGGCGGCAGCTCCAATCACTGGGCCGGATGGTGCCGCGTGCTCGACAAACAGGATTTCGAGCCGAAGGCCTGGGCGCCCGACACGGGCTGGCCGATCCGCCGCGCCGATATCGAACCTTACCTGCCGGAGGTGCGCGACATCCTCGAGCTTCCCGATTTCCGGCCCGACGTGCCCATCTCGGATGACATTCGCTGGGTGCAGCTGATCAAGAGCCCGGCGGTGCGGTTCGCCGAAAAATTCGCCGACGAGCTCGACAAGAGCAAGAACATCGCCGTCGTGCTCAACACCTACGCCACCGAGCTCGCCGGCGACGGCAAGCGGGTGACGGGCGCCAGGCTGTGGTCCAACGGGCAGGACGCCGGCTCGTTCGCTGCCGATTACTTCATCGTCTGCACCGGCGGTCTGGAGAACTCGCGGCTGCTTCTATGGTCGAACCAGCGCTCCAATGGCGGTGTGGTGCCGAACGCCACGGCCCTTGGCCGCTATTGGATGGAGCATCCGACCTTCGAGGGCGGCGATGCCATCCTGGGCAATTATGGTGCCTTCGAGGTCGATGCCGTCAACGAGGCCTTCTTCTCGCCGACGCTTGCCGCGATGGAGCGGCTGCGGATCATGAATTTCGGTATCAGGCTGATCGAGAAGCCATATCCTGGCGTCAAGAACCTCATCGCCGATCTCGCCTGCACGGCGCCAAACATGGCCGAATGGATGTCATCCAAGCTCAGCCAGAATTTGCGCTGTGCCGCGCAGCTCTATGTCGCCTGGGAGCAGGCGCCGCTCGCCTCCAACCAGATCGAACTGTCGAAAACCGATGTCGATCATGCCGGTGTGCCGCGCATCGAGCTGCATTGGAAGAAATCGGAGCTGGAACGGCGCACGCTGCTCGAAGGGCTGAGGCTGTTCGGCGCCACGCTGATCGAGAAGAACCTGGGCCGTGTGCGCATCGCCGACTGGATCGGCAATGGCGCGGACTATCCGACCGACGAAGAAACGGCGGGGCACCATCATATGGGTGGCACGCGCATGGGCACCGACGTGACCAGGAGCGTGGTGGATGCCAATTGCAAGGTGCATGGCATGGACAATCTCTATGTCGGTGGCTCTTCGGTGTTCTGCACGTCGGGCCAAGCCAACCCGACGACGACCATCACCGCGCTCGCCTGCCGGTTGGGCGAGCATCTGAGCAAGGTGGTTTTCGTCTGAGGGCCGACAAAGTCGGCCCGCCGAATCGCATCGGCCGGCAAGCCCGGCGCCAATGATGGCGCCGGCAGCGGGTTCAAAAGCCTTGGACGGCGATGCGCACCAGAACGGCGGCGGCCGCCAGCGCGCTCGATCTGCAGCGCGCCCAGCTCGAGCGGTTGAAGGCCGAGGCGCCACCGCCGCGCTAAGCATGTCGCATGGACCGTTCCGATACACTTTAGGCCGCCGGATCACACCTGGCGTCCCGATCGGCCGAAACGCCGTTCGAGATAGGCCTGGCCGAATTCCAGCGCGATCGACAGGGCCCAGTAGATCATCGAGGCGGTGATCAGCATCTCGATGTGACGGAACTCCGTCTGGCCCATCGTGCGGGCGAGATACATGATCTCCCAGACGCCGACGACGGACACCAGCGAGGAATCCTTCAGCATGGCGATGAACTGGTTGCCGGTCGGCGGGATGATGACGCGCATGGCCTGCGGCAGGATGACCAGCGCCATGGTTTGGCCCGGGCTCAGGCCGAGCGCCGTGGCGCCTTCGCTTTGGCCGCGCGGGATGCTTTCGATGCCGGCGCGGAAGATCTCGGTCATGTAGGCCCCGTAACACAGCGACAGCGCCACGATGCCCGCCGGCACCGCGCCGATCACATAGCCGACCTGCGGCAGGCCGAGATAGATGATGTAGATCTGCATCAGCAAAGGCAGGCCGCGAAACAGCGACGTGTAGAAGGTGGCCAGCCCGTAGACGATGCCATTTCCGGTCAGCTTGGCGATGGCGCCGACCAGCGCGATGACGGTCGCGATCAGGATCGAGATCGCCGAAATGTAAAGCGTCGTGGTGACGCCCTGCGTGACCAGGAAACCAATCTTTCTGGCGATGAAAGCGAGCGAGAGGTCGAAGGAATAGAAGAACAGCATCAGTAGCGCGAACAGCTCGATCCAGACGCCGACGATCTGCTGGCGTCGGGGCAGGAGGAGCAGCAGCTTGCAATTCACCAGCACCAGCAGCGCGATCGATACGGCGGAGAGGGCCTGCGACAAGGCGGGGTTGGCCCGCAACCAGTCGGATGCGTCGGGCATCAACGAAGCGAGCCAGCTCGACTTGATGCCCATGGCGTAGAGGGCCGCGGCCAGCAGCGCCGGAAAAAACACCGCGGCCGCACGGCGGGCGAGCCCTGGATGAGAGAGCATCAGCCGGCCGATCATGCCGCCACCTTGGCGGTGGCGTTGCGTTCCCGCCACCAGTCCTGCGCCTGCAGTTTCCAGTAGGTGAGCTGCGCGGCGGCCAGGCCGGCGGCGCCGCCGGCCCAGTTCAATCCGAACGGCGCGAACTGCCGGTAGCGATCCGAAGCGCCCAGAATGCCTTCCGCGACGACTTTTCCGGCAATCGCCGTGGTGTTGAGGCCATGGCCACCGAAAGCGGTGCAGTACCAGACACCCGGCTGCAGCGCGCCGATCTGGGGCATCAGATGCCGGGCATAGGACATCAGACCCGACCAGGCCAATTCGGTCTTGAGACCGGCAAGTTGCGGGTAGGTGCCGATCATCTCGCGGCGCAACTCGCGCGCCAGCGCGTCGGCGGAAGCGGCGCGCGTGGTGATGCGCCCGCCCCACAAAAGGCGATTGCCGCTCTCGACCAGACGATAATAGTCGCCGGCCCGCCTGTTGTCGCCGACGGCATCCGTCGTGGCGATGGCCTGCGCGATGAGGCGGGGAGCAGCCTCGGAAACCATCACATAGGTCGCGATCGGCAGAAAGGCGCGGTAGAGCTGGCCGAACACCGGCCCGGTGTAGCCGCCGGTCGCCAGCACGATCTGGGGCGCCCGAAGCGTGCCCTGTCTGGTGCGCAGCATCTTTTGCGTTCCCGACAGGTCGCATTGCACGACCTCGGAGCTCTCATGGATCTTGCCACCCAGGCGCTCGACTTCGTCGGCCAGGCAACGCAGATAGTTGAGCGGATGGATGTGAAAGGCGTTTGGGTCGCGCAGGCCCTGGTAATAGCGGGCGGACTTCAGCGCTGATCGGACGTCTTCCCGGCGCAGATATTGAAGTTCGTAACCATGGTCGCGTGCCATCTGGTCGGCATAGGCCTTCAGCGCGTCGCCATCGTCGTAGCGCAGGACGCTGAGCAGGCCGGCGCGCGGCTCGGCGGCCGATATTGCGAGCGCCTCTATGGTGTCGCGGACGAATTCGACGCCTTCGATCGACAGCCGGTGCAGGTCGCGCGCTGCCTCGCCGCCGACACGTGCGGCGATGTTGTCGCCGCCGGTGGCGAAGCCGGGCGTGACGAAACCACCATTGCGGCCCGAAGCGCCAAAACCGACGAGCTGGGCTTCCAGCACGGCGACATGCAGTCCGGCGCGCGCAAGCTGCAGCGCCGTCGTCAGCCCGGCCAACCCGGCGCCGACGACGGCCACGTCACATCGCGCCTCGCCTTGCAGCGGCGGCCTCGTCTTCCGGTCGGTCAGGGTGCGGGCGTAATAGGTGTCCGGATAGGCCATCGGCGACTTTGCTGTGAGTGGCGGTTCATTTTGTGGGGTAACGCTGCCGGCTGCCGAGGGCAGCCGGCGCAATGACCTCACTTGGCGCTGTAGTCCTTGCCGTACCACTTCGTGGTCAGCGCGGCGAGCGTGCCATCGGTCTTCATCCCGGTGATGATGCCAGCGACCTTTGCGGTCCACTCGGGATCCTTCTTCTCGGCGATGACGACGAGCGGCTCGCGGAAGGCGTACTCGCCTTCCAGGATCTTCACGGGATAACCCTTCTTGATGGCGTTCTGCGCCGTCTGCTCAGGCGCGATCACGGCGTTCAGGCGCACGCCGTCTCCAAGCCGCAGATCATCGAAGGGAAGCATCGAATCCGCGTAGGTGCGGACCTCGCCCGGCTCCAGTTTGTATTCAATGGGGGGCAGGCCGGGAGCGTCGATTTCGAGCTTGCGGCGGATGAAATCCTCCGAGGTCGTGGCCGTCTCGACGCCGATGATCTTGCCGTTGAGATCGGCGACCGATTTCGCGCCGCTGTCCTTGTGCAGGACGTAGACATAGGGGCTGTAGTAATAGATGCCGACAAAGTCGATCACCTTGGAACGGGCCTTGGTCGGGGTGACCGATCCGACGCCGAGGTCGTAACGTCCCTGCCAGCGGCCGCCGGTCAGCGTCGCCCAGTCGGGTGTTTCGAACGAGACCTCGACACCAAGCCGCTTGCCGATCTCGCGCGAGACGTCGATGTCGAAACCGGCGAGTTCGTTGCTGTCGTTGAGGAAGCTCTGTGGCGGCCAGGCGGCGTTGGTGGCGATGACCATCGCCTTTTTCGACGTGACGCGGTCCAGGGTTTCCCCGGCCATGGCCGCCGTCGTGATCGCGAATGTCGCGGCGGCAAGAACGGCTAAATCGAGCAGCTTTTTCAAAGTTATCCCTCCCTTGTGGTTGAAACTGATAGGATGCGTAACGTTGGACCTCAGCGCTTCGGCACAGGTCCAACGCGGATTGGTTTGTGCCCCACGCCGAGGCTTGTTCCCCTGATGAACCGGCGTTTGTGCCCCAGACAGTCAGGTCGCAAAAAGCAGGCTTCCACCCGGCGAAATGCGCGATAATGGCGATTACGCAGTCATTGCGTGCCTTGAGACGGCAAAGTGCCTGAAAGGTTCGCCTTGTGCTGTTCGCCCCGGCCAGTCTTCCAGCCAGTCTTCCCGATTGTCGTGGAGGCGGTTCAGCCGATAGGATCGCGCGGCGGTTACAGCGCGGATCGAGCGAGAGGATTTGTTTGTGGAATTGACCGAGAAGGATCGTCAGCTGCTCGCGCTCATGCAGAAGAATGCGCGTGAGCCGGTCGCATCACTGGCACGGCAGCTCGGCGTATCGCGGACGGCGCTGCAGGAGCGGATCCAGAAGCTGGAGGCCGGCGGCATCATCGAAGGCTATACCGTGCGGCTGGCCAAGGCGGTGGCCCAGAACGCGGTCCACTGTTTCACGCTCGCCGCCTTGAACAACAAGAGCTATCCGGACGTCTCCAGGAAGATCAAGGCGATGCCTTCGATCCAGGCGGTCTACGCCATAACCGGCGAGTGGGACCTGATCATTCACCTTGCCGCCGAGACGCTCGAAAAGCTGAACCGGGAGGTGAATGCCGTCAATGAAATCAGCGGCGTCGTCAAAACCGCTTCCCATGTGGTGATGGAGACGAAGTTCAACCGCACCATCTACGCATTGTAGCGCGTGGCGGGACGCCTCCGCGGCCAACACCCGGCCGGCTTTGCCGCAAACGTCGGCGGGCGACGGACTATTTAGGCTGGACGCCATAGGCGACAAGAAACGCTTCTACCGAGGCATCCGCGTGCCGTTCAAGTTCGGCCTTGGAGCGCGGGTTGCTCCCAGTGAACATGGCTTCATTCATGGGGATCCAGAGAAGCATTCCAAACAAATGGCTGGCTGCCAGATGGGGGTCGCTGGTTTGCATCAGTCCCCGATTGGTGAGCTTTTGAAAGCACGACGCCATCGAGGCCAACATGCGCTCAAAACCTTTTTCGTACCAGCTGCGACCAAGCTGCGGCATTCGATCCGCATTGGCGATGATCAGGCGTCGCAGCTTCAACAACTCTTCATCCATGAGCAGCGTTATCAAACGTCGGGCAAGCTGCTGCAGGCCACCCTGCATGAATTTCGCCTCTGAAAGCAGTGTCGTCACGGACTCGATGATATCGTTGACCTGGGTCGCGGTTGATAGAACGACTTCGGCGAAAAGCGTCTCCTTGTCCGTGAAATGCTTGTAGACAGTCTGCTTGGAAGCTCCCGCCCTGGTGGCGATTTCCTCCATGCTGGTTCCATCATAGCCCTTGGCGATGAACGCCGCCGTGGCCGCCTGGATGATTTCACGATCCTTGCGTGCCGATCTGGTCTCCTCTTCGATTTGCATGGCTCCTTGACCGGTACTAGACGGTACCGTTCCCGCATGATAGTCGTCAAACGGTACTGGACTGACTAGTACCTGTCAACGAAGGCAAGGCTTTAGACCGATGACCAAGATGATCTTCATAAATCTGCCGGTGCGCGATCTGCAGGCAGCGACCAACTTTTATCTCGCGATCGGGGGCACGCTGAATCCGCAGTTCTCGAACGACCAGGCCAGCTCGATCATGTTCTCGGACTCCATTGGAGTCATGTTGCTTACGCATCAGCATTACGGCCAGTTCACGGCAAGGCAGATCGGCGACCCCAAGCGTGAAAGCCAGATGCTGATCGCTCTCACCACCGACAGCAAGGACGACGTCAATGCCGTGATCGAGAAGGGCGTGGCGGCAGGCGGCCGCGCTGATCCCAATCCGGCGCAGGATCTCGGCTTCATGTTCAACCGCCACATCGAAGACCCTGACGGCAACGTCTGGGAGTTCCTGTGGATGAACCCCGCCGCCCTGCAATAATCTGTCGGGATCAAAGCGTCTAAGGCGCGTCGCGTCGAGAGGGACTCATGCGACGCGCCTTAGTCTACCCTAATGGCGAGGTCATTTTTGACCGAAACGCATTAGACCGTCGCCGGGTCGAGCGCCGGTTGCCCCTTGCGGCGGGCGACGATCGCCTCGAAATCCGCGCTCTGGAAGGCATCGCGCAAGGCGTCGAAGGACGGTAGCACGAAATAGGCGCGCTGGAACTTGTCGATCTCGTAGCCGGTGCGCATCACCGTTTCCAGGTCGAAAGGCACATGGTGGGCGTCCTTGCCTTCGACCGCGAACTGCAGTTCGGTAAAGGACGACATCAGCCCGGCGCCAAAAGCCTTCAGCGGCTGGCCGGCCTCCTGCATCAGGCCGTATTCGGCGGTGTACCAATAGAGCCGGGTGATCATCTCGTCGCCGCCGAGCGCGATGATGTCGCCGGCCTTCCTGCCATACATTTGCATGAAGTCAGCGAACACCGGCTGCGACAGCACCGGCACGTGACCAAAGAAATCGTGGAACATG
The DNA here is from genome assembly GCF_020164775.1 of Mesorhizobium sp. ES1-6. Classification (NCBI taxonomy): domain Bacteria; kingdom Pseudomonadati; phylum Pseudomonadota; class Alphaproteobacteria; order Hyphomicrobiales; family Phyllobacteriaceae; genus Mesorhizobium; species Mesorhizobium sp. ES1-6. Next base: position 88,514 of record NZ_JAIUGU010000015.1, read on the forward strand.
TCCGGCTCGACGATGTAGTCGAGCTCCTGCCTGGCGCGCAGCCAGTTGGTGACCGGGAAGCGGCGGTTGGCAAGGTGATCGAAGAAGGGTGCGGCCGGAATGAGGCCCGGCACGGCGACGATCTCCCAGCCGGTCAGCTCGCGCAGCCTGGCGCTGACGTCAGCGAAATCGGGAATGCGGTCGAGCAGACCGAGTTTCTCGACGCCGTCGAGATAGGAATGATGGGCGAGTTTTTGCGTCAGCTTGGTCTGGCGGTCGCACAAAGTGCGCCACACGGCCTGCTCCTCGGCGCTGTAATCATAATCCTGCGCCACGGTGAAATCGGCGCGGCAGACCGAATAGTCGCCGCGCAAACCCTGTGCCGCGCAGTCGCGGGCATATTCGGCAACGCTCATCGTCGTCATGGCTGTCTCTCCCTCGCAAATCATCAGTGGCTGAGAAGAGGTTAACCGGATTTGCCGAGGCAAATCGGTTTTGATGATGGCTCGCTGGCGGCAATCGGGATAATATTCACCATAATTGGGATCAGGGGAGTGAAAATGCCTCAATTTGACGACTTCGAGATCAAGATGCTCGATGTCCTGCAACGCGATGGGCGCAAGCCCGTCTCCGAGCTGGCACAGGAGATCGGCCTGTCGACCACGCCTTGCGCGCGGCGCTTCGAGGCGCTGCAGGAAGCCGGCATCATCAAGGGATTTGCCGCCGTGATCAGCCGCCGCGCGGTCGGCCTGATGGTCGAGGTGTTCATCCAGGTGCGCCTGGTCAGCCACAGCGACGGCTCGCCCGAAAGCTTCATTGCCGCCGTGCAGCGCATGGACGAGGTGTCATCGTGCTGGACGATGACCGGCGACCACGATTTCCTGCTGCATGTCATGGTGCCCTCGGTCGACGAACTCAACGCCTTCGTGATGCACCGGCTGATGCGGCTTGACGGGGTGCGCGACGTCCACACGCAGCTGGTGCTGCAAAACATCAAGGGACCCGGCCACGTGCCGCTCGCGCATCTGAGGCGGTGAGGGCGCTTCCCCGTTTCTGCGGAAAAGCTGCAAGCAAACTGCTGAAACAGGCCAATCGGGCGGCACGATCGCCACCCAGCATGCGCGGACCAACTTCCCCGGAGGTCCGCCATGAACATCGTCCTGATCAATCCGCCGCACACCGCCATCGGCAGCCGCGTGCCCGACGATCACCTGCCGCCGCTCGGCCTGCTGGCCATCGGCGGCCCGCTGATCGATGCCGGCCACCAGGTGCGGCTCGTCGATGCCGAGTTCGGGCCGATGCCGCTTGCCACAGTCGTCGCGGAAGCCTTGGAGGACTGTCCCGACTTCGTCCTGATCGGCCATTCCGGATCCACTTCGGCGCATCCGACCGCCTTGTTGATCGCCGGCATGATCAAGGCGCGCGCGCCGGCGACGATCGTCATCTATGGCGGCGTCTTCCCGACCTATCATTGGCGCGACATACTGGCAGAAGCGGACGTTTTCGACTTCATCGTGCGCGGCGAGGGCGAAGCGACCGTGATGGCGCTGGTCGAGGCGGTGGAAATGCGCCAGCCGCCGGCAAGCGTTGCCGGCATCGCCTATCGCGACGATCTTCGCCGTCCCTTCGCCACGCAGGCAGCGATGACGATTGCCGATCTCGATGCCTACCGCGTCGGCTGGGAACTGATCGACCACCGCAGATACAGTTACTGGGGCGGCAAGCGTGCCGTGGTCATGCAGTTTTCGCGCGGCTGCCCGCATCTGTGCAATTATTGCGGCCAGCGCGGCTTCTGGACCCGTTGGCGGCACCGCGACCCCAAGAAATTCGCGCAGGAGATCGCCTGGCTGCACCGCGAGCACGGCGTCGATCTGGTCAACCTCGCCGACGAGAACCCGACCGTCTCGAAGAAGGCCTGGCGCGCTTTCCTGGATGCGATGATCGCCGAGAACGTGCCGGTGCTGATCGTCGGCTCGACACGCGCCGACGATATCGTTCGCGATGCCGACATGCTGCATCTCTACCGCAAGGCCGGCGTCATCCGCTGGCTGCTCGGCATGGAAAACACCGACGAGCAGACGCTGCAATTGATCCGCAAGGGCGGCAGCACCTCGTCCGACCGCGAGGCGATCCGGCTGTTGCGAAAGCACGGCATCCTGTCGATGGCGACCTGGGTGGCCGGCTTCGAGGACGAGGGTTTTTGCGATCTGTGGCGCGGCTTTCGTCAGCTCCTCGCCTACGATCCCGACCAGATCCAGGCGCTCTATGTTACGCCGCACCGCTGGACGCCGTTCTTCCGCATCGCGCGCGACCGCAAGGTCATCCAGCAGGACGCGCGTCTATGGGATTACAAACACCAAGTCCTGCACATGACCCGGCTGAAGCCGTGGATGCTGTTCTTTTCGGTCAAGCTGATCGAAGTGGCGGTGCAATCGCGGCCGAAGGCGTTGGCACGCATCCTGTTTCATCCCGATCCCGAACAGCGGCACTCGATGCGCTGGTACACGCAAATGGGTCGCCGCGTCTGGTTCCGCGAGGTCTGGGGATTCCTGGCGACGGACCGCCGTGTGAAGGATGGTCCGACGCTGGCCGAATTCTGGGGCGCGCCGCAGGACGCCGAAGAGGAATCGATGAGGGTTTCACGCCCGGCGCGAAAGCTGGCCGTCCCCGTCATCGAGGGCAGTCAGGTGCCAGGAGAACAGAAGTTAGCCGGCTGATCGTCGGCTACGGCACGATCAGCGTGCCGGCGCCGTGCTCGGTAAACAGTTCGAGCAGCACCGAATGCGGCGTCTTGCCGTTGAGGATAACGACGCCCTCGACGCCGCGCTCGATGGCCTCGATGCAGGTCTCGACCTTGGGGATCATGCCGCCCGACACGGTGCCGTCCTTGATCAGCGCCTTGGCCTCGGCGACCGTCAGCTCATCGATCAGCTTCTTGTTCTTGTCGAGCACGCCGGGCACGTCGGTGAGGAACAAAAGGCGCGAAGCCTTGCAGGCGCCGGCGATGGCACCTGCGAACGTGTCGGCGTTGATGTTGTAGGTGTGGCCGTCGCGGCCGGGCGCCACCGGCGCTAGCACCGGGATCATTTCGGAGCGGGCCAGAAGATCGAGCAGCGTGCGGTCGACCTCGACCGGCTCGCCGACGAAACCGAGATCGAGCACGCGCTCGATGTTGGAGTCGGGGTCGATCATGGTCTTGCGTGCCTTTTCGGCGAAGACCATGTTGCCGTCCTTGCCACACAGACCGATCGCCCATTCGCCCTCGGCGTTGATCAGCGCCACGATCTCCTTGTTGATGGATCCGGCGAGCACCATCTCGACGATCTCGACCGTCTTCTGGTCGGTGACGCGCAGTCCGCCCTCGAACTTCGATTCGATGCCCATCTTGGCCAGCATGGCGCCGATCTGTGGGCCGCCGCCATGGACGACGATCGGATTGACGCCGGACTGCTTGAGCAGAGCGATGTCGCGGGCGAAGGCCTTGCCGAGTTCGAGATCGCCCATGGCATGGCCGCCATATTTCACCACGACCGTCTTGTGCTCGTAGCGCTGCATGTAAGGCAGCGCGCGCGACAAGAGGGCGGCCTGCATTTCGGCGGTGGCGGCGACGTCCGTCATCGGCGTGGTTCCCTGGATAATAATAGCTAAGGACGGCGGCGTCTTAGCGGGAATTGACGCGAGCCGCAAATGGCATTGCTGTCATAGTCGGTTCACGGTGTCGTCATTGTGACGGCACCATCAGCGGCGCCCTGCGGCCAAGCCAGCCCGAGATTTTCTCCATCTGCGCGGCGAACGACAAAAGCGTTTCCTCGTCGCCCGGCCGGCCGGCGGCCTGGATGCCGAGCGGCAGGCCGGCCGCCGTGACATGGACGGGCAACGCGATCGACGGCTGGCCGCTGACATTGTGGATCGCCGGCCAGTGCGTGAACCAAAGGCTCTTGTCCATCAACTGGCCGAACAGGGGCTTGATCCTGAGCAACGGGGTCAGGTGGAGTTTGTCGAGCAGGTTTTCGATCAGTTCGTCGGCGCCTTTGGGATCCATGGCGCCGCAGGGAAGCGGCGGGTGCGCGATGATGGGCATGAGGACGGCGTCGTACTGCGCGGTTTCCTCGATCATCCGCCGTGAGGCGGCATGCAGCCGCTGCAGGCCGGCATAGACCTCGCCGGCCGAGACCAATTCGCCCAACCGGCCGAGCACCCGCGTGGCGCGCTCGATGTCGCCCGCCACGGAGCGGCCGACGCGCAGCGCTTCACCCCGCAATGAACCGGCAACGGCGGAGGCGACCGTCGTGCAGAAATCGGCGAAGAACTCGCGGCCGATGAAGGGCAGCTCGATGTCCTCGACGGTATGGCCGCCCTCGCGGGCGAGCGCCACCGCAATGTCGAGTGCCTTGAGCGTCTCGGCCGAGATCGGCAGACCGAGGGGTGATTTGCGGTACAACGCCAGCTTGAGCTTGCCGGGATCGCGCGCGGCGGCCGCGGCGAACGGGCCCTTGGGCGGCAGCGCCGCATAAGGCGCCAGCGGATCGGGACCGTGGGTGAGGTCGAGCAGCAGGGCGCAGTCGCGCACCGAGCGGGTGACGGCGTGATCGACGACCATGCCGTACCAACTCTCGCTCACCAGCGGCGATAGCGGAATGCGGCCGCGCGAGGTCTTGAGGCCGACAAGCCCGCTGCAGGCGGACGGCACCCGGATCGAGCCGCCGCCGTCCGAAGCATGCGCCACCGGCACGACGCCGGCGGCGACCAGTGCCGCCGCGCCTCCGGACGAGCCACCGGTGGTGTGGCCGGTGTTCCAGGGATTGCGGGTGATGCCGAAGGCTTTCGACTCGGTCATCAGCCGCAGCCCGTGTTCCGGCGATGTCGAGGTGACGATCGGGATCAGTCCGGCGGCGAGGTAGCGCTCCGTCATCACCGAGTTGACGTTGGGCACCCAGGCGGGAATGCGGCTGCCACCATGCGTGGGCACGCCCTTGACGGCGATGCCGAGATCCTTGATGGCAAAGGGCACGCCGGCCAGCGGCAGCGAACGGCCGATGCTCTTCGCCCGGACCCGTGCCGCCTCATAGAGTGGCTCCGCCGTGGCGTTGATTGCGGGCCTTGTTGCCTCCGCGCGGGCGATCGCCGCTTCAGTCAGCTCGATCGCGGTCAGCTCGCCTTTGCGCACCAGACCGGCAAGGCCGGTTGCGTCTTCTTCCCACAGGACCCGTTCGACCGACATGCGCGCTCCCCCCGTTTGCCGCCACGCTAGTGAGCGGCAATTCCCTTGGCAATCGCAGCCTGCGCGTGGCGCCGAACTTTAGGTGCACAGCATATTTCCGGCGTTGCAAATACAACGCAATTGCCTAATTTGGCTCGCATGACGCCGCAGGACATTACCAAGCTGATCGTCCGGACTTCGATGAAGGATCGGGCAGCGTTCGATCTGCTTTACCGACAGACCAGTGCGAAACTTTTCGGCGTATGCCTTCGTGTATTGAACGACCGGGGAGATGCCGAAGAAGCGCTGCAGGAAGTCTTCGTCAAGATATGGACGAAGGCGGATCGCTTTGCTGTCTCCGATCTGAGCCCGATCTCCTGGTTGGTAGCGATCGCGCGCAATCATGCGATCGATCGCATCAGGGCGCGGCGCAAGCCCGCCGCCGATATCGATGCCGCGCTCGACGTGGCCGATCCGGCGCCGGGGCCTGAAGCGATGGTGGTGGCGGGCGACGAATCCGAGCGTATCCATCATTGTCTCGATGAGTTGGAAAAAGACCGGGCGGCGGCCGTCCGGGGCGCTTATCTCAAGGGCGAAAGCTATGCCGAACTGGCGGAACGCCACGGCGTGCCGTTGAACACGATGCGTACCTGGCTGCGCCGCAGCCTGATGAAACTGAGAGAATGTCTGGAAAGATGACGCTGGCAGAGGACAACGGACCGGAACGAGGGGGCGACGACCTGTTCGCCGCCGAATACGTTCTTGGCGTGTTGCCGGTCGAAGAGCGGCAGATAGCCTCCAGGCGCATCGACGCCGAGACCGATTTCGCGCGGCTCGTCGATGGCTGGGAAGTTCGCCTGTCGCCGCTGGCGGCGGCCTATCCGGAAGTCGAGCCGCCGGCCTCGGTGAAGCCGGCGATCGACGGCAGGCTGTTTTCATCCGCCGCGACCACTGCAGCCGAGGCACGCGCCGGCTTGTGGTCCAGCCTAGCCTTCTGGCGCGGACTAGCCGCCGCGGCGGTCGCCGCACTGGCGATCTACATTGCGATCCCTTACGTCAACCCACCGGTCGCACAGCCGCAGGCTCGGCTCGTCGCCTCGCTGGCTGCCGATGGCAGCGACGTCAAATATCTGGCCGTTTATGATGCCGCGCATCACGAGGTTGGCCTGTCGCATGTCTCCGGTGAGCGTGCCTCCGGCAAGGACTTCGAACTTTGGATGATCGAGGGCAAGAATCCGCCGGTGTCGATGGGTATCATCCCGGTCGGGTCGACAGCGCATATCGTCGTCTCGCCGGCAGCCCAGCAGAAGCTTGCCCAAGGTGCGGTGCTGGCCGTCAGTCTTGAGCCCGCCGGTGGTTCGCCTACCGGGCAGCCCACCGGGCCGGTGGTGGCCGCGGGCGACCTGAAGAGCATCTGACCTCGTCTCCTCACCGCGAAACCGTCACCAGAATAATTCCAATGCATCTTATGTCATGCGTGTCTAAACAAACGCGTAAGCCGGCAAATATTGAGTCGAATAAATCTCTCGACCGCGCGATTAAATTGAAAATTCAAAAACATTCTGAAACTCACGCGTTTCTGTCTCGTATCTCCTCGCGTCCCCAAAGATGGGAAGAGAAAACCCGAGGAGTTTTAATACAATGCGTAGATTCGCCACCCTTTTGCTCGCCGGTACGATCGCTGTCTCGGCGCTTGCCACGGCTGCTTATGCTGAAAACCCGATGGTCGGCGGCGCCGCCATGTATGCCAACAAGACCATCGTCGACAACGCCGTCAATTCCAAGGATCACACGACCCTGGTCGCCGCCGTCAAGGCCGCCGGCCTGGTCGAGACCTTGCAGGGCGCCGGCCCGTTCACTGTCTTCGCGCCGACCAACGAAGCCTTCGCCGCGCTGCCGGCCGGTACGGTCGACACGCTGCTCAAGCCCGAGAACAAGGACAAGCTCACCAAGATCCTGACCTGCCATGTCATTGGCGCCAAGGCGATGGCGGCTGACGTGGCCGCGATGGCCAAGGCCGACGGCGGCACACACAAGGTCAAGACGGTCGGCGGCTGCGAACTGTCGCTCAAGGCCGATGGCGGCAAGGTCACCGTCACCGACGAGAACGGCAATGTCGCCAATGTGACGATCGCCGATGTCGAACAGTCCAACGGCGTCATCCACGTCATCGACAAGGTTCTGCTCCCGAAGATGTGATCGGGTGGAGGATGTAACGGGGAGGCTGTCGCGGACGAACCCGTTGCAAGAGCTCTCCGTCGATCGCGTCGTCTCGCTCCCGTGATCCGCTATCGACATGCGTGCTCCGCGCCGTTCCATGGTCAATCGTGGAACGGCGCGGGGTTCGTTTGAGAGCAGCCGTCACCGGCTTTTGACTTTCGCGTGGCGGGTATAGTTTGGCAAAACGGACGACAGGAGGAACTGGTCATGAACCGTCGCGACTTTCTTTTGAGCGGTGCCGCCGCCATCGGCGTCGTTGGAGCCGCGGCAGCAATGCTGCGCATGGGCGCCCCGCAGGCCGCACTGGCCGCCGAGAAATTCGAGGTCACCAAGACCGACGACGAATGGAAGGCCATCCTGTCGCCGGCCGCTTTCAATGTGCTGCGCAAGGAGGGCACGGAGTATCCCGGCACCAGCCCGCTGCTCAACGAACACCGCAAGGGCATCTTCGCCTGCGCCGGCTGCGACCTGCCGGTCTATCCCTCGGAGACGAAATTCGATTCCGGCACCGGCTGGCCGAGCTTTTGGCAGGAGATCGCCAACGGCATCGGCAAGACCGAGGACCGCTCGCTGGGCATGACCCGCACCGAAGTGCATTGCCGGCGCTGCGGCGGCCATCTCGGCCACGTCTTCGACGATGGCCCGGCGCCGACCGGCCTGCGCCACTGCATCAACGGCGCGGCGCTGAGCTTCAAGCCCGCGACCGCCTGACGACACCAAGGGCAATAAAAAACTCCGGGCTTTGCGGCCCGGAGTTTTTTGCGTGGGTCAGAGCTTCGGGCGTGGACTGGAGGAGCTTCCCGAAACCGCTGCCCACTTTTCTTTGTTTCACGCAATACCAGGAAAACCACTTCACGCTTTCCTGGAATCGCTTTCAGTGCCCGCCGCCTCCGCCACCACCGGGCGCGGCCGGCTTCTTGATCAGCATGGTGAAGAACCCCAGCGTCCCGAACAGCACGGTCAGCAGATAGAACACATCCATGAACGACAGCAGCGCCGCCTGCTGCTGGACCATGCCCGACAGCTTGGAGATAGCCGCGGTTGAGGCATCCAGGCCGGTGGTCTGCTCGAAATTGAGCGTCATGTTCTGCAGCTTGGTCTGCGCGGCGGCACTGCCCCACTGCACGTGCTCGGCGAGCCGGGCGTAGTGGAAGGCATTGCGGTCGATCAGCACCGTGTTGATGAGGGCAAGGCCGACCGCGCCGCCGAGGTTACGTGTCAGGTTAAACAGGCCGGAGGCATTCTTCAACCGGTCCGGCGGCAAGGTGCCGAGCGCGATGTTGTTGATCGGCACCATGCACAGCATCATCGAACAACCGCGCAGGATCTGCGGGATGAGCAACTCGTAGAAATCCCAGTCGGCGGTCAGATGCGTCATCCACCACGTTCCCGTGGCGAAGCCGAAAAGGCCGATCATCATCATCAGCCGCAGATCCATCTTGCTGGACAGGATACCGGAAATGGGCGCGGTGACGAACATGGCCAGGCCGCTGACGAACAGCGCTTCGCCGATCATCATCGAATCGTAGCCGCGGATACGGCCGAGGAAGACCGGATAGAGATAGGTCAACCCATAGAGGCCGATGCCGATGACGAAGGAAAACAGCGAGCCGAAGGCGAAGTTGATGTTGCTGAACGCCTTGAGGTCGACGATCGGTTCCTCGGCGGTGAAAACCCGCCAGAAGAAGATCACCGCGCCGATGGTCATGACGATGGCGCAGATGAACACGCCTTGGTCCTGCATCCAGTCATTGTTCGGGCCTTCTTCCAGCACATATTCCATGCAGCCGAGGAAGGCCGCCATGCCGGCGAGGCCCCACCAGTCGAACTTCGAGAACAGCTTGAGATTGGGCTTGTCGAAATCGATCAGCGTCCAGGCCGCGGTCGCCACCAGAATGCCCGGCACGACATTGACCAGGAACAGCCAGTGCCAGGAAAAGGCGTGGCTGATATAGCCGCCGACAGTCGGGCCGATGGTCGGCGCCAGCGTCGCCACCAGGCCGATCATCGGCGAGACGATGGCGCGGCGCGACGGCGGAAAGATGGTGAAGGCGGCCGCGAAGACACTCGGGATCATGCCGCCGCCGATGAAGCCTTGCACGGCGCGGTAGACGATCATCTGGTCGATGTTGGTGGCGGTGGCGGCCAGCGCGCTGGCCGCGGTGAAGCCCGCCGCCGCGACGGTGAACAGCACGCGCGTCGACAGCATGCGGCTGAGGAAGCCCGACAGCGGGATCATGACCACCTCGGCGATCAGATACGCCGTCTGCACCCACGGGATCTCGTCGGAGCTTGCGCTGAGGCCGGCCTGGATCTCGGCCAGCGAGGCCGAGACGATCTGGATGTCCAGGATCGCCATGAACATGCCGAACACCATCGCCAGGAAGGCGATGACGCGGCGCGTCGAAATCGTGTCGGGCGCGGCCGGCATTGCCGGCGGCGATCCTGCGGTGATGGTTGCGGTTGCCATTTCCTGGCCCTCCTTGGGGCCTCGTTGAGGCAGGCCGGGCGGCTCGGTGCTTCAATCAGCCACCAAGCCGCCCTCCGAAAAGCGCTTAGTTGCTGGTCGCGGCGGGCGCGGTACGGCTGTCGACGGCCACGACGACGCTCAAGCCGGCGCGCAGCTTGCCGGTCTTCAGCGCATCGGCGGGCACGTCGATGCGGACCGGCACGCGCTGCACCACCTTAGTGAAGTTGCCGGTGGCGTTTTCCGGCGGCAGCAGCGAAAACACCGCGCCCGAGGCAGGCGCCAGCGAGGAGACGGTCCCCTGGATGGGCTGGCCGTCGATGGCGTCGACCGAGATGTTGACCTTTTCGCCGGGCACCAGCCGGGCAAGCTGCGTCTCCTTGAAATTGGCGACGATGTAGAGCTTGTCCATCGGCACGACCACGGCGAGCTTCTGGCCGGGGCTGACCAGATCGCCCTGTTCGACGGAGCGATTGCCGACGACGCCGTCATATGGCGCCTTGAGCACGGTGAAGGAGAGGTCGCGCGCGGCCTTGTCGCGGCCGAGCTGCAGCGAGGCCAGAGTGCTGGCGGATTCCGCGCGCTGCGCCTCGAGCACGCCGATATTGGCCTGCGCGGCGGCGATCTGCGCGTCGGCGCCGACGAGCGCCGCCTTGGCCTGGTCGAGCGCGGTCTGGGCGTCGTCCAGCTGTGCCTGCGTGCCGACATGCGTCTTGACCAGTTGCGCGGCGCGCTGCTGGGCACGGCCGGCATTGTCGGCGGCGGCCTGGTCGGCGACCTTCTGCGCCTGCGCCTGCTGCAGGGAAGCCTGCGCGGCCTTGGTCTGCGCGTCGATGCGGTCGAGCGTCTTGGCCAGCGTGGCAATCTGCGCCTCGGCCTGGGCAACGGCGATCTTGTAGTCGCCGGCGTCGATCGTCAGCAGCGGATCGCCGGCCTTGACCTGCTGGTTCTCGCTGACCAGGACCTGATCGACATAGCCGGAAATTTTTGGCGAGACGAACGCCATGTCGGCCTGGACATAGGCGTCGTCCGTCGAGATCATGAAGCGGCCCGTGGTCCAATAGTCGTAGCCGTACCAGGCGCCGCCACTCAAAAGGGCAAGGCCGATGATCGGCAGCAGGAGGGAGCGCACCGAGCGCTTCTTCTTGGCCGGGGCTTCCGCTTCAGGTGGCGGTGCGACAGCCGGCTGGACATGCACATCGGGCGCTTCCGTCGCCGGGGCAACCTTGGCGTTGGGGAAAGGACGGACTTCGGCGGTGGCGGGCGTGTTCGAGGACATGACATCTCTCTAAAATTATAATACTGAACCGTTCGGTTCGATCCGGGCGTTGACATAGCGCGGAAAGAGGACCATATCAAGGGGAAATCGAACCGGTTGGTTCGAATTATTTTCGAGGTGTCACTTTGATGGTTGAGACTGTGAGCAATGCCGAAACCGACCACTGCGAAGACCTGCTGGACGGTCTGCGCCGTGGCCGCCCGGCGGCCGGACAGGATCCGGTCAAGCGCGGCCAGATCATCGACGGCGCCCGTCGTGTCTTCATAGAAAAAGGCTTCGAGGCCGCTTCGATGAACGACATCACGCGCGAGGCCGGGGTGTCGAAAGGCACCATCTATGTCTACTTCGCCAACAAGGAAGAGCTGTTCGAGGCGCTGATCGAGGAAGAGCGCGGCACCATCTTCAAGAACATGTATGACGTGCTCGACCGCGCCGACGATTTGCGCCAGACGCTGGTCAAGTACGGCAAGGTGCTGTCGATGAAGATCACCTCGGCCAGGGTCATCCAGGCGCAGCGCACGGTCATCGGCGCCTCCGACCGGATACCCGACATGGGCGCGCGTTTTTACGAACGCGGCCCCAAACGCGGCCATGACAAGGTCGTGACATTCCTCAATGTCGCCATCGAACGGGGCCTGCTTGAGATCGACGATGTCGATCTTGCCGCCTATCAATTCACCGAACTGTGCCTGGCCGGCCTTTTCAGGCAGTGCATCTTCGCCTACCGCACCAAGGCGCCGAGCCAGGAGGAAATCGACCACATTGTCAGGTCGGGGGTCGACATGTTCCTCAAGGCCTACGGCACCGAGAGGCTGGCCGAGGAAGAGAGCCACCAGCTGATCGCAATCGAGGCGAAGCCTTAGCCAAGGTTCCGGACGTCGCTTGCCTGGCGCGTCTTTTGGCGGTCGGCGGGAACCTTAATCCCTTCGTCATCCTCGCGTCTCCGCGACGGAGCTTCGCTCCTGCTCCGCCCGTGGATGACGAAGTTGGCGAGGCTTCGGTCAATTCCGAATGTCAGAGACGGTCCGCCGGAAAAAATCATAATCCCCGCCGCCAACGGCCCTAACGCCATCAGCCCTGTCCCGCGCTGCTAGCCGCCATTGGCCGCGAGCACGATCGCGGCCTGCAAGTCCTCCAGGCCTTCGGCCTTTTCCGAGGACGTCGCCAGGACGAACGGAAACGCCGCAGGACGCTTCTTGATCTTGGCCAGCGTTTCCTCGATCAGCCGCGGCACGCCGGCGGCCTTGATCTTGTCCGTCTTGGTCAGCACGATCTGGTAGGACACCGCCGCCTTGTCGAGCAGCGACAACACCTCGTCGTCCTTGGCCTTGATGCCGTGGCGGGCATCGATGAGCACATAGACCCGCTTCAGCGTGACCCGGCCCTTGAGGTAGTCGAAGACCAGCTTGGTCCAGTCGTCGACTTTTTCCTTGGGCGCACTCGCATAGCCGTAGCCCGGCATGTCGACCAGCGCCATCGGCGGCAGGTCGGCGCCCTCGCCGGAAAATCCGTCCGGCACGAAGTAGTTGAGTTCCTGCGTGCGCCCCGGCGTATTCGAGGTACGCGCCAGCCCCTTCTGGTTGACCAGCGCGTTGATCAGCGAGGACTTGCCGACATTGGAGCGGCCGGCAAAGGCGATCTCCGGCGGTCCTTCCGGCGGCAGGAATTTCATGGCCGGCACGCCCCGGATGAAGATCCACCCGCGCGTGAACAGGTCGGTTTGGATCGCGGTGCTGTTGGGAACGTTCAAGCTGCTGCCTCCAGAAGAGAGATATCGGCGCCCCTGATGGCATCGAGGTTGCGGCCGATCTTGTCCACCGGCCAGTCCCACCAGGCCACCGCCACGAGCCGCCGGATCGTCCTGTCGTCGAAACGCGTCTTGACCACCTTGGCCGCGTTTCCGGCGACGATCGCATAGGGCGGAACGTCATGCGTCACCACCGATTTGGCGGCGACGATGGCGCCATGGCCGATTTCCACGCCAGGCAGGATCACCGCCTCCATACCGATCCATACATCGTTGCCGACGATCGTATCGCCGCGCACTTCCTTCGACCATGTCTGTGGGTCAAAACCCTTTTCCCAGCCATGGCCGAAAATGTTGAATGGATAGGTCGAGAAGCCGGACATGGCGTGATTGGCGCCATTCATGATGAAGCGCGCGCCTTCGGCGATGGCGCAGAACTTGCCGATGATGAGACGATCGCCGATGAAGGGATAGTGATGCAGCACGCATTTTTCGGCGAATTTGTCCGGCCCCTCCGGGTCGTCATAATAGGTGAAGTCGCCGATCTCGATGTTCGGCGCCGTCACCAGAGGCTTCAGGAAGCCGACGCGCGTGTGCATCGGGATCGGGTGCTTGATGCCGGGATTGGGTCCATCCATGTCGAAGTCCGTCCAGGAAGTGATAGCCACGCGGATCCGGAAATCCGCGCGCCTGGTCAAAATAACGTGATCCGCCCTATAGCACCAATCGGCTGACGTGCGAGCTTCCTTGCTCACCGCGCTCACTTGTTGCCGCGGCAGATCACGATCGGGTTGGACAGCGCGCTGTCGAAACCGCTGCCCTGGTAGACCTGAACGTTGGAGGCTCCGGGCGGCAGCATGAAGCTGCCTTCGACGACCTTCTGATCTCCCGCCATGGTGTGGAGATCCCAGCTAAAAGTGCAGAATTGCGGCGGCGCCTTGGGTTCGACGTGGCTGCAATTGAGCTGCGCACCGCCCAGCATGGCGGCGCCGCCGCAGCTGACCGCGTCCTTTGCAACAGCGGCACCGGAGCATCCCACCAGAGCCGTGACGGCTGCGATCCTGATCCAGTTCATCGTCGAAATCCTTGCCGGCAAACGCCTATCGCCCGGCACTTGCCGCGTGCCGTGGCCCATCAGTTTTTTCTTCTGCGCGGCTTAGTGCGTCTTGCGCGCGCCGTCCAGCAGGATTATGTGCATGATGATAATAAGCATGCTCACGAAAACTTGTCCGCAGACGATCCCTTATCATGGCCTCCTCATCCACCATCGGCTTCGTGCCGCGTGACGCCGCGCGCCGGCTTCGACAATGGCCTGGGCATCGGGGGCCTGGGCATCGGGGGCCTGGGCATCGGGGCTTTGGGCATCGGCCGCTTGGACATTGGCGGCTTGGGCATCGGCTGAAAACGCAACGCTTGATCGAATCCAATCTGTTCGCGGCTCGCACCCATCGGGCCGTCGACCGGGAGAAAATACATGGCTGACTCGACATCCCCCAAGAAGCCTGCCGGAGAAGAAACGCCGGCGGGCCGGACCGACCAGATTATCCAGCTCGACAGCGAGCGCGAACAACGGCGGGCCAATGTCGTCATCGACAATGACGAACTGGAAGCGCCGGTCGCCCTGGAGCCGGCGGCGCTCGAGGCTCCGGCCAAGGAGCCGCAGTCACAGCAGGCTCCTCCTGTCGCTGTTGCTCCCCCTGTGCCGGCCAAGCCAAAGCGCGGCCTGACGCGGCCGGTGCTTTTTGCCCTGCTTCCCGTCGCCCTTGTCGTCGGCGGTTACTACTATGTCACCGGCGGTCAGCTTATGACGACCGACAATGCCTATATCCAGGCGCAGTCGCTCGGCGTCTCCACCGACGTCTCCGGTACCGTGCAGGAGATCGACGTGCACGAGAACCAGGCGGTGAAGAAGGGCGACGTGCTGTTCCGCTTGCGGCCGGCCTCCTTCGAGACCGCTCTCGCCGCCGCCCAGGCCCAGCTCGGCACGGTGCGCAACCAGGTTCTGACCCTGGAGGCGAGCTACCAGCAGTCGCTGTCGCAGATCGAGCAGGCGCAAGCCGACATCCCCTATTACGAAGCCGCTTTCCAGCGGCAGCAGGATCTGCTCAAGACCTCCACCGCCTCGAAGGCTTCTTTCGACAGCGCCCAGCACGATCTCGTCGCCGCGCGCCAGAAAGTGTCCGTCGCCAAGGCGCAGGCGCAGGCCACGCTCGCGCAGCTCGGCGGCGACGCCAACCAGCCGGTCGAGAAGAACCCCTTCTACCTGCAGGCCCAGTCGGGCGTCGACGATGCGCAGCGCAACCTTGCCGATTCCGTGGTCAAGGCGCCGTTCGACGGGATCGTCACCAATGTCGACGCGCTGCAGGTCGGCAAATATCTCCCGGCCTCGCAGCCGGCGTTCAGCCTGGTCTCGTCGACCGATCTGTGGATCGCGGCGGAACCGAAGGAAACCGAGCTGACCTATGTCAGGCCGGGACAGACGGCCACGATCAGCGTCGACACCTATCCGGGTGCCGTCTGGCACGGCAAGGTCGCCTCGATCAGCCCCGCCTCGTCGTCGAGCTTCTCGCTGCTGCCGGCGCAGAACACCACCGGTAACTGGGTCAAGGTCGTGCAGCGCATTCCGATGCGCGTGACGATCGATGGTATCGAGGGCAACCCGCCGCTGCGCGGCGGCATGAGCGCCGTGGTCGATGTCGACACGGGCCATGCGCGCGGCCTGCCGGACTTCGTCACCAACCTCACCGGCCTGTTCGGACAAAAGTCATGACCAGCGCGTCCGCGACAGCTGCCACGCCGGTGGTCGCCAATCGCGGCGCCATCACCGCCTGCGTGATCCTGGCCGTCATCATGCAGGCGCTCGACACCACCATCGCCAATGTCGCGCTGCCCTATATCCAGGGCAGCGTTTCGGCCAGCGCCGACCAGATCAACTGGGTGCTGACCTCCTACATCGTGGCAGCCGCCGTGATGACGCCGCCTTCGGGCTATCTTGCCAATCGCTTCGGCCGCAAGCGCATCCTTCTGACCTCGATCACCGGCTTCGTCGTTGCCTCCGTTCTGTGCGGTTTCGCGCAGTCTTTGCCGCAGATCGTCGGCTTCCGCCTGCTGCAAGGCCTGTTCGGCGCCGCACTCGTGCCGCTGTCGCAGAGCATTCTGCTCGATATCTACAGCGTGGAGGAGCGCGGCTCCGCCATGGCGCTGTTCGGCATTTCGGTGATGGTCGGGCCGGTGCTGGGACCCGTCATTGGCGGCTGGCTGACCGAGAATGTCAGCTGGCGCTGGGTGTTCTACATCAACGTTCCGATCGGCGCGCTGGCCTTCGCCGGCGTGTCGCTATACGTCCTGGAAACCAAGCTGGACTTCAAGGCAAGGCTGGATTGGCTGGGTTTCGGCATGCTCAGCATCACCATCGCCGCCCTCCAGATGTTTCTCGATCGCGGCGAGCAGCTCAACTGGTTCTCGTCATCCGAGATCATCGTCGAGGCGGTGATCTGCGCGTCGGCCTTCTACATCTTCCTCGTCCACACCTTCACCGCCCGCAACACCTTCGTCAATCCGAGGCTTTTCCTCGACCGGAATTTCGCCGTCGGCATGGTCTTCATCTTCATCATCGGCATCACCTATCTCGCCTCGCTGGCGCTGATGACGCCCTATCTGCAGACGCTGATGGGTTATCCCGTGGTGACGGCCGGCATTGTCATGGGGCCGCGCGGGCTTGGCACGATGGCCTGCATGTTCCTGGTTGGCCGGCTGATCGGCAAGGTCGACACGCGCTGGCTGCTGCTCATCGGCCTGCTGGTCACCGCCTGGGCAATGTATGACATGACTGGCTGGACGCCCGATGTCTCGCAATGGACCATCATCTCGACCGGCTTCATCCAGGGCGCCGGGCTTGGCTTCCTGTTCGTGCCGCTGACCACCATCACCTTCGCCACGCTGGCGCCGGAGCGGCGCGCGGAAGGCACCGGCCTCTATAATCTGTCGCGCAACATCGGCTCCAGCGTCGGCATATCGGTGGTCACCGCGCTTCTGACGCAGAATGTGCAGATCAACCACGCCAACATCGCCACCTATGTCACGCCCTTCAACCAGGCGTTCAGCGATCCGGCGATCTTCCAGGCGATGAACCCCTACACCGCCGCCGGCCGCGCCGCGCTCGACGGCGTCGTGACACTGCAGGCGACTGTTATCAGCTACATGAACGACTTCAAGCTGATGATGATCCTGTCGCTGGCGGCGATCCCGCTGGTGCTGCTGCTGCGCAAGCCGGGAACGCCGGCCAAGGTCGACCATAGCGCCGTTATGGAGTGATCGGCCTGGGCGGTCGAGTTTCGATGCTGACCGTCCTCACGGCATTAAAGGAAACCGGGGCCCTGTGAGGGACGACAGGGCCCCGGCCTGGCCGACACGGCTTCCCAAGAAACATGGCACCTCGTGGTGAGGCGGGGATGGCGGACCGAGAAAGCCCCAACGGCCCGCCAACGCCCCCTTTCGCCGGAAGCCGTTACTTCGGCAACAGCACCTTGTTGACGACATGGATGACGCCATTCGACTGGTTGACGTCGGCGATCGTCACCTTCGCCTCGCCACCGGACTCGTCCATGATGTAGAGCTTGCCCTTCTTGACTTCGGCGGTGAGCGTGTCGCCCGAGACGGTCTTCATCTCGTATTTGCCGCCCATCGCCTTGGCCTTCTTCATCATCTCGGCGCCCGAGATCTTGCCCGCCACGACATGCGCGGTCAGCACCTTGGTGAGCTTGTCCTTGTTCTCGGGCTTGAGCAGCGTGTCGACCGTGCCTTTCGGCAGCGCCGCGAAGGCTTCGTTGGTCGGGGCAAAGACGGTGAACGGGCCAGCACCCTGCAGGGTGTCGACCAGGCCGGCCGCCTTGACGGCGGCGACCAGCGTCGTGTGGTCCTTCGACTTGACCGCGTTCTCGACAATGTTCTTGGTGGCGTACATCGGCGCGCCGCCGACATTCGGGTTTTTGGCATAGGCGGGAGCGGCAATCGCCATTCCGGCGACAAGGGCTGAAATGGCGATGGTCCTGAATGTGGGCAAGCGCATGTGGTCTTCCTCCGGGTGAGGGCTGATCGGAATTGATAGCCTTTGGAACGCACACGCAGTCACGCCCCGCGCGTGCTCGCAGTTTCGCCGATCACGGGAACGTGAACAGAGGCCTGCCCGAACGAAAAAGCGCCGGACGAGCCGGCGCTTTTGACATTGTTTGCCTTCAGGAGGGCGGCTATTCCGCCGGTGACGGTTTCTTGCGGAACAAGGCCACCAGATTGTCCCACAGTTCGATCTTGGCGCCCTGGCGCTTCATGATCACGCCCTGCTGCAGGATCGACAGCGTGTTGTTCCACGCCCAGTAGATGACCAGGCCGGCCGGGAAGCCCGCCATCATGAAGGTGAAGATCACCGGCATCCAGGTGAAGATCGCGGCCTGCGTCGGGTCCGGCGGCGTCGGGTTCATGCGCATCTGCAGGAACATGGTGACGCCCATGATCAACGGCCACACGCCGATCATCAGCATGTGCGGCAGGGTGACCGGGATCAGCCCGAACAGATTGAACAGCGAGGTCGGATCGGGCGCGGCCAGATCCTGGATCCAGCCGAAGAACGGCGCGTGCCGCATCTCGATGGTGATGTAGAGCACCTTGTAGAGCGAGAAGAAGACCGGGATCTGCAGCGCCACCGGCCAGCAGCCGGCGAGCGGATTGATCTTCTCGGTCTTGTACAGCTCCATCATCGCCTGCTGCTGCTTCATCTTGTCGTCCGCGTATTTCTCGCGGATCTCGAGCATCTTGGGCTGCACCTTCTTCATGTTCGCCATCGACGCGTAGGACTTGTTGGCGAGCGGGAAGAAGATGGCCTTGACGATGACGGTGGTGGCCAGGATCGCCAGGCCGAAATTGCCGAGGAATTTGTACAGCGTGTCGATCAGCCAGAACATCGGCTTGGTGATGAAGTGGAACCAGCCCCAGTCGATCAAAAGGTCGAACCGCTTGATGTGGCGGTCTTCGGCATAGGCGTTGATCTTGCCGACTTCCTTGGCGCCGGCGAAGATTTCGGTCTCGACGGTCGCCGACTGGCCGGCATC
This sequence comes from Mesorhizobium sp. ES1-6, assembly GCF_020164775.1. Classification (NCBI taxonomy): domain Bacteria; kingdom Pseudomonadati; phylum Pseudomonadota; class Alphaproteobacteria; order Hyphomicrobiales; family Phyllobacteriaceae; genus Mesorhizobium; species Mesorhizobium sp. ES1-6. The sequence continues at coordinate 107,510 of NZ_JAIUGU010000015.1, forward strand.
GACATTGATGGCGTCGGTCAGGAAGTCGGACTGGTAGCGATGGCGGCCATCCTCGAAATAGGCGTAGCGCGGCTGGAAAGGCTGCTTCTCGGTCGGCACCAGCGTGACGGCCCAATATTTGTCGGTGATGCCGAGCCAGCCATCGGTCGACTTGCCAGGCTGGTACTGCTTGTCCTTCTCGACGGACGCATATTTGTGTTCCTGCAGGCCTTCCGTGCCGGTGAAGCCGATCAGGCCTTCATGCAGCACATAGGTGCTGGCCACCGCCGGCTTGTCGTAGCGCGTGACGCGGCCATAGTTGAACAGCGAAACCGCGCTCGAGCCGGCGTTCTGCACCGTGTCCGACACGGTGAACATGTAGTTGGCGTCAACCGAGAAGGTGCGCTTGAAGGTCAGACCCTTGTCGTTGGTGTAGGTGAGCGTCACCGGCGTCGACGGGGTCAGCGTCGGATTGCCGTCGACGTTCCACACCGTTTCCGCGCCCGGCACCGCGCCGGTCTTGTCGTTGCCGACAAAGCCGATCTCGGCGAAATAGCCCGTGGGCAGCGCCTGCGGGTTGAGCAGTTCGATCTCGGGCGAATTCTTGTCGACGGTCTCGGTGTAATGCTTGAGCTTGAGGTCGTCGAGCCGCGCGCCGGTCAAATTGATCGAGCCTTCGAGGCTCGGCGTGTCGATCTTGACGCGCTTGGAAGCCGCCAGCGCCTGGTCGCGGCCGGCAGCGGTGACGACGTCGCCGCCGGGCGCATTGGGGATGGCGCCCGGAGCGGTCGTTCCCGGCGCCGGTGTCGACGCCCCCGGATTGGCGGCATCGGCCGCCTTCTTCTGGTCCTCGACGCGCTGCTGCTCGACCTTGGCGGCCTCGCGCTGCGCCTCGACGCGCGGGTTCATGTAGAAAACCTGCCACAAAGTCAGGATCAGCACCGACAGCGCGATGGTGATGAAGAAGTTCCGGTTGTTTTCCATCGAGAGCCCTTGGCCTATCGTGTTCCGCGAAGTCGGCGGGAGAGTTCGGCCTTCAACTGGCCGAAGGGGGCGCGCAGCGCATCGTCGCGCCCGACGATGACATAGTCATTGCCGGGCATCATGTCATCGGCGGCGTGGGTACGCACGGCTTCTTTCAGCCGCCGCCTGACGCGGTTGCGAACAACCGCGTTGCCGACCTTCTTGGTGACGGTGTAGCCGACGCGCGGCACCCCGCCATCGCCGCGGTCAAGGACCTCGACGAGGAAAAACCGCCCGCGGCGCTTTTCACCGCGGCGGACGGCCAGGAATTCCGCGCGTTTCAGAAGCCGCTTGGGACTTTGACCCACTGGCTTGCCGGTTGCGGGCAACGATCTCGTCTCGCTTAGGCGCTGAGCCGCTTGCGGCCGCGATTGCGGCGAGCTGCGACGACGCCACGGCCACCCTTGGTAGCCATGCGGGCACGGAAGCCGTGCCGACGTTTGCGGACGAGTTTGGACGGTTGGTAGGTACGCTTCATTTGTTTTAATACCGCGGGGTGCGGCCCTTCTTGTGTCTGTCACTTTGTAACAGGAGCTTTGCCGGGCCGGTTTTGGCGCGATCGAAACCGCGCCGGGACGAATGGCCCGAGCGTGAGCGGGCTTATAGAAAGAAGGGTTTTGGAAGTCAATCCGGCGTCGGCGCGCCAAAGACGCACGTCTTTTGAGCATCTATTTTTCCGACCAAGGGCGAAATTGGCAAAAAAGCCGTAATCGCATAATCTTGGCTGATCAAGTGATTGTGAAGATCGAGTCGCATGAGCGAAGCCAGTCAAGCGGGAGAAGGGACCGGAACGGCGTCGGACGCCGTCCGTACGGTGCCGCTGTCGCGCGGACTGTCGACGAAACTGCTGCTGCTCACCATCGTTTTCGTGCTTTTGGCCGAAGTGCTGATCTTCCTGCCCTGGATCGCCAGCTATAGGCTGAGCTGGCTCAAGGAGAGGCTGAGCACGGCCGCCGCCGTGTCGATCGTGCTGGTGCAGGGCGAGTCGACCTCGCTGTCGCGCACGGCCCAGAATGACGTGCTGATGGCGATCGGCGCCAAGGCGATCGCGGTGCGCGACGGCGGCGTCTCGCGGCTTCTGGTGGTGGCCGACATGCCGCCACAGGTCGACGAGCACATCGATCTCGCCAGCGTCGGCATGGTCAAGGGCATGACGGGCGCGCTGGACACGCTGTTTTTCGGCGGCGACAGGATGCTGCGCGTCTTTGGGCCGGTCGGCGACAGCGACAAGGAGTTCGAGCTGATCATGCCGGACTACTCCTTGCGCAAGGCCATGCTCATCTATTCGCGCAACGTCGCCTTCGTCTCGCTGCTGATCTCGCTGTTCACGGCCATGCTGGTTTACGCCGCGATCGACCTGATCATGATCGGCCCGATCCGCACCATGACGCGCTCGATGCTATCCTTCTCCGAGGCACCCGACGACCCCGGGCGGATCATCCATCCAGCCGACCGCGCCGACGAGATCGGCGTGGCCGAACGCGAATTGTCGCAGATGCAGGAGCGGCTGCAGAAGATGCTGGCCGAGCAGAAGCATCTGGCCGACCTCGGCCTCGCCGTGTCGAAGATCAACCATGACATGCGCAACATCCTGGCCTCGGCCCAGCTGATGTCGGACCGCCTGCGCCAGGTCAAGGATCCGACCGTGCAGGCTTTCGCGCCCAAGCTTCTGCGTGCGCTCGACCGCGCCGTCTCCTATTCGGAGGGCGTGCTTCACTACGGCCGCACGCAGGAACCGCCGCCGTCACGCCGCAGGGTGCGGCTGCGCCAACTGGTCGAGGACGTGCACGGCCTGCTCGCCATCGAGGACGGCATCGAGTTCATCAACGCCGTCGAGGCGGCTTTCGAAGTCGATGCCGATTCCGACCAGCTCTTCCGGGTGCTCACCAACCTGTGCCGCAACTCGGTGCAGGCGATGGCGGCCGATACCGAAAGCGCCGTCGTGCGCCGGCTCGCCATATCGGCCGAGCGCATGGGCAGCGTCAGCCGGATCGCCGTCACCGACACCGGTCCAGGCCTGCCGCCGAAGGCGCGCGACAACCTGTTCGCGGCCTTCCGCGGCTCCGCGCGCAGCGGCGGCACCGGCCTTGGCCTGGCGATCGCGCATGAACTGATCCGGGCACATGGCGGCTCGGTGGAACTGGTCGAGTCGATCGGCGGGCGCACCACATTCGCCGTCACCATCCCCGACCAGCCGGTGCGCCTCGACCAGGCCCGTGGCAGCCTGCGCCGCCCGGCCTGACGCTTCCCTGCCGTTTCCCCAGGGGATTCCCCGCCTTCCATGCCCGTTGTTCCTGCCTGGCCTCGCCTGATCGTCCGCCGTCTCGATCAAGGCCGCCCACGGCGGCTTCAGAATGCCGGATCGGCGCCGGCATCGCCGGATGACAGGCTTGCGACAAAACTTTTGCCGGATCGGCTTGCTTTTCGCAAATTCAGTCGTTAGGGAACTGCACACATTCGCGGCCGGTCTTTCGGATCGGATCGCGGGGCCGTCGAAAACATGGCCTGATGCGCGCCCGTAGCTCAGCTGGATAGAGCACCAGACTACGAATCTGGGGGTCAGGAGTTCGAATCTCTTCGGGCGCGCCACTCTTCAAGCAAGTGCTTGAAATCGCTTTAAGCGTTGATTTTACAGCATTCTGACCTGCACGTTTGCTACTGACGGAGCGTAAAATGGCGCGCATTAAATAGGTCCAGCGGCGGGCAAATCGGTTCGAATTCGGTATCAGCTACCAGAAGACATCGCTGGTGTAACCTAAGTTAGCGCAGCCTGGCCCGCGTAACGCGCAAGCTTTGGCGCGGCGGCCGGTGATCATGCGACCGCAGTCGCTCCTGAGGCCGGAGAGCAGAGGTTGAGGGCATCAGGGCATGTTCATACGTCTGTCCACGCTGGGCCAACTCGGCCAAGCGTGGACGGGTCCCTTTGATCAGACGGTCGGGACGGTGCCGCCGTCGACGACGAGCTCCGAACCATGGATCGAAGAGGCGCGATCCGAGGCCAGAAAGGCGATGGCTTCGGCGACTTCGAACGGATCGGCTCCGCGCCCGATGGCAATGCCGCCAAGGCCGGCCAGGACGAGTTGGCGCGCGTCCTCGATAGTGCCACCGTTGGCGGCTTGGATGCGCTTGAGAAATACATCGGTCCCCTCGGTCATGATCCAGCCGGGAGAGACGACGTTGACCCTCACGCCTTTGGGACCCAGTTCCTTGGAGATGGACTTGCTGTAAGTCCGCAGTGCGGCCTTGGCGCTGGCGTAGGCGGTTGTCGCGTCGGGAAGCGGCAGGACCGACTGGATGGAGGTGACGTGCACCACCACGCCGCTGCCTCGCTCGATCATCTGCGGAATCAGGAGCCGGTCGAGGCGGACGGTGGCCAGGAGGTTCAGGTTCAGCTCGGAAAGCCAGTACTCGTCAGTCAGGGCGACAAAGCCACCGCCCGGGGTGGTCGAGCCGCCGAGCACATGGGCGAGAATGTCGACGCCGCCCAGACGCTTGAGCGCCGCACTGGCGAGGGCTTCTCCGCCCTCAGCCGTGGTCAGGTCCGCCTGTACGAATTCGACGCCATCGATGGGCTCCAGGGTTCCGCGGGCGGAAGTGATTACCCGGGCGCCGCCTGCCAGGAAGCGTTCGACGGTGGCGCGGCCCAGACCCTTGGTGCCGCCGCTGATAAGCACGCGCTTTCCCGTGAACTCGGTCGGATCAGCCTTGATGGTCATGCCGTGATCTCCAGCGCTTTGATGGCGTTGCTTTCGAGTGTGAAGCGGTAAGTGAAGCGGATCGGGCTGCCCCTGAAGTCGCCATGGGCAGGGCCTTCGACGACGACCTGACCGTTCTCGTGGCGAACGGCATCCGGCGTGAAGATCGCCTTGACCGGGATCACCGCTTCTTCGAACAAGGCCCGCATTCCGGCGTAGCCCTCGTGACGGCCTCCATCAGCAAAAAGGACCGCGTCGCGCGTGAAGGGGCTCAACATTCCGTCCACATCGAGACGGGCGTTGGCGGCGACATACGCGGCGATGGGCGATGGAAGTTCGAGCGTCATTGTTTTTTCCTTCTTACTGCGGGTGCAGCCTTGAACGCTGCAAGTGTGTTTGCCCTGCCAAGATAGCGATGGACAAATGGCGCGATAATCAGGACAATTCGGGATGTTGCATCACGAAGTTCGGGATAATTGTGCAAAGTAGCCTGATGGACTTAAACGCAGTTCTCATGGTTGCGCGCCGGGGCAAGTTTCGCACGGCTGCGCTTGAGCTAGGGGTTTCAACGACCGCGCTCAGCAATGCGGTGGGAAAGCTGGAGCGCACGCTCGGGGTACGGCTCTTCAACCGGACGACGCGAAGCGTCTCCTTAACGGAGGCAGGTCAGCGGTTCGTTGCGCAAGTCGCACCTGCCGTGCAGGACATTCATGAGGCGATGGAGGTTGCGCGCTCTCAACAGGCTACCCCTTCGGGCACGCTGCGCATCAACGCCTTTCCGACAGCGGCACGGGAAATCTTCTCGTGGCTCGTCCTACCGTTCCTGTGCGTGCACCCTCAGGTCCACATCGACATCGTCACAGAGGGTCGCCTGGTGGACATTGTAGCGGGCGGCTTCGACCTTGGCGTCCGTAGCTCAGACCTTGTACCGGCCGACATGATCGCATTGCCGTTAGGTGTCGCGCGGCGCAACGTTGTGGTAGGCGCACCGAGCTATTTGAAAGCGCACGGGACGCCCCTGATCCCCCAGGACCTCGCCGAGCATTCCTGTCTCCGCGTCCGGCTTCCCGATGGCGCGATCTACCGTTGGCCGTTCGAGAAGGATGGACAATCGGTCCATATCGACGTTGAGGGCCCCGTCACCCTCGACGAAGCGAGCCTCGCACGTACCGCCGCCCTCGCTTCCGTCGGCCTCACTCTGGCGATGGAATTCGACGTCCGCGACGACATCGAGGCAGGCCGCCTTGTGCGCGTGCTTGAAGATTGGACACCCACGCTCTCTCCCTTGAGCCTCTACTATCCCAGTCGCCGCAACCCAACCGCTGCCTTCAAGGCGTTCGTCGATTTCGCGCGGCGGCAAAGTGGAGCCAGCAACACCCTGAAGCCATCCATAGGTTGGGAAGCGCCATGAGCCCGCGCATGCTTTCCATGCTGGCGGCATAAAGCAGACCGGCAGCTTCCGACCCCGAATCAGTCATTGCCAAGAAGTCCGTGCCAGCTCGGTCGCAACTGGTATTTGTCACGGGTTCATGCTCCAGGCATGCTACGTTACGATGAAAATAGACAAACAGAACAATGGGTAAGTGGATCGTGCGCTGCATCTCTTCGGGCGCGCCAAATCGTCCTTGGACTTCAATTTGTTGGTTGCGCGGTCGATGGCATCGGCTTTGCGGCCCGTCCTTTCACCCCACCGAGCGTGCCGCCGCCCTTCCCGCACCGCGCCCCGAGAAAATACAGCCGCCGAGGAACGTGCCTTCGAGCGCCGCATAGCCATGCACGCCGCCGCCGCCGAAGCCCGCGGCCTCGCCGACGGCATAGAGGCCCGGCACCGGCTGGCCGTCGGTATCGAGCACGCGGCTGTCGAGATCGGTCTGCAGGCCACCCAGCGTCTTGCGGGTCAGGATGTTGAGGCGCACGGCGATCAGCGGGCCGTTCGCCGGGTCGAGCATCTTGTGTGGCTTGGCCGTGCGGATCAGCCGGTCGCCCAGATAGGCGCGGGCGCCGCGCAGCGCGGTGATCTGCATGTCCTTGGAGAACGGGTTGTCGAGTTGCCGGTCGCGGGCGCGGATTTCGCGCTCGACCGTTGCGACGTCAAGCAGCGGTTCGCCGCCGGCCAGCGCGTTCATGCGCGCCACCAGCTTCGAAAGGTCGGCCTCGACGATGAAATCCTCGCCCTTTTCCATGAACGCCTTGACCGGGCCAGGGATGCCCGACGTGGCCCGGCCGAGCACCTGGCGCCAGCTTTTTCCCGTCAGGTCGGGGTTCTGTTCGGAGCCCGACAGCGCGAATTCCTTCTGGATGATTTTTTTGGTCAGGATGAACCAGGAATAGTCGAAGCCGGTGCTCATGATGTGGCTCAGCGCGCCCAGCGTGTCGAAACCGGGATAGAGCGGCACCGGCAGGCGCTTCCCCCGGGCATCGAGCCACAGCGAGGACGGGCCGGGCAGGATGCGGATCGCATGCTCGGTCCAGAGCGGCGCCCAGTTCCTGATGCCCTCGACATAGTGCCACATGCGGTCGCGGTTGATGATCGAGCCGCCGGCTTTTTCTGATATGGCCAGCATGCGGCCGTCGACATGGTCGGGCACGCCGGTGATCATGCGCTTTGGCGCGCTGCCCAGCCGCTTGGGCCAGTTTGCCCGCACCAGCTCATGGTTGCCGCCGATGCCGCCGGAGGCGACGATCACCGCTTGCGCATGAAGCTCGAAATCGCCCGATATTTCGCGTGAACTCTTGTGGCCGCGCTCGACGGTGCTCGGCTCAAGGATATCGCCGCGTACGCCGGTCACGCCTGCGCCAGTCCGCGTCAGCTCATTGACCCGGTGACGGAACCTGAAGTAAATCAATCCACGCTTTTGCGCCTCGCGCACGCGCAGCACAAAAGGTTCGAGCACGCCGGGGCCGGTGCCCCAGGTGATGTGGAAGCGCGGCACCGAATTGCCGTGGCCAATGGCATTGCCGCCGCCGCGTTCGGCCCAGCCGACGACAGGAAAGAACTTCAGTCCGCGCTCCGTCAGCCAGGAACGCTTCTCGCCGGCGGCGAAACCGACATAGGCCTCCGCCCATTTGCGCGGCCAGTGGTCTTCGGGCCGGTCGAAGGCTGCGGTGCCCATCCAGTCCTCGAGCGCCAGATCATGGGAGTCGCGGATGCGCATGCGCCGCTGCTCCGGGGAATCGACCAGGAACAGCCCACCGAACGACCAGAAAGCCTGGCCGCCCAGCGACTGTTCCGGCTCCTGGTCGACGATGATGATTTTCTTGCCGGCCTCGGCAAGCTCGGCAGCGGCGACCAGCCCGGCAAGGCCGGCGCCGACAATGATGACATCCGCGTCGTCAGCCATTTTTCCTCCCCAGGATTAGCCGGCAAATTTAATACGAGGGCTTAGACGTTTTCCCAGCCGCCCTTGTTTTCGCCGGCGCGGAAGATGGCGTCGATGACCTTCTGGTTGGCGACCGATTCCTCCAGCGTGAAGACCCGCTCCTTGCCGCCCTGCGCCGCCCGCGCGAAGGTCTCGACCTCGAGCCTGTATTGCTGCGTGCCGGGGAAGCGGAACACCTGCGCTTCGCTGTGGTTCTGGTTGTGCAATTCGACGCGGTGATGGTCGTAGAGCCCGGCATTGAACGGCGAAAACACCTCGATGAAACCCTTCTCGCCGTGGAACACCATCACCTGGCGCGCCGCCATCTGGGTCGACAGGTAGAAGGACAGTTCGAAGTCGCCGAAATCGGCGCGGATCGAGGAGTAGATGTCGGTGCCGAATGTCTTGTCGCGCTCGATCGTCGCCTGGACGCGCAGCGGCTCCTTGCCGGTCGAGAACCGCGTCGACACGGTCGGGTAGACGCCGATGTCGGGCAGCGCGCCGCCGCCGAGATCGAGTTTGTTGCGCATGTTGTTGGGGTCGACATTGTAGTAGGAGAAAGCGCCCTGGACATGGCGCAGCCGGCCGATAGCGCCGCTGGCGATGAGGTCGCGCACCTTGATCCATTGCGGATGGTAGATGACCATGAAGGCTTCGCAGACCAGCACTTTCTTGCTGTCGCGCAGCTTGATCAGCGGTGCGATGTCCTTGGCGTCGAGCGCCAGCGGTTTTTCGACCAGCACATGCTTGCCGGCCTCGATGGCTTTTTCAGTCCATTCGACATGTTGCGAGGTCGGCAAGGGGATATAGACGCCGTCGACCTGGTCGGACGCGAGCAATTCCTCATAGGAGCCGAAGGCGTGGCGCGCACCGAAGCGCTCGCCCAAGGCCTTGGCCTTCGACAGGTCGCGGCTGGCGATCGCCGACAGCACGCCGTTCTCCGCCTCGACCATTGCCGGCAACAAATGCTCGCGGCCGATCTTGGCCGTCGACAACACACCCCATCGGAACATCTGGCTTCTCCATGTCGATTTATCGGTGACGAGGTTTGCCCGAAATCGAGGGAAAAGCCAATGAAAGACACGGGTCACAATGCACCTTCGTCCGTGACTTCGCCGAAGGATGCAACGGCGCAGAATTTTGGAGCGCCGCGATGCCTTGAGGTCACGGAATGGATCCTAGGGTTTCCGCGACGTCGCTTCGCGACTGCTCCACCCTAGGATGACGAAGTCACGGATGCCCGCTCTGAACCTATCCTCGCTTCCCCGTCAGCGTCATGTCGAAGTCGACGACATTGGAATAGAGCGGCGTGCCGACATCCATGCCGTAGCGCGACCTCAGCACCTTGCCGGTGACATGGAATTTGATCGTCCCGCCCTTCAGCCCATCGAGCTCGGCGGTGAATTTTTCCGCAAACGTCTTGCCGCGCGCCGTCAGCCGGCCGGTGACGAGCGCCGTCGTGTCGCTGGTGCGGGTCACGCTTGTCGAACGGAACTGGATTTCGGGGCTGTTGGCGGCATCGAACACCGCGTCGGAGCGCAGGAAGGCGTCGATGCGGCCTTGGCCGGTGGCGACGCTTTCGGGATAGATGGTGAGGTCGACCTTCGAGCGACCGACATCATTGTTGTCGATGCGGATCGTGCCCTTGAAGCGGGCGAAGGCGCCATCGAAGCCGCCGCCACCGGCTTTGCCGATGGTGAAGCGGATCGCGGAGCCGGCCTGGCTGATCGTGTAGCTGCCGGCGGCATCGCCGAGCATGACCGTCGCGTAGACGGGCATGGCAAGGCAGGCGGCGGCAGCCGCCAATCCGAGGATTCGCGCACGCATTGGGGTGTTCCTTGTTTAGGAGGCAACGCTCTCTCGCGTCCTCATCTCACAAACGAGACCAAAGCCCGTTCTATTCCCCGGCTGACGAAGGCGTGATCATGCGCGTGAGCACTTGGTCGCGCAGCAGGAAGTGGTGGCGCAGCGCCGCGGCGACATGCAGGGCAACAAGTGCCGCGCCGGCATAGGCGAGATACCAGTGCGCCGACGCCCAAAAGCCCTCGGCGGCGTCGGATTCGATGAGCGGCAGGTTCGGCATGACGAACAGGTTGAACGGCATGCTGGGGATTTCCAGTGTCGAAACCGACACCAGCGCCCAGCCGGACAGGGGCAGGGCGAGCTGGAAGGCATAGAGCGCCAGATGCGCCAGCGGCGCCGTCCGCCGCTCCAGGGCGCCAACGGAAGGCGGCAAGGGAGGCGCCTTGTTGCCGAGCCGCCAGGCGATGCGCAGGATGATGAGGCCAAGCAGCAGAAAGCCGAACGATTTGTGCAGTTGGATCAGTTCGAAGGCCGTGCGTTGGCTCTGGGTCCTGACCATGACCAAGCCGAGCATGAACTGGGCGATGAAGACAATCCCGATCAGCCAGTGCAGGACGATGGTTGCCCAGCCATAGCGGGTGGAGGTGTTGGTGATGGTCCGCATGGGAGGCGAACGAATGCCGGCGCGGGTTTCTTCCATCCCGCGTAGGGAAGGCGGCCTATCCGCTCACCTTGAAGAAATCCACGAAAGCCCTCAGCGCCGGCCGCATCTGGCGGCGGCTGGGATAGTAGACGAAGAAGCCGTCGAAGGACGGACACCAGTCCTCCAGCACGCGGATCAGCCGGCCGTCGGCGAGCGGCGCCCGCACATAGGGCTCGAAGACGAAGGCGACGCCGGCGCCGTCGATGGCGGCCTGGGCGATCAGATGATCCTCGTCGAGGATCAGCGGCCCTTGCGCGGCGATTTCGATCTCCTCGCCGCCCTTCTCGAATTCCCAGCGGTAAAGGATGCCGCTGGAGAAGCGGAAGCGGATGCAGCGGTGCTCGGCCAGCTCTCGCGGATGGCGCGGCGGCGGCATGGCCTTGAAATAGGAGGGCGCGCCGACGACGGCGCCGCGAAGATCGGGGCCGATGCGCACGGCGATCATGTCGCGCTGCAGGCTTTCGCCGAGCCGCACGCCCGCGTCGAAACCGCCTTCCACCACGTCGGTAAAGCGGTCCTCGATGACGATCTCCAGCACGATCTGTGGATACGCCGCCGCAAAGGCGCCGAGCCGTGGCGTCAGCGTCAGATGCGCGGCCGTGCGCGGCACGGTCAGCCGCAGGTTCCCGGCTGGTCGGTCGCGCGCCTCGACCGCTGTTTCCAGCGCCAGATCGATCTCGGACAGGGCCGGGCGCAATCGCTCCAGCAATTGCGCGCCTTCCTCGGTCGGGGCGACACTGCGCGTGCTGCGCGCCAAAAGGCGCACGCCAAGCCGTGCCTCCAGGCTGGAGACCGCATGGCTCACCGCCGAAGGCGCGATCGCCAGTTCCCTGGCCGCACCGCGAAAACTGCCGCATTGGGCAACGGTTGCCAGCACCGCAAGCTGTGAGAGATGTGCCCGATTCATTGATCTATTTCTTGGAACGACCCGTACTAAGAAGAGCCGATTATCGAACGGCCTGCAAGGCGCTATTTCTGCCGCATCACAACAAGGAGACGCGTGATGAAAACCCGCAAACTCGGTGCTGAACTCGAAGTCTTCCCGGTTGGCCTTGGTTGCATGGGCATGAGCTTCGCCTATGGCGGCCAGCCGGAGGCCGAGGCGATCGCCACCCTGCACCGCGCCGTCGAGATCGGTGTCACCTTCTTCGACACGGCGGAGGTCTACGGTCCCTACGAGAACGAGATCCTGCTGGGGAAGGCGCTGAAGCCGGTTCGTGACAAGGTGACGATCGCCACCAAATTCGGCTTCACGATCCTGGAGGAAGGCACCGGCTTGGATCGCATGGCCGGTGTCGACAGCCGTCCCGAGCACGTCAAGGCTGTTGCCGAGGCGTCGCTGAAACGGCTGGGCACCGATGTCATCGATCTCTACTACCAGCACCGCGTCGACCCGAACGTGCCGATCGAGGATACCGTCGGCGCCATGGCCGAGCTGGTGCGTGAGGGCAAGGTGCGCGCGCTCGGCCTGTCGGAGGCAAGCGCCGCCACCATCCGCCGGGCGCATGCCGTCCACCCGATCGCGGCCGTGCAGAGCGAATATTCGCTGTGGAGCCGCGACCCTGAAGACGATGTCTTCGCTGTCTGCCGCGAGTTGGGCATTGGCTTCGTGCCTTACAGCCCGCTCGGTCGCGGCCTTTTGACAGGAGCGATTGCCAAGCCCGAAACGCTTGACGACGGCGACTGGCGCCGCACCTTGCCGCGCTTCCAGGCCGAGGCCATGGAAGCCAATGCTGAGGTGATCGCCACGCTGGGAAGACTGGCGGCCGAAAAGGGCGTGACCTCGGCGCAACTGGCGCTCGCCTGGGTGCTGCACCAGGGCGATTTTATTGTCCCCATCCCGGGTGCCCGAAAAATCCGTCATCTGGAGCAGAACACGGCGGCGGCCGGGATCGAGCTGAGTGCCGCGGAGGTGGCGGCGATCGGCGATGCGCTGTCGCCTGACAAGGTGATGGGCAAGCGCTATACGGAGGAACTGTTGGCGCTGGTGAATGGGTGAATATCTAGGTCATGTGCGATGAAAAGGGCGCTTCGGCGCCCTTTTTGCGTAGCGCGCAACTCGGAAGATCGTCAAATCTCGGCGCGCGGCGCCTCGCGCCAACCTTTCTTCCTACCAAGGCACAACCGAAATCTCCGGCCAGTTCGCCTTTGCCCGCGCGCCCTTCACTTCATGCGTCCGCTGGTTGTCCATCACCCGGTTCGGCGTCATGCGAAAGGAGAAGAGATCGTCGAGCCCGAACGGCGCCACCAACTCAAACTGCCCATTGCCGTCGTACCGCACCCCCACCGCATGCGTCTTCGAGGCAAAAAAGCTGACGGACTCGCTGGCGCTCGCATAACGCGGGCAAGGCTGCCCGAATTTCCGCGGATACCACAGATGCACCCGGGCCTGGTTGCGCACCTCGACCGGCAGCGGCAGTCCCTCGAAATGTGCCGCCGCCCGGCGGATCACCGCGTCCTCGGCCTCGTAGGACAGGTCGGAGTCATCGAAATAGAAAAGGTCGACATCCCTGATGCCGTAGCCTGATGGCTTGCCGGTCAGGTGATTCCAGACGCTGTTGTAGAGAGCGCCGGACACGACCAGCCAATCCGGCAAGGCAAGTTCACGCACCCGCACCAGTGTATCGGCGAGCAGCGGATCAGCCGCCACGATGTCGAGGAACACCATGCGTTGCGCTTCGAACGGCAGTCCGGAATGGCGGAGATGGTTCATCGCCCTTTGGAGAGCGATTCGCCATGCTCCGGCAATCCTGAACTCATTATGCCCGCAGCACGCCGCCCGTCTGCTTGCCGACATTCTCGACGATGCGCTTGGCCAGCGCCTCGAAATCCTCGTCGGTCAGTGTTTTCTCGACCGGCTGGATCGACACTTCGATGGCAATCGATTTTTTGTCGGCGCCGAGCGACGCTCCCTCGAAGATATCGAAGACCGAGACGCCAGTGATCAGCTTCTTGTCGGCGGCCAGTGCGGCGCGAACAAGCGTGCCCGCCTCGACCGGCTTGTCGACGACGAAAGCAAAATCGCGCTTCACCGCCTGGAAGGCGGAGAGCTCCAGCTTCGGCTTGGTCTTGGTCGGCTTGGCCTTCGGCTCGGGCACGGCGTCGACGAACACCTCGAAGCCACAGAGCGGTCCGGAGACGTCGAGCCCTTCCAGCGTCTTCGGATGGAACTCACCGAACGTGCCGAGCACGGTCTTCGGACCGAGCTTGATGGTGCCGGAACGGCCGGGATGATACCAGGCCGGTCCGCCCGCCTCGATCTGCAGTCGGTCGACCGGCGCGCCGCAGGCTTCGAGCGCGGCGATGGCATCGGCCTTGGCGTCGAACACGCCAACCGGACCGGAATTGCCGGCCCAGCTACGACCGGAGCCGTCGAGCTTTGCCGTGCCGCGGCGCACGCCGGCGGCGACGCGGCGTTGCTGGTCGGCGCCATCGCCCTCATAGGTGCCCGAGACCTCGAACAGCGCCACGTCGCCAATGCCCTTGTCGGCATTGCGTTGCGCGGCCGAAATCAGCCCCGGCAGCAGCGAGGGCCTCATGTCGGACATGTCTGCGGCGATCGGGTTGGCGAGCTTCAGCGCCGTCTGGCCGCCGCCGAACAGTTCGGCGTGCCTGGCCGGAATGAACGACCAGGTAACGGCCTCCATCATGCCGCGCACGGCAAGCGAACGCTTGGCGGCACGGGTGCGGATCTGCAGCGTCGTCAGGATCTTGCCATTGACCGCGTCATGCGCGCCGAGCGGCTGCGGGGCGATGTTGTCGACGCCATGGATGCGCATCACTTCTTCGACCAGGTCGGCCTTGCCGTCGACATCGGGGCGCCAGGAGGGCACGGTGACGTCGACGACGTCGCCCGATCCCTGCGCGTGGAAGCCGAGCCGCGACAGGATGTCGAGGCTCTCCGCCCTCGGCACCTCTATGCCGGTCAGCCGCTTCACTTCCGACAGCGGCAGCGAAACGATCTTCGGCTGATGTCCGGCATAACCGGCCACCTCTGTCTCTGTCGGCGTGCCGCCGCAGAAGTCGATCACCAGCTTGGTTGCCAGTTCGATGCCTGGAACCATGAATTCGGGATCGACGCCGCGCTCGAAGCGGTAGCGCGCATCGGTGATGATGCCGAGCGCGCGGCCGGTGCGGGCCGTGGTGATCGGATCCCAAAGGGCGGATTCGATCAGCACCTCCGTCGTGTTCTCGTCGCAGCCCGAGTGTTCGCCGCCCATGACGCCGGCAATGGATTCGACGCCATTATCGTCCGCGATGACGCACATCTCCGGCGTCAGCGTGTATTCGCGCCCGTCGAGCGCCTGAACCTTCTCGCCATCCCTGGCGCGGCGCACCACGAGGTTGCCGGCGACCTTGGCGGCATCGAAGACGTGCAACGGCCGGCCACGGTCGAAGGTGACGCAATTGGTGATGTCGACCAGCGCGCTGATCGGCCTCAGACCAATGGCGATCAGCCGCTGCTGCAGCCATTTCGGCGAGGGGCCGTTCTTCACCCCCTTGACCAGCCTGAGCGCGAAGCCCGGGCAGAGCTCCGGCGCCTCGATCGTCACCTTCACCGGGCACATGCCGCTGCCGACATGCGGCATGATCGCGCCGCCGACCAGGCGGCCAAGCCCGCTCGCCGCCAGGTCCCTGGCGATGCCGTACACGCTGGTGGCATCGGGCCGGTTCGGCGTCAGATTGATCTCGATGACAGGATCGTCGAGATGGGCATAGGCGGCAAAGCTGGTGCCAACCGGCGCATCGGCCGGCAGGTCGATGATGCCATTGTGCTCGTCCGACAGTTCCAGTTCGCGCTCGGAACACATCATGCCATGGCTTTCGACGCCACGGATCTTGCCGACCGTCAGCGTCACGTCGATGCCTGGCACATAGGTGCCCGGCGCAGCGAAAGCGCCGATCAGGCCCGCCCGCGCATTGGGTGCGCCGCAGACGACCTGCACCGGCGGCCTGCCGTCACCGGTGTCGACGGTCAGCACGCGCAGCCGGTCGGCATCGGGATGCTGCACCGCCGTCAGCACCTTGGCGATGACGAAGGGCTTCAAGCCCGCCTTGTCGTCGACATGCTCGACCTCGAGGCCGATCGAGGTGAGCCGCTCGACGATCTCGGCGAGCGTGGCGTCGGTCTCGAGATGGTCCTTGAGCCAGGAGAGGGTGAATTTCATTGGGCTGTTCCGTAATAGATGGCAGCGGGAGTAGTCGGGACTGTCACGCGCTCAGGCCCCCGAACAAGGTCGGCATGTCGAGCGGCCGGAAGCCGTAATGCGACAGCCAGCGCACATCCGCGTCGAAGAAGGCGCGCAGGTCCGGCATGCCGTATTTCAGCATGGCGATGCGGTCGATGCCCATGCCCCAGGCAAAGCCTTGATACTCGTCGGGATCGAGCCCGCCGGCCCTCAGCACGTTCGGGTGGACCATGCCGCAGCCGAGGATCTCCATCCAGTCGGAGCCTTCGCCGAAGCGCACTTCGCCCGGCCGCGAGCGGTCGCACTGGATGTCGACCTCGAGGCTGGGCTCGGTGAACGGGAAGAAGGACGGCCGGAAGCGCATCTTGACCGAAGGCACCTCGAAGAAGGCCTTGCAGAACTCTTCCAGCACCCACTTCATGTTGGCGACGTTGGCGGACTTGTCGATCACCAGCCCCTCGACCTGATGGAACATCGGCGAGTGGGTGGCGTCGGAATCCTGGCGGTAGGTCTTGCCCGGAATGACGATGCGGATCGGCGGCTTCTGCTTCTCCATGGTGCGGATCTGCACGGGCGAGGTGTGGGTGCGCAACAGCTTGCGCTCGCCCTTCTCGTCCGGCTGGAAGAAGAAGGTGTCGTGCATCTCGCGCGCCGGATGACCTTCGGGGAAATTCAGCGCGGTGAAGTTATAATAGTCGGTCTCGATATCGGGACCTTCGGCGATGGCGAAGCCGAGATCGCCGAAGATCGCCGCGATCTCGTCGATGACCTGGCTGATCGGATGGATGCGGCCGCGCTCGGCCGGTGACTGCCGCACCGGCAATGTCACGTCGACCTTTTCTGCCGCCAGCCGCGCGGCGATCGCCACATTCCTGAGTTCAGCCTTGCGGGCAGTCAGCGCCTCGGTGACGCGGTTCTTGAGACCGTTGATCGCCGGACCCTTCACCTGCCGTTCCTCGGCGCTCATCGCGCCAAGCGTCTTCAGCATTTCCGAGACCGAGCCTTTCTTGCCAAGGGCCGCGACACGCACGGCCTCGATCGCCGGCTCGTCGGCGGCCGAGGCGATGTCGGCGAGCAGCGAAGCTTCCAGGGCTTCAAGATTTCCAGCAGTGGCGTTCACGGCGAAACTCTCTCGATCGGGTGACCACCGGTCACCAATTTGGTTACATCAGGCATAAGAAAACCCGCGCCAGCCGTGCCAGCGCGGGTTCCCCAAATCAAGTGTCGAAAGTGCTTGGGAAGCGCTGGTCTTAGGCGACAGCGCTTTCAAAAGCGTTCGGCGTGGTGTTCTTCAGATATTCGAGCGCGACCTTGGCCTTGGCGACCAGGGCGGCGAAAGCCTGCGGCTCGTGGATGGCCATGTCGGACAGGATCTTGCGATCGATCTCGATGCCGGCCTTGTTCAAACCGTCGATGAAGCGGCCATAGGTCAGGCCGTGCTCGTGGGTCGCGGCGTTGATGCGCTGGATCCACAGCGCGCGGAACGAGCGCTTGCGGTTCTTGCGGTCGCGGTAAGCGTACTGCAGCGACTTTTCCACCGCCTGCTTGGCGATGCGGATGGTGTTCTTGCGGCGGCCGTAGAAGCCCTTGGCGGCTTTCAGGACCTTCTTGTGCTTGGCGTGCGAGGTGACGCCTCTTTTTACGCGTGCCATGTCATGATCTCCTTAAAACTTAAAGGCCGTTCGGAAGAAAATTCTTGATGACCTTCTTGCCATCCGGTTCAGCCAGAACCATCGTGCCGCGGGCATTTCGAATGAACTTGTTGGAACGCTTGATCATGCCGTGACGCTTGCCGGCCGCAGCCGACAGGACTTTACCCGTACCTGTGATCTTGAACCGCTTCTTGGCGGCTGATTTGGTCTTCATCTTGGGCATTTTGCTACTCCGTATTGTTGGCGCACGATCGCGCTTCTTGTTCGCTTCGGGCCAACCAAAGCCCGAAAAGCAAATGAAACCGCCACGGCATGCCCTGCCGGGCGGTTTTCTTGGAACGGCGGTGCTATAGATCAAACAGAGCCGGCGCGCAACACCCACCCCGTCGCGCCGATGCGCGACGGGCAATCCCGATCAGGGCAGCGTGAACCAGACCGGCAGCATGCCCGACAGTTGCGCGCCATCGATCAGTTCGAAGGCCGGCAGCGCGATCAGGAACACCAGCCCGTCGAGCAGCGTGGTCAAAAGCAGGCGCGGCTTGAAACTGCCGGTGTCGCCTTCCTGGTAGAGCGAGAGCTTGGGAAAGAAGCGCGGCACGCGCGCCAGATAGTCGGCATAGGGTGCGCCGAGCGCTTCCTTGAGGAATTTCTCCTCGCGCAGGATGACGATATGGAAGGCACCGGCGCACAGGACGGCGAAAAGGATGATGCCGGAGAACGAGCCGATCTGCGCGCCGACACCGGCGGCAGCCACGGTCGAGAACACGTAGAGCGGATTGCGGGTGATCGAGTAGGGGCCGCCGGTCACCACCTCGGACGACTTGCGCCCGCCTATATAGAGCGTCGCCCAGAGGCGCCCGACGATGCCGAGGAAAATCAACAGCACGCCGAACATCTCGATCGTTTCATGCACCGGCGTGTCCGGCGGGAAGGTCGACTGGCCAAACAGCAGCGCCAGAAACAGCACCACCACGAGCACCGCAAGCACCAGCCGGCGCATCTGCTGGTAGTTGCCCAGCCCGTGTTTGACGTCCTTGACGTCCGAAACCTTCTCGTTGGCCATGCCGGGAATCCGATCGTCGAAGAGCTTTGCCGGCGATCACGGCTTTGAGCTAAGAACAGGGCGTCCCGCCGATCGCCGGGACGCCCTGTAGCACGATTCAGGCGGATTTAGAGCGCGGTTGCCCGCCTAACCTTTTCGTGACCGTGCCGTGATGTCAGGCACGTCAAACAACGCAGGCCTAGCGCGGCGCCAGCACCATCATCATCTGGCGACCTTCGAGCTTTGGCTCGGCTTCCACCTTGGCGATGGTCGCTACTTCCTCGCGCACCTTGTTCAGGAGCTGCATGCCGAGTTCCATATGCGCCATCTCGCGGCCGCGAAAACGCAGCGTCAGCTTGACCTTGTCGCCTTCCTCGAAGAAGCGGCGCACCGCCTTCATCTTGGTCTCGTAGTCATGGCTGTCGATGTTCGGGCGCATCTTGATCTCCTTGATCTCGATGACCTTCTGGTTCTTGCGCGCCTCGGCCGCCTTCTTCTGGTTGGCGTATTTCAACTTGCCGAGATCGAGGATTTTTACGACGGGCGGCACTGCGTTGGGCGATATTTCGACGAGATCGAGCCCGGCCTCTTCGGCAAGCAGCAATGCGTCGTTTATGGAAACATCGCCGCGGTTCTGGCCTTCGGCGTCGATAAGCTGGACCCGGGGAACCCGGATGTCACGGTTGGAGCGCGGCCCATCCTTGGTCGGCGCCGCTGCTTTGAAAGGTCTGCGAATGGTCGTGGTCTCCTTGGCCGTTTCGTTCAGGATTTGTCAGTCTTGATGCGTGGACGCGCCAATGTGGTGAGCGCGCGGGCGGAGTCAATAGCATAGCATTGACAGAAAATCACCCTGATCGCTGGCCTGCACCAAACAAAGAAACAGCGCGAGCACTTTTCGCCACGCTATCGGCTGTGTCACAAGGGCCGCGTGTCAAAAGACGGGCCCGAGGAAAAACCATGACCGCCACGCTCCCACCCCTTCTGGCTCCAACCTTTCTGGACGTTGAGGGATCACGCATCGCGGTGCGTCATGCGGCCGGCGCCGCACCCGGCATCGTCTGGCTCGGCGGCTACAAGTCGGACATGCTGGGCACGAAGGCGCAGACGCTGGCGGACTGGGCGGCACGGGAAGGCCGCGCCTTCCTGCGGCATGACTATTCCGGCCATGGCGAATCCGGCGGCGTCTTTGCCGATGGCACGATTTCGACATGGTTATCGCAAAGCCTTGCTGTCTTCCGGCATTTCGCCAAGGGCAGCCAGATCCTGGTCGGCTCCTCCATGGGGGCCTGGATCGCACTGCGCATGGTGCGGGAATTGCGCAAGACGGGCGACGCAAGCGTCGTCGGCCTGGTGTTGCTGGCGCCGGCGCCAGATTTCACCAGCGACCTGATCGAGCCGGTGCTGACCGAGGCGCAGAAGCGCGACCTCGCCGAAAAGGGGTTCTTCGCGGAGCCATCGGACTATTCCGCCGAGCCCTACATCTACACACGCGCCCTGATCGAGGACGGACGCGAAAACCGGGTGATGACCGGGCCGATCGACACGCATTGCCCGGTTCACATCCTGCAGGGACTGGCCGATGCCGATGTGCCGTCGAGCCACGCTCTGAAGCTCGCCGCCCTGCTGCCGGCCGACGATGTCACGCTGTCGCTGATCCCTGACGGCGACCATCGCCTGTCGCGCCCGCAAGACCTCGACATGCTGGTGCGGGCGGTCGGCGACATGGCCAAGCGAGGCGAGTGACGATGCGCCTTTCCATCCCGATTTCGGCTTTCGTCGCGGCCATCGTCGGCTTTGGCGGCACGCTTGCCATCGTCATTGCCGCCGCCAAGGCGGTCGGCGCGACGCAGGTCGAGACGGCGAGCGGCGTGACGGCGATCTGCCTGGCCATGACGGTCGAGTGCCTGTGGCTGTCATGGCGCACGAAAATGCCCGTCATCACCGCCTGGTCGACGCCGGGCCTGGCGCTGGTCGCCGCATCGAGCGGCTTCTCGATCGGCGAGGCCGTCGGCGCCTATATCGTCACCGGCGTCCTTTTGGTCGCCACCGGCCTGTTTGGGCCGCTGACCCGCCTGATATCGAGAATACCGGCCTCGGTCGCTTCCGGCATGCTGGCCGGCATCGTCGTCACCTTCGCCATCAATGCCATGAAGGCGATCCCGGCGGACCCATGGCTCATCCTGCCGCTGATCGCGGCGTTCTTTGTCATCCGGCTGTTCAATCCGGCCCTGTCGGTTCTGGCGGTGCTGGTTGGCGGCGGCCTTGCCGCCTTTCTTACGGGCCGTGTCGGCGGCTTGCCCGCGCCCGAACTGTCGACGCTGACGTTCATTGCTCCCCAATTCACCGCCAAGGCGATCATCGGCCTGGCGCTGCCGCTTTATCTCGTTACCATGGCCTCGCAGAACCTGTCGGGGCTGGCGGTGCTGCGGGCGGCCGGCTACCACCCTGAACCTGGGCCGCTGATCGGCGTTACCGGCCTGTTTTCACTTCTGTCTGCGCCGTTCGGGGCCGGGACAACCAATCTGGCGGCGATCTCGGCGGCGATCTGCACCGGACCTGACGTCCATCCCGATCCGGCCGAGCGCTGGAAGACCGGCCCGTTCTATGCGCTTGCCTACCTCATCTTCGCGATTTTCGGCGCTTCGCTGGTGGCGATCTTCGCCGTGCTGCCGCAGAGCCTGATCGTGCTGGTGGCGGGTCTTGCACTGATGGCCTCACTCGCCAACGCACTGTCCATCGCGCTGAAGGATGAAGGCGAACGCATGCCAGCCACCGTGACCTTCGTCGTCACCGCCTCCGGGCTGACGCTGTTCGGCGTCGGTGCGGCATTTTGGGGCCTGGTCGCCGGCTTGGTCGTGCTTTTCCTCGATATGCTCAAAAAGCGATAATCATTTCAGGCCCTTGTTCGGTTTTAGCCGACATTGTCTTGAATCGCCGTTTTCGCCTTCCCATTTCGATTCCACGCAGCCGGTTCTGGCTGTCTCCAACCGAAGGAATGGGAGAAAATGAACACATCTGCATTGATCCGCCCGGCCTGGACGCCGGCGACCATCGCGTTGATGGTGATCGGCTTCATGGTGTTCTGGCCGCTCGGCTTTGCCATGCTCGCCTACATCATCTGGGGCGACCGGCTCGAGGGCTTCAAGCGTGACGTCAACCGCGCGACCGACGGCATCTTCGCCGGCTGCCGCCGTGGTTCCGACAAGGCCGCGCGCTGGGGCAACGGTTCCGCCCGCACGGGCAACGTCGCTTTCGACGACTGGCGCGAAAAGGAGCTTGAGCGTCTGAACGAAGAGCGCCGCAAACTCGACGAGATGCTGACGCAGTTCGACGAGTATGCTCGTGAATTGCGCCGCGCCAAGGACCAGGACGAGTTCGACCGCTTCATGGCCAACCGCAACAAGTCGACGGCTCCGGCCAAGACCGATCCGGACACCGGAACGACCCCCACCAAGCGTGGTAAAGGCTCGAACCTGCTCGACGACTGAGGCCCAGCGACAGGGCCAAGGTATGATGACGGCGTCGCGCGAGCGGCGCCGTTTCTTTTTTGTTCTATTCGTTTTCCTCGAATCGCGTATCGTCCCGCCATGACCATCGGGTTCTTCCGCAATCTGACGAAGCCCAAACCCACGCCTGTCGTGGAGCGGGAATATTGCGTCGCCGGCCGCACGCTGCCGCTCAAGATCGTCGAGAGCGCCAGGGCAAAGCGCCTGACGCTGCGCATCGATTCCGGCGGCCAGGGCCTGCGCATCACCGTGCCGCCGGGCCTGCGCCGCGGCGAGGTGGACAGATTCCTCGACCGCCACCAGGACTGGCTGGAGCAGCGCTTGGCCAAGGTGCCGACGCGGCCGCAGGTACGGCCCGGCATCAAGATTCCGGTGCGCGGCGTGCCGCACCGCATCGTCCACGAACCGTCGAAGCGTGGCACCGTCACCATATCGCGCGACGAGCGCGGCCCGCTGCTGATCGTGCATGGCGACCGGATCCATCTGCCGCGCCGCATCGCCGATTTCCTGAAGCGCGAGGCCAAGAAGGAAATCGAGAAGCTGGTGATCAAACACACCGAGGCGCTTGGCAAGCGCGCCAAGGCGATCCGTTTCAAGGACACATCGAGCCGCTGGGGCTCCTGCACCTCCGAAGGCAATCTCTCCTTCTCCTGGCGCATCATGATGGCGCCGCAACCGGTCATCAACTACCTCGTCGCGCATGAAGTGGCGCATCTCAAGGAGATGAACCACGGGCCGAAATTCTGGAAACTGTGCGAAAAGCTTTGCCCCGACACCGACCGCTGCAAGGACTGGCTGAAGCGCAATGGCGGGGCGTTGCAGGCCATCGTGTTCGAGTGAGGGGTTTCAGCCGATTGTAGCCTTGGATGGCAGGTGTTTCAGAAGATCATGGAATTCCTCTATCCAACGACCAATTCTCTTAGTGGTCTCATCCACCATTTCTGAGGTTAATTTGTTATTGTTCGCTCTGATATCCAAATTATTTTGTTTCTTAGTCAGGTTTTTGGACTGAACTAAAATATCTCTATTTAGCTGAATATATCGCCCATCGTCGTCGCGAGCCAAAGCCGTATGTGCATACTTGTTTCGCAGCTTTCCAATCGCTTCATGCGCCTTCAAAATTTCCTTGATTTTTCTCCACCACTCTTCTGAGATATGGTGCTCATCAAATCTCGCATCGGCGATATTCTCAGCTATTTTCCGCCGTCCGCGAGTGCTGTCGATGGCTAGAAATATCGAGAATATCGCGTTTGTATCTGCGATCAAGCTGACCGGTTGCCCGCTAGCAGCGGCCTGGACTTTATCAGCATCTGAAAGATCGACATGGCCCATTAGCCTCATAATTAAGAGTCCCAGATAGTGTTCGGATGAACTCCAAGCTATTGTCATTCGCCCAAATGCGTAAATGATCTTGTCCTCGTCCTCTGGGGTTGGAGCGCCAGGAAATTTCAATTTTAGGGATTTGCCCATTCAGCCGCACTCCGATCCTCAAGGTCAATAAGCCTGCGCCTTAGAGTTATCGCTCGTCTGTCAGGTGGTTCAATCGTCATTCGCCGCATTCAACTCCTCCGGCCGCAGCCCCTCATCGCCATGGTGCGGCCACGGCAAAAAATTGCCATCGAATTCATCGCCGCCGAAATAATCCAGCGCCCGATGCGCCTCGGCGCCGTTGAAGGCGGCCTTGTCCATGAGATGCGCGATGACCTCGCGCGCCTGCGCGATCTTCTGCTTCAGTTCGGCAACGGTCTGGTCGGCCATGGCTGTGCTCCCGCCTTGCATGCTGTCCATCAATAGGTAGCGCCTTTGGCCTTGCCGGCAAACAGCATGCTTTTTCTCGACTCTTGCAGCTTTTCATGTCAATTCCCGCGCCATGGCGCTCGACATCAAGATCTGCGGCTTGAAGACCGACCAGGCAATGGCCGCGGCCCTGGCCGGCGGTGCCAGCCATGTCGGTTTCATTTTCTTTCCGAAAAGCCCGCGCTATGTCGAACCGGCCGAGGCCGGTCGTCTGCGCGAGCTGGCGCGCGGCAAGGCCCTGGCGGTTGCCGTCACGGTCGACACCAGCGACGCCTTCCTCAATGAAATCGTCGAGAAAATGCAGCCCGACATGCTGCAGCTGCATGGTTCGGAAACGCCCGACCGGGTAACCGAGTTGAAAGCGCGTTATGGCCTGCCGGTGATGAAGGCGCTGCCGCTCAGCGAGGTCGCCGACCTCGATCGGATCAAGCCGTTCATCGGCATCGCCGACCGGTTCCTGTTCGATGCCAAGCCGCCAAAGGGTTCCGAACTGCCGGGTGGCAATGGCGTCGCCTTCGACTGGCGCATCCTCGCCGGCCTTGACGCCGGCGTCGATTACATGCTTTCCGGTGGGCTCAACGCCGCCAACATCGGCGATGCCCTTCGGCTTGCCAATCCGCCCGCCATAGACATTTCCTCTGGCGTGGAAAGCGCGCCGGGCGTCAAGGATCCGGCGCTGATCGAACAGTTTTTCCGGGCCGTCAGGGCCGCGCGCGACGACCGCGCCGCCTGAACAACTCTTTCAAAGCAGGAGATCGGCGATGAACAAGCCGGCGACACCCAATTCCTTCCGCACCGGGCCCGACGAACAGGGCATGTTCGGCATTTTCGGTGGTCGTTTCGTCGCCGAAACGCTGATGCCGCTGATCCTCGACCTGGAGAAGAACTGGAACGAGGTCAAGAACGATCCGGATTTCAGGGCCGAGCTGACCGATCTCTCGACCCATTATGCTGGGCGGCCGTCAAAGCTGTATTTCGCCGAAGGCCTGACGAAGCACCTTCGTGAGGTCTCCTCGGCGAAGGGCCTCGGGGGCGGCGCGAAAGTCTATTTCAAGCGCGAGGATCTGAACCACACCGGTTCGCACAAGATCAACAATTGCCTCGGCCAGATCCTGCTCGCCAAGCGCATGGGCAAGAAGCGCATCATCGCCGAGACCGGCGCCGGCCAGCACGGCGTCGCATCCGCTACGGTCGCGGCCCGCTTCGGCTTTCCCTGCGTCGTCTATATGGGCGCGACCGATGTCGCCCGCCAAAGCCCCAACGTCTTCCGCATGAAGCTGCTTGGCGCCGAAGTACGGCCGGTGACCGCGGGCCACGGCACGCTGAAGGACGCCATGAACGAAGCCCTTCGCGACTGGGTGACCAATGTCGAGGACACCTATTATCTGATCGGCACCGCCGCCGGCCCGCATCCCTATCCCGAACTGGTGCGCGACTTCCAGTCGGTGATCGGGACCGAGGCACGCGCGCAGATCCTCGAACAGGAGGGCCGGTTGCCCGACACCATCATCGCTGCCGTCGGCGGCGGTTCCAACGCCATCGGCCTCTTCCATCCCTTCCTTGATGACAAGGATGTGCGCATCATCGGCATAGAAGCCGGCGGGCGCGGCCTCGACGGCATCGAGCATTGCGCTTCCATGAATGCCGGCTCGCCCGGCGTGCTGCACGGCAACCGCACCTATCTCCTGCAGAATGCCGACGGCCAGATCATGGACGGCCATTCGATCTCGGCCGGCCTCGACTATCCCGGCGTCGGCCCGGAACATTCCTGGCTGCGCGATTCCGGCCGCGTCGAATACGTGCCGATCCTCGACGACGAGGCGCTGGAGGCCTTCAAGCTGACGACGCGCGTCGAAGGCATCATCCCGGCACTGGAATCCGCGCACGCCATCGCCCATGCGGTCAAGATCGTGCCAGCCATGGACAAGGACCAGATCGTCATCGTCAACCTGTCCGGCCGTGGCGACAAGGACGTGCACACGGTGGCTTCGATGCTGGGCATGGAGATCTAGGCCCTTTGGACCGTTTCGATTTGGAGTTTGATTATGAGCAAAATTCGTCCAAAGGGCCTGTCATGACCACCCGCATCGACCGCCGCATGGCGAAGCTTAAGGTCGAAGGCCGCCCGGCGCTCGTCACCTATTTCATGGGCGGCGACCCGGACTACGACACCTCTTTGTCGATCATGAAGGCGCTGCCCAAGGCGGGCGCCGACGTGATTGAGATGGGCATGCCGTTCTCCGATCCGATGGCCGACGGCCCGGCGATCCAGGCTGCGGGCCTCAGGGCGCTCAAGGGCGGCCAGACGCTGGTGAAGACGCTGAAATTGGCGTCCGACTTCCGCGCCGGCGATGACGAGACGCCGATCGTGCTGATGGGCTATTACAACCCGATCTATATCTACGGCGTCGACCGCTTCCTCGTCGACGCCAAGGCGAGCGGCATCGATGGGCTGATCGTCGTCGACCTGCCGCCGGAGATGGACGAGGAGCTCTGCATTCCGGCGCTGAGGGCCGGCATCAACTTCATCCGGCTGGCGACGCCGACCACCGACGACAAGCGCCTGCCCAAGGTGCTGCAGAACACATCGGGCTTCGTCTATTACGTCTCTATGACCGGCATTACCGGTGCGGCACTCGCCGACACCGGCAAGGTGGCGTCGGCGGTCAAGCGCATCAAGGGTCACACCGACCTGCCGGTCTGCGTCGGCTTCGGCGTCAAGACCGCCGAACAGGCGCGCGTCATCGGCGCCAACGCCGACGGCGTGGTCGTCGGCACGGCGATCGTCAATGCGGTTGCCAATGTGCTGGGCCCGAAGGGCGAGAAGACCGCCGATCCGGCCGAAGCCGTCGCCACGCTGGTCAGCGGCCTCGCGCAAGGCGTCCGCTCGGCCCGCCTTGCTGCCGCCGAATAGTTTTCTTATTTCTTCCCACTCTTCGTCAGGACAGGAGCCGAAGCGATGAACTGGATCACCAATTACGTTCGCCCGAAGATCAACTCGATGCTCGGCCGGCGCACCGACATGCCCGAGAATCTCTGGATCAAGGATCCCGAGACCGGCGAGATGGTGTTCCACAAGGACCTGGAATCCAACCAGTTCGTCATCCCATCATCCGGTCATCACATGAAGATCTCGGGCAAGGAGCGGCTGAAATTCTTCCTTGACGACGGCAAGTACGAGCAGCTCGACAATCCCAAGGTCGTGCTGGATCCGCTGAAGTTTCGCGACGAGAAACGCTATGTCGACCGGCTGAAGGACGCCAAGGCCAAGACCGGCCTGGAAGACGCCATCATCAATGCGCTTGGGACCGTCGAGGGCCTGCCCGTGGTGGTGACGGTGCAGGATTTCGCCTTCATGGGCGGCTCGCTCGGCATGGCCGCGGGTGATGCCATCGTACATGGCTTCGAGGTTGCCTTGCAGCGCAAGCGGCCGCTGATCCTGTTCGCCGCTTCCGGCGGCGCCCGCATGCAGGAAGGCATTTTGTCCCTCATGCAATTGCCGCGCACCACGGTCGGCGTCGACCGGCTGAAGGAAGCCGGCCTGCCCTATATCGTCGTGCTGACCAACCCGACCACCGGCGGCGTCACCGCCTCCTACGCCATGCTGGGCGACGTGCACATTGCCGAACCCGGCGCGCTGATCGGTTTTGCCGGGCCGCGTGTCATCGAGCAGACCATTCGCGAGAAACTGCCCGACGGCTTCCAGCGCTCCGAATATCTGATGGAGCACGGCATGGTCGACATGGTGGTGTCGCGGCTGGAGCTACGCCAGACCATCGCGCGCCTCTTGAAGATGCTGCTCAAGATGCCGGAAGAGCAAAAGCCGCTGGAGCCGGAAATCCTGCCTGCCGCCGTGGTTGCCGCCGAAGCCAGGCCCCAGGCCTGATGCGACACGAGGCCTGAGGACGCGACACCAACTGCCGCGAACTGCGATTGCGCCGCCTCCATGGCGCGCTGTAGCCTTCTGATTGCCATGGCCGTTTCGGGATGATTCTGCTTCTCGGGCCATGCGCCGGGATTGTGCCATGACGACGCTTGCCGCCGACCGCGAAATCGAAGCCCTGATGGCGCTTCACCCGAAAGGCTTCGACCTTTCGCTCGACCGGATCACACGGCTGCTGGAGCGGCTGGGCAATCCGCAGGACCTGCTGCCGCCGGTCATCCACATCGCCGGCACCAATGGCAAGGGCTCCTGCGCCGCCTTCTCGCGGGCGCTGCTGGAAGCCTCCGGTCGGCTGGTCCATGTCCACACCTCGCCGCATCTGGTCAGCTGGCACGAGCGCTACAGGCTGGCCGCCGAGAGCGGCGGCAGGCTGGTGGACGATGACATCTTCGCCGAGACCATCGCCCGCGTCGCCGAGGCCAATGCAGGCCAGAAGATCACCGTCTTCGAAATCCTCACCGCCGTTACCTTCATCCTGTTTTCGGAGCATCCGGCCGATGCCGCCATCATCGAGGTCGGTCTCGGCGGCCGTTTCGACGCCACCAATGTCATCGCGCGGCCAGCCGTGTCGGTGATCATGCCGGTGTCGATGGACCACGAGGCGTATCTGGGCGACCGTGTCGAACTGATCGCCGCCGAAAAGGCCGGCATCATGAAACGCGGCTGCCCGGTGGTCATCGGCGCGCAGGAAAGCGAAACGGCGCTGCAGGTGCTGATCGACACCGCCGAGCGGCTCGACTGCCCGACCCTCGTCTACGGCCAGGATTTTCTCGCTTTCGAGGAAAACGGCCGCATGGTCTACCAGGACGATGACGGCCTGATGGACCTGCCGCCGCCGCGCCTGCCCGGTCGCCACCAGTTCGCCAATGCGGCGGCTGCGATCGCGGCGGTCAAGGCGGCCGGCTTCGAGATCAGCCACCGCGCCGCCGAGAAGGCGATGACAAACGTCGCCTGGCCCGGCCGCATGCAGAAGCTGATGCAGGGCCGGCTGGCGGAACTGGCGCCGAAGGGCGCCGACATCTGGCTCGACGGCGGCCACAATCCGGGCGCCGGCGTGGTCGTCGCCGAAGCGCTGGCCGAGCAGGAGGAAAAGAACCCGCGTCCGCTCTTCCTCATCTCGGGCATGATCAACACCAAGGACCAGAGCGGCTATTTCCGCGCCTTCAAGGGCCTTGCCCGCCATGTCTACACCGTGCCGGTGAGTATGAGCGACGCCGGCGTGCCGAACGACGAACTGGCCATCCGCGCCACCGAGGCCGGGTTGACGGCCGAGCCGGTCAGTTCCGTCGCCAGCGCGCTGATGCTGCTGCGCGACACCTGGGACGGCCCACCGCCGCGCATCCTGATCGGGGGTTCGCTTTACCTGGCCGGCGCGGTATTGGCGGAAAACGGCACGCCGCCGACCTGAGGCACGACAATTACGTTTTAGGTGGCTTGCGGTGGCGATAGGGGAAATGCGGCCCAGTAGGATCTCACCCGTTTCAGAAATCCCACGGCGAGATCAGGTCAAGGCTTGTGGCGCTGAAGTCGTTAAGATTGCGCGTCGCCAGCCGGCCTCCGTTCACGCGCGCTATCGCTGCGATCATGCCATCGGGCGCTGACATTCCACGGCCTTGGCGCGCCGCGGCCCCCATGATGTCGCCGTAAGCCAAGGCAGCCTCTTCCGTCAGTCCAAAAATTCGGTCGGCAAATCGACGGCGCCATTGTGAAAGGCCCTGCTCCAGCCGATCGGCACGTTCATCAGGTCTTATCCTTTGAATGCCGAAGGCAATTTCTGCAATCGCCACTGTGGGAAGGGCCAATTCGGCATCATTGCGGACAAGCCACGCCAGGACGGCCGCATCCGGCGCCTTCCTAAGGGTCTCCGAAATCACATTGGTATCGACAAAAATCAAAGTTCAGGCCCTGGATGGACCTGGCGACCTTCGCGGATAATCCTCTCCAGATCGATGTCGGTGCCGGTTGATGCAAGCCGGGCATAGAAGGTGGATGCCGGTTCGCGGCCCGCTTCACGAATCTCGTAGGATTCAAGCGCACGTTCGACCACATCGGCGATCGAGCGATTTTCACGGCGAGCAAGCCTATGAGCCAGGTCGCGCGCTTTTGCGCTGCGGACTGAGAGCTGTGGTTCGGCCATTTCAAACTCCCGTTCGAAAATGGACATATATGCCGATCGGGGCCTGCCATCAAGATGGCAGACGATGGCATGCCATCATCTGCAGCTATTTCAGCTCGATTTCGATAAACGCGTACTCGCCGTCATTGGCGCTGATGACATCATGTTCGACGCCCTCCTTGCGGAAATAGGGTGCGCCTTTCTTCATCTCGGCGAAGGATTCGCCGTCCTTGGTCACCAGCTTCACCTTGCCGTCCATCAGCGGCACGACCACATAGTCATGGCCGTGTCGATGCCAGCCGGTGTTGTCGCCCGGCTGGAAGCGGTACTCGGTGACGATGACGCGATCATTGTGGATGAAGACGGTGGCCTTGGCGGATCCGGTCATTTTCTCGCTCCCTGTTCCTGCTGCCAACAGAAGACATGGGGTGTCCCGACGTCAGGGCCAGAGCGTCCGACCGATGACGCCAACAAAAAGCCCGGCGCGACGGCCGGGCTCGTTGCATGACAGGATTAAGGCGCTCAAAGGCTGCCGTTGATCCAGTGTGACAGCGCGGTCTTGGGGGCGGCGCCAACCTTCATGTCGGCCATTGCGCCGCCCTTGAAGATCATCAGGGTCGGAATCGAGCGCACGCCGTACTGGGCGGCAAGTTCCGGATTCTCGTCGATGTTCAGCTTGGCGATCTTGACCTTCGCGCCGAGTTCAGTGGCGATATCCTCAAGCGCCGGCGCGATCATCTTGCAGGGGCCGCACCATTCCGCCCAGAAATCAACCACGACCGGTACCTGGGCATTGAGCACATCGGCCTGGAAATTATTCTTGTCGACCTTGACGGTGGTCATGCGGAAATCCTTTCGAAAATTTTCGTCCCACCAAATGTGGTGGCTGCCGCGCCCTTCTTCAAGCAGTTCTTGTGTCACGCTCCCGTGAGTCGGGCAAGGGCGTCGTCCATGGCCCGGGGCGGCAGCTCGATCAGCCTTGGCGCTTCGGTGAACAGCAAGGCCGCCTTGATTTCCCGCCCGGGATAAAGCGGCTTGAGCAGGGCGCGATAGAGCGCGAGCTGAAGCAGATAGGCCGGCGGGACTTCGGCCAGTGAGGCGGGTGCGGGCCGGTTGGTCTTGTAGTCGACGATCGAGACCGTATCCGGTGTCACCGCCAGCCGGTCGATCTTGCCGGAGATGGAGCGGACTTTGCCCTTGACCTCCAGGCTGCCCATGATCGCCACCTCGGCACGCGACGACGGCGCGAACAGTTGACCGAGGCCGGGGTCGGCAAGGATGGCCATGACCGATGCCAGGGCTTTTTCACGCTCGGCTTGCGGCCACCCCGCACCCGTTCGCGAGAGGTAACGCTCCGCCGCAACTTGGCGGTCGCTCTCGGCCATGCCAGGCAGCATCTGCAGCAGCCTGTGCAAAGCGAGCCCGCGCAGCACGGCAAAACCCGGTTCGGCATCGGCGTCCAGCACCGGCGAGGCCTTGTCGACAACCGCTTCCTTGCCTTCCTCGATCAGCGCCGAGGCGCCCGACGGCGACAACGGACGCGGCAGATCCTCGAAAGGCGGCAACGGCCGGAACAGGGTCTTCGGCAAGGGACCGAACGCATCGGCCCGCCGCGCCTGCTCGCCCGGACTTGGCGCAACGGGAGGCAGTTTGGTGACGTGGAACCGGTAGACAGGCTCGCCGCCGGCCGGATGCGGGCGCTGTTCGCTTTCGGGCGCGCCGGTCAGCGCGCGGCTGACGATCGAATGCCAGGTGCCGGTGTTCGGCGCCCGCTTGCCGTGATAACCGCAGACAACAAGCCGGTCCTCGGCGCGCGTCATGCCGACATAGAGCAGCCGGCGGTATTCGTCGTCGGCGAGTTCGCGGGCGCGAGCGGCCGCCGTTTTAGAGAAGCCGTTGGCGACGTCGCTGGCCGAGCGCCAGAGATAGCCTTTGCCGTCCCAATGCCGGCCCGTACCGTCGAAATGCATCAGCCGCGGCAAATGCTGGTCGCTGAACGGGGCCGACCCGCCGTCGACCAGGAACACCACCGGCGCCTCCAGGCCCTTGGCCGCGTGCACGGTCATGACGCGCACCTCGTCACGGGTCTGGTCCATCTCTCGCTTGATCTCGGGGCCGGCGTTTTCCAGCGTCGACAGGAAGGCTTCCAGCCCGGGCAGGCCGGTCCGCTCCTCGGCAAGGCAGAAGCTCAGGAACTCGTCGAGAATATCGCCGGCCTCCGGCCCCAGCCGCGCGATCATCCTGCGGCGCACGCCATCGCGTGCCAGCAGGGCGGCATAGAATTCGAACACCGGCTTGAAAGCGGCCTCATCAGCCCAGGCGTCGAGCTGTGCGACGATCGCCGCGAGCGCTTCGCTTTCGCCGGCATGCCGGCGCAGCGATGCCGCCAGCGACAGGCCGGGCGGCCTTTGCCCGGCGAGCGCGAACAGCGCCTCCTCCTGTAGGTCGAAGATCGGGCTGCGCAGGACTGCGGCGAGCGACAGGTCGTCCTGCGGCTGGATCAGTAGATGGCCGAGCGCGATCAGGTCCTTGACCGCTATATGGCCTGGCAGGCTCAGCCGGTCGGCGCCGGCGACCGGAATGTCGCGACGCTTGAGCGCCCGGGTCAGCGCATGAACGAAGCTGTCGCGCTTGCGCACCAGCACCAGCACGTCGCCTGGCTTGAGCCGCTTGCCACGGCCCTCGATGATTTCGCCCTTGCCGATCCACCCGGCAATGGTGGCCGCGACATTCTCGGCGACGCGCACCGCCGGCGCATGGGCATGGTCGATCGCCTGTGACCAGTCGTCGGGCTCGTCGACGGCCTCGGCGCCGATTGACGGCCACACCTCTACATATCCAGGCGCATCGGTGCGGATCGCCTTGTGGTTCAGCGGATCGGGGTCGTGGCTGATGCCGCGCCGAACGATCGGATCGGCAAAGACGCGGTCGACGGCGGCAAGGACATCGTCGGTCGAGCGGAACGACCAGGTCAGCTTGAGGTCGGCGAAGGATGCCTCGGCATCGCGGACCCGTCCGGCGAACAGCATCCGGCTGTCGGCGAAGGAGTCCGGCGCGGCACCTTGGAACGAATAGATTGACTGCTTCTCGTCGCCGACGGCAAAGACCGTGCGGTGCACCCGGTCGCGTGCACCGAAGCCGGCAAAGAATTCTTCCGCCAGCCGCTTCACCACCTCCCATTGATCCGGGCTGGTGTCCTGAGCCTCGTCGAGCAGGATGTGGTCGATGCCTTGGTCGAGCTTGTATTGCACCCATGGGCCGGCATCGGGCCGCGCCAAAAGGTTCACCGTGCGGGTGATCAAATCGTTGAAGTCGAGAAAGCCGCGGCCGCGTTTCAATACTTCGTAGCGTGCGATCAGCCAGTCGGCGATGGTCAGGGCCGCGCGTGTACCCTCCAGCATCCGGAACAGCGCCAGCCGGTCGACGGTCTCGATGATGGCGCTAGCCGCCGACAGATAGCGCTCGGCGAGATACGGCAGCCGGTCGGCCAGCGCCTTCTTGAAGGCCTTCGCCGGATCATAGGGATCGCCATCGGTCTTGAGGAAGGCTCTTGCCAAGAGTTGCAGCCGGCGAACGGGATCGACCTCGGCGAAAGCCTGACACGCATAGGGCAAGATGTTGTTCAGCACCGATCTGGCGTCGGTCGCTTCGGCTGCCTGGACAAAGCCGGCAAAAAAGTCCGGCAGGAAGCCGGGCAGCGGCCATATCGACGCCGCTATGCCCTCGGCGGTTTGGCCGGAGTTGAAATGGAATTCATCGAACAAGGGCTGGAAGCCGTCGCGCCCGACAGCATCGAGGAAATCGCGCAACCCGTCGCGCTTGCGCACGATCTCGCCGAGGAGGGCGTCGAGACCGGCCTCGCCCCCACGTTCCAGCACAGTGGCGAAGGCCTCGGCTAAATTCCTGTCGCCCGCGGCGGAAATCATCTCGCGGCGCGCGGCGGCAAAAAGCGAGGCCTCCATCTGGCTGTCGAGCATTTCGAAATGGGCGGGAATGTTGGCTTCCAGTGGGAATTGGTGCAGCACGGATTCGCAGAAAGCGTGGATCGTCTGGATCTTCAGCCCGCCAGGCGTCTCCAGTGCCTCCGCGAATAGGCGGCGGGCTCTGCGCATGGTGTCGCGATCGGGCCGGCGACCCTCCAGCGCCTCGACCTTGGAAGCCAGCTCGGCGTCGCCAAGCGTCGTCCACTCCGACAGCGTCGAAAACACCCGGTTCGACATGTTGGCGGCGGCGGCGCGGGTATAGGTCAGGCACAATATCTTCGACGGATCGGTGCCGTTGAGCAGCAGCCGGATGACACGCTGAGCCAGTACATGGGTCTTGCCGGATCCTGCATTGGCCGACACCCAGGCGGAATTGCCGGGATCGGCGGCGCGGGCCTGGCTGGTCGCTGTGTCAGTGGGGATGGGGTAGGCTTTCTTCATACCTCCCCTCCCTCGTCCCCGGCGTCTCCGCCGGCGGACCATTCGAGCACGCGGGCGAGATGGTCGTAGGCGCCATCGGTTTCGCCTTCACGAAACGGCAGCGCGCGCGACAGGTAGCCGGTCGCCGGGTCGGCATAGTGGATCAGCAGCTTTTCCAGCCGCGCCCAGGCCTCTTCGGCGAGATCGGTTGCCGTGCGCGGCTGGCGGTTGTGTTCGAGTATGGACTCCTCGA
Organism: Mesorhizobium sp. ES1-6; assembly: GCF_020164775.1. Taxonomy (NCBI): domain Bacteria; kingdom Pseudomonadati; phylum Pseudomonadota; class Alphaproteobacteria; order Hyphomicrobiales; family Phyllobacteriaceae; genus Mesorhizobium; species Mesorhizobium sp. ES1-6. Next base: position 141,973 of record NZ_JAIUGU010000015.1, read on the forward strand.
ACACCTCGCCATTCGGCTTCAGCCTGATGAAGGCCAGTTGCGACGGTTCGCGCGCGCCCAGATCCTTGAACGCGCCACGCCGCAGCAGCGCGCCCTCCAGCGCCAGCTGAGGCGCCAGCAGCGTATGCGCCTGCGCCTTGGAGGGCGAGGAGCCGGTCTTGTAGTCCAGAATGTCGGCCATACCGCCCGCCAGCAGATCGACGCGGTCGGCGTAGCCGGACAGCGTCACACCGGATTGGCCGACCACGGTTTTGCCGGCGCGCTCCTCGGCATGCCGCTGGACCACCGCATCGGCGCGCGTGCGCTCCCATTCGATGATGTTGGCGGCGAGCTTTTCGAAACGCGGCCACCACACGGCCTCGACATCGGCTGGAAGCGCCGCCTCGGCAAAGCAGGCGCGGCCGGCGGCGATGAGCCCGGCCAGCGCGTCCGGCGCGCGCGGGTCGGCCACCTCCGACGAGAAGAGATGCAGGATGGCGTGAAACAGCGTGCCGCGTTCGGCCGCGCCGGGATCGCGGATCAGCGGATCGAGCGGCAGCAGGCCGAGAATCCGTCTTGCATAGATGGCGTAAGGATCGCGGCGCAGCGTCTCGATCTCGGTGACCGAGAAATGGCCCGGGCGTACCGGCAATGGCGGTTTCGGCTGCGGCCGTGGCGCGAAGTCCCGCTTCGGTCCCGTGTCGAGCGCGCGCGCCCAGGCGAGCAGCTCGTCGCCGCGCCGGCGCAGTGCCGCTGCGTGCTCGTTGCCGATGAAGGTGGTGAGCCGCTGCAACCAGCGCGACGGCACCGCGGGCGCATCCCCGGCCCGCGCGGAACGCGCCAGCACCACGTGTCTCGCGCCCATGGCCATCTGGAAATCATGCGCGGCAAGACCGATGCGCCGCTCCGGCGGTTCGAGGTCGATGCCGGTCTTCATCAGCCGGGACATGAAGCGGTCGCTCTCCGGCTTGCGCGGCCAGACCCCTTCGTTGAGGCCGCCGATGACCAGTGTGTCGACATGCTGGAGCCGGGCTTCCAGCGCGCCCCAGATGGCGATGTTCCTGTCGGTGCCTTGCGCCGGCTTGACGGTCTCGGGCGCGATCAGCGCATCCATCACGTCAGGCCATTCGATTGCCGCGAAGGATAGCGGCGCGGCAGCCGCGACCAGCCCGCGCAAAAGTTCGGCGAGCTTTTCGCCGGCATCGCCGGCGTAGAGTTCGCCAAGACCGCCGTCCGCGGCGCGGCCGAGATTCTCCAGCGCAACGACGCTGGCCTCGACCAACGCGGCAAGGCCGACTTCCGCCTGGCCGCGAAAGGCCGAGAGCGGCGCCAGCGCTTGCTTGAGACGTTCAAGCAAATTCCGCGCGCTTTCGATGGAGCGCACGGTCAGGCGGGCAAACCAGAAGGGCGGCCGGCTGTCACCGCCGAGCCCGGTGAGGCGGGCCTCGAAAAGGTCCGGCAGCGAAGCGATGTCGGGGCGGCCGGTGCCGCCGCGCAGCGCCACCAGTTCGACCAGTTCCGCCGCGTGGCGCACATCGGCGCGTTCCAGGCCAAGGCCGAGCAAGGGATGCTTGAGCAGCGACAACAGGCCGACGGGATCGCCCGGCCGGAACACCGCCTCGAGCGCCAGTCTGAGCAGGCTGGCCGCCGGCGTGTTGGAAAGCGGCGTGCCGCCGGAATCGTCCGCAACGACGCCGAAGCGCTTGAGTTCGACGCTGACACGGCGTGCCAGGGCGCGGTCGCCGGTCACGAGAGCGGCCCTTTGGCCGGGTTCTTCCACTGCCTGCTTGAGCGCGACGGCGATCGCCACGGCCTCGTCGCGCTCGCTTGCCGCTTCGAGCAGCGCCACCTCGGCGAAGGCGCCCGTTATGTCGGGCGCCGAAAACCCGTTTCGTGTTTCCGCCCACAATTCGGTGGTCTCGGCCGGCCGCAGCGCCTCGCCGACAACGGCCGCACGGAGCGCGAGCTTCGGCTCGGCGGCGCCGATTTCCTCGACGTCGCCGCGCAGCACGCCGATCTTGCCGATCAGCTTTGCCAGGCCGTATTGCGGATGGCCAAGCACGGCTGGAGGCGCGCCGGGCGCGACGAGCGCCTGGAAGGAGGCTTCGTCGAGCATCTGGTCGAGCCCTGGCAGCACGATGGCGCCTCCGGACAGGCTGGCGATGGTCGCAAGCAGTTCCGCCGTGGCGGGTATGGAGCCGGTGGAACCCGCTGCTATGACCGGCCCGGCGGGCGGATTGCGCCGCAGCCGCGCCGCCTCGGCACGGATCAGGGCGCTGCGATGCGCGGCCGGGTTGGAGCGGTCGCGCTCTTCGAGGAATTTCGGCCAGGCATCGGTGACGATGCCGAGGAATTCAAGCGTGACCTGCCACCATCCGGCAAGGTTGCCGCTCACCAGGCCCGCGAGTTTGGCCCAGTCGGTGCCTTCGGTCTCGATCTCGTCCATCAGTCCGGCCAGATCGCGGGCCAGCCAGATCGCATCGGCGGTGGAGGCAGGCACGACGATCTCCTCGGCGAAGAGGGCGGCGACATGGGCGGGCAACCGCCGTTTCCACGCCCGCACCAGCGGGGTCAGCAGCAACAGCCTTTCGGTGGCGCTAATCGGTGGCGCGAGATCGATGGCCGCCGATGGATCGGCCTCGAACAGGGCCTCGTCCTCGTCGAATTCACCGAGCGGGCGGATCACCGGCAGGATCGCCGAACCGCCCCCGCCTCGCGCTTTCAGGCTGTCGACGAAAACGCCGCGCAAGGCGCGCGCCGCGCGGCGCGTCGGCACGTAGATGGTGACGTCGGCCAGAGCGAGCGGGTCGCCGTCGAAACGAAACCCGGGAACCAGGCGCCCGGCAAGCAGCGCCTCGGCCAGCGTCGGCAGAAACGGCGCTCCGGAGGGAATGGAGAAAACGCGGCTTGAGCCGCTCATTGCGATCCGATGAGCGCGCCGGCGACCGCCGCTTCGGCGAGCGGGATGGCATCGGGCGTGCCAACCGTTATCCAGTGGCCATGCATTGGCATGCCGAACAGGCGGCCGGCGGCAATCGCCTTGTCGAAATAGGCGTTGAGGGAATGTGGTTCGGCGGCCACGTCCTTGAACAGGCGCGGATGGATGATCGCGGCGCCGGCATAGATCAGTCCCGCCGGATCGCCTTTCGAACGCCGCAAGGCACCGTCCGGCGCCACCAGAAAATCGGTGGAGCCGCAATGTCCGGTCGCCTGATGGAGATCCGCCAGCATCAGCAGAATATCCATTTTCGCCGCGTCCCACGCAAGGGCAAGCCGCCCGAGATTGAGCGGGCCGTGGTCGATCCAGAATGTATCGGCGTTGAGGATGTAGAACGACTCCTGGCCGAGTTCCGGCAGCGCCTTGACGATGCCGCCGGCCGAATCGAGCAGCCGGTCGCTTTCATCGGAAATGACGATGCGCGGCGCGCGGCGCGCGGCGACATGGGCGACGATCTGTTCGGGAAGGTAATGGACATTGACCACCGCCTTGCCGACGCCGGCCGTCGCCAGGCTGTCGAGGCCCCAGTCGAGCAGCGTCTTGCCGGCGATCCGGACCAGCGGCTTGGGGATGGTGTCGGTGATCGGCCGCATGCGCTTGCCGAGCCCGGCGGCAAGGACGATGGCGGTGTCTGGTTTTGTCGTCACAGCGCTCGTTCCTCCAGCAGCCCGTGCGCGTTGTAGAAATCCCGCAGCTCGGCGAGCGCGGGATGCGACAGTGCCCGCCTGAGATAGTCGCGGATGCGCGGCAGGTGCTTGAGATAATAGGGTTTGCCGTCCCGTTTTTCGAGGCGCACGAAAATGCCCAGGATCTTGGAATTGCGTTGCGCGGCCATGATTGCGTAGGCTTCGAGGAAGCCTGCTTCATCGAAGCCGCCCGTTGCACGACGCGCCGCGACATAGGCATCGAGCGTCCGCTTTTCGATCTCGGGCGGGATGGTGACGCGCGCATCCATGGCCAGCGAGGCGACGTCATAGGCGGCGGGACCAATCAGCGCGTCCTGGACGTCGACGATGCCGAGCCGGTCGAGGCCGGTCCGCTCGCCGCGCCAGATGATGTTGGGCGAGTGGAAGTCGCGCAGCATCAGCGTGTATTCGCTGCCTTGCAGCCGGTCGAGAAGCGCATTCCATGTCCTGTGGTAGCCGGAACGCAGCGCCTCGCTCGCCGGGCCGTCCGATATCGCCGGCACGTACCAGTCGATCAGCAGGTTTGCCTCGATCAGCATGGCATCGCGATCGAAGGGCGGCACGTCATGAACGACGCCGGGAGCCGCCTCCATGTGATGAGACCAGGTCTTGCCGTGCATCATGGCAAGCAGTTCGGCCGCCGCCTCGTAACGTTCGGCGACCGGCTCGCCATTGCCGGCGAGGAAGCCTTCCGAGCCCAGATGCTCGAGCAGCAGGAAACCCTGGTCGAGATCCTGAGCGTCGATCCGGGGCACCGCGACCCCTGCGGCCAGCAGCGCACGGTCGATGGCGACGAAAGCCGACACCGACTGGGCCGTGTGGGCGATCACGGCATAGGGGTTGCCGTTGCGCACGGGAGGGCCGAGCACCAGCCGTGGCGAGTTCATCAGCACGCGCGGCGCCTCGCCGGCGAGCGAGACGATCTCGTAGGAGCGGGCCGAGGCATCGCCGATGAAATGCCGGCGCCGCGCTTGCCCCCATCCCGCGCCGTCGAGGAAGCCGCGCATGGCCAGCGAGCGCGCGAAACGGTCGAAGGTCGCGCCTTGCCCGGACAATCGCGCCAGCCGCCCCTCGCCATGCTGGGTAAGTTCGATCAGCACCGTCGACTTGGGCAGATAGCCGTCGGCGCGCTCCGGCCATTCGACCAGGGCGGCACCTTGCGCCAGCGCCTCATCGAAGCCGAGTTCGTCCAGTTCGGCCGCCGAGGACAGCCGGTAAAGATCGAAATGATGGACCGGGATGCGCGTGTCGTAGCTCTGAACCAATGTGAAGGTAGGGCTCGGCACTTCGAGGCCGGCATCGTCGGCCAATGTCCTGATCAGCGCCCGCGCCAAGGTCGACTTGCCGGCGCCGAGATCGCCTTTGAGCGCCAGCACGTCCCCCGCGCGCAGCGCCAGTGCGAGATCCTCGCCCAGCCGCGCTGTCTGGGTCTCGTCGGCGAGCAAGCGCTCCAGCACCGGTTGCGTCATCGAGCGCGCTACTCGGCCGCGGCGCGGATGCCCGGCATGTCGGGGAAGGTGCAGATGACGGTCGTGCCCTTGTCCCTGCCGGTTTCGATACGAACGGCGCCGCCATGCAGTTCGACAAAGCTCTTGACGATCGACAGGCCGAGGCCAGCGCCGCGCCGGCGGCCGCCATTGGCGCGCGGCTCGAAGCGACGGAACACCGAATCGAGTACGTCGGGCGGCATGCCGGGCCCGTCGTCGTGAACCGAAAACTCGACTCCGTCCGCCAGCTGGCGGCAGGCCAGCCGGATGGTGCTGGCCTCCGGCGCGTAGTTGGCGGCGTTGCTCAGCAGATTGTAGAGGATCTGGCGGATGCGGGTTTCGTCGCCATGGAACGTCTTCGGCGCCGCGGCGGCGTCGACCGCGAGGCGGATCGAATGCTCCTCCAGCCGGTCGGCGACCAACTCGGCGGCGGCCGCGATGGTGCGGTCGACACGCACTTCGGAAATGTCGAGCTGCATGATGCCGGCGTCGACCGTCGCAAGGTCCAGTATGTCGTTGACGATGGTCAGCAACACCGAGGAGGACGAGCCGACATGCTCGACATATTCGCGCTGCTTCTGCGTCAAGGGGCCGGTCGTGGGTAGCGACAGCAGCTCGGTGAAGCCGATGATGTTGGTCAGCGGCGAACGCAGTTCGTAGGACACATGCTGGACGAAGTCGTTCTTGAGCTGGTCCGATTTCTCCAGCGCCTCGTTCCTGTCCTTGAGCGCGCGTTCGACATGGACGCTGTCGGTGACGTCGACGAAGGTCATCATCACTTGCCCGTTGGGCAGCGGGATCATGGCGTAACGCAGCACGGTGCCGTTGTTGAGCTCGGTCTGGCCGTGGCGGTCGCGGCGCTCGTCGTCGAAGCCGGTGATGGCGGCGACGAAGCCGGGCCACGGGCTCTCGACGGCTTGCCGGTCGCAGAGGTCGCGTATGGCCGATACATGCACACTGGGCTTGGCGGCTTCCTTGTCCAACCCCCACAGCGTGGCAAAAGCCGGGTTCGACAGGCGCAACCGGCCGTCGGGGCCGAACACCGCGACGCCCTCAGCCAGATTGTCGAGCGTTTCGCCCTGGACCCGGACCGCGGTCCGGTAGCGGCTTTCCAGGTCCATCTTCTCGGTCAGGTTCTCGAACACCCAGGTGACGCCGCCCTTGGGTTGCGGGTTGGCGAGGACGCGGATCGTCTTGCCGTCCGGCAAATGCCACCAGTGTTCCTGCGATTCGACCGCACGGTAGGCGCCGAGCAGGCTTTCCTTCCAGCGGCGCCATTCCGGCTGCTCGGCGATCTTGCCTTCGCTGCGTAGCCGGTCGAGCAGAAGGGCGTTGTCGGGCGCGCTGTGCAGGAAGCCGCTGTCCAGCCCCCACAGTTTCTGGAAGGCCTGGTTGAAGAAGCGCAGCTTCTCGTCGGTGTCGAAGATGGCGACCGCGGTGTTGAGCTGGTCGAGCGTATCGGCGTGGCTGCGCACGGTCCGCTCATATTCGCCGCGGATGGCCTCGATGGCGCTGGTGTCGCAGGCAAGGCCGGCCGAACCGTCGGCGCCGGCAAAGTCGGTCACCGCGAACACGCGGCGGTCGCCTTCGATCACCGTCGAAAGCGACTGCTCGAACACCGGATGCGATTTGTGTTGCGTGGCGATGGCTTCGCGCGCCTGGCCGCCGAGGAATTCCTTGGCGTCACGCACGGCGACCTCGGCGCTCTCGGCTTCGACCGCGTCTGCATAGGCCCGGTTGACCCATTTAAGGCGGCCATGCTCGTCGCGCAGCCATGCCGGCATCTTCAGGGCCTCGAGCAGGCCGATCATCGTGTCATGGTCGGCTGCCAGCCGCTGGTTGTCGATCTTGAGCCGGGCCTGGCTGCGTTGTGTTTCGGAAAGCGAGACAAACCGCACCAGCACATGGGCCGCGCTCTTGCGGCCATGCACTTCCAATGGGGCGCCGGCCTGCGATTCCATCACCAGGTCGAACGGCCTGCCCTTTTCGCGCAAACCCGCTATGGCATGTTCGAGTGCGGCCGCCGAACGCGGCATCAGCCAGCGGCCGAAGGCCAGGAACGCGGCCCGCTCCTCCGGTGCGCCGCTTTCAGTCGGCAATGTGCCGATGAGTTCGGGTTTCTTGTTTTCCGAAGCCCAGACGACGACACGCTGGTCGCGCAGATTGAGCAGCGCCTCCGAACGCCGCAACGCGGCGCTGACATCGGCGACGCGGCTTCTCAGGTCGACATTTTCCGCCGATGCGCGCGCGCGTTCGCGGATCAGAACGATGGCTGAGAGGAACGCCGCTCCCATCACCCCGGCAAAGACGGCCAGTTGCATGACCTCGACGGTGTTGATCGAGAGGCTGGCTACCGCCACTTCGGCGCCCTGGGCGCGCCCGGCTCCGCCAAACAACGGACCGGCGAGCGTGGAGCCGGCAAGCAGCAGTCCCGCGCGGCCACGCCACGAACGGCGCCCGCTAGGCCTGGCCGAGCCAGTGGCCCTCGAATCCTGATGGCCGCCGGAAACGGCCTGTCCCGCGTGAAGCGGGTTATCCCCCGGCATGTCTTGGTCCTCTTCGCCGCCTGAATGCAAGACCGCCCTGATGCGTACGCCGACCCTCGTCCCCGAGCCCGCGAATCACAACAATAGCGCCTGCCGGAATCGGCGTGAAGAATCATTCGGCGCAAAAATAAAGCCGGGCGAAAAGTCAATCGCCCGGCGTCAATATCTGGTAGTAAATTTAGCTTTGGTTAATAGCGGTAGTGTTCCGGCTTGAACGGACCCTGTGGCGTGACGCCGATATAGGCGGCCTGCTCACCCGACAGTTCGGTCAACCGGGCGCCGAGCTTGTCGAGATGCAGGCGCGCGACCTTCTCGTCGAGATGCTTGGGCAGCACATAGACCTGATTCTGGTACTGCTCGCCCTTGGTGTAGAGCTCGATCTGCGCCAGCACCTGGTTGGTGAAGGAGGCCGACATGACGAAGCTCGGATGACCGGTGGCGTTGCCGAGATTGAGCAGGCGGCCTTCCGACAGAAGGATCATGCGCTTGCCATCCGGGAAGGTGATCATGTCGACCTGCGGCTTGACATTGGTCCACTTCAGATTGCGCAGCGACGCGACCTGGATCTCGTTGTCGAAATGGCCGATGTTGCCGACGATCACCATGTCCTTCATCGAGCGCATATGCTCGAGGGTGACGACATCCTTGTTGCCGGTGGTGGTGATGACGATGTCGGCGGTCGGTGCCGCATCTTCCAGCGTGACCACTTCAAAACCGTCCATCGCCGCCTGCAGCGCGCAGATCGGATCGACCTCGGTGACCTTGACGCGGGCGCCCGCGCCCTTGAGCGAGGCCGACGAGCCCTTGCCGACGTCGCCATAGCCGCAGACGACCGCGACCTTGCCGGCCATCATCGTGTCGGTACCGCGGCGGATGCCGTCGACCAGCGATTCCTTGCAGCCATATTTGTTGTCGAACTTCGACTTGGTGACCGAGTCGTTGACGTTGATGGCGGGGAAAGGCAGCAGGCCCTTCTTCTGCAGCTGGTAGAGCCGGTTGACGCCGGTGGTCGTCTCCTCGGTGACGCCGCGGATCGCTTCCCGCTGCTTGGTGAAGAAGCCCGGCGAAGCCTTCAGGCGCTTCTTGACCTGGGCGTAGAAATATTCCTCTTCCTCGCTCTGGGGATTGGACAGCACGTCCTCGCCGGCTTCGGCGCGGGCGCCGATCAGGATATACATGGTGGCATCGCCGCCATCGTCGAGGATCATGTTGGAGAGGCCGCCATCGGCCCACTGGAAGATCCTGTCGGTGTAGTCCCAGTACTGTTCGAGGCTCTCGCCCTTGACGGCGAAGACCGGAATGCCGGCCTCGGCGATGGCCGCGGCGGCATGGTCCTGGGTCGAAAAGATGTTGCAGGAAGCCCAGCGGATATCGGCGCCGAGCTCCTTCAGCGTCTCGATCAGCACCGCCGTCTGGATGGTCATATGCAGCGAGCCGGTGATGCGCGCGCCCTTGAGCGGCTTCTTGGCGCCGAATTCCTCGCGGCAGGCCATCAGGCCCGGCATTTCGGTCTCGGCGATATCCAGTTCCTTGCGGCCCCAGCCGGCAAGCGAGATGTCGGCGACCACATAGTCCTTGCTACCCGTCATGGCAGTGCTCCCTGCGAATTGTAATGCGTGCGAATTGTTTGCGGATGCGTCCGAGCCGGAAGACATTTCCAGGGGCGCGAATTGCCGGCCTGACTAGCAGATCAGGCTTCGTACGACAATGGGATATAAAGAAATCTTTATTCGTGCATGTCCCGGCGGATTGATTTCCGGGTCAGCACTCCTCGCCGAAACGGGACGCGACGAGTTGCTCCAGCGCGTCCATCACCTCGAGTGCTTCGGGGCCGCTGGCGGTGACGCGGATCGAGTATCCCGGACTTGCCGCCAGCATCATCAGGCCCATGATCGAGGTGCCGCCGACCTTGACGCCATCCTTCTCGACATGGACCGAAGCGTTGAAGCCGCTGGCAAGCTGGACGAACTTCGCCGATGCGCGCGCATGCAGGCCACGCTGGTTGACGATCGGAAACTCCCGGATGATCTGGTCTTTTTCCGGGGATAGCGCGTTCATTTGCTGCTCAGAAGCTGGCTGGCGACATTGATGTATTTGCGGCCGGCGGCCTGCGCCTCATCGAGGGCGGCGGCCATGTTGTCGCCCTTGCGGATCGAGGACAGCTTGATCAGCATCGGCAGGTTCATGCCGGCGATCACCTCGGTGCGGCCCGACTCCATCACCGAGATCGCAAGGTTGGACGGCGTGCCGCCGAACATATCGGTCAGCACGATCACGCCCGTCCCTGTATCGACGCGGGCGACGGCGTCGACGATGTCGCGGCGACGCTGCTCCATATCGTCGTCGGCACCGATCGCCACGGTTTCGAAATTGTCTTGTGGCCCGACGACATGTTCGACGGCATGTCGGAACTCGGTGGCCAGTTGACCGTGCGTTACAAGCACGAGTCCGATCATTCTATGGTGGCTCCCGTCATCGCCGCTTCACAGGCGCATTTTATGCTCGCCAGCCAATCCAGGCGGCGGGAGCGCTATCTTGTCGACGCGCGGCCCGTTGACAAGCCCAAAATTGCGCCGGCCCATGCCATTTTGACGCATTGCAGCAAAAAACCCGGGGCGGATCATGGAAAAGGCGCGATCGACAGCCGCGCCATCACGGCCGGCAAGGCGGCCGCCACATTGCGCTCGGCCAGATCGATCCGCGCCACCGCGCAGCCGGCGATGTCGTCGCTGGCGTCCTCCTGGAAGCGCGCGATTTGACCGGCCGGCAGCAGCCGCAGATGCAGGTCGACTATGCAGGCCGGCTCGAATGGGAGAGGCCGCGGCCCAAGCCCCGGCACTTCGGCCAGGCCCGCTATGGTGGTGGGCGCGCGGCAGACCAGCCGCCCCGCACGAGCTTCGACGAAGAGCTGATCGTCGCCGACGAGCCGCGAGAACAATCCGTGCTGCTGGCAATGGCCGATCAGCGTCAGCGCCAGCGTTGTCTTGCCGGAACCGGACGCGCCGGTGATGAAGACGCCGCGCTCGCCGATCAGCAGCGCCGTCGCGTGAATGTTTTCAGGCCGCACGTCGCAATCCCCGGCGATCGGCGCTCATCCCTCGGCTGGCAGCGTCACGACGAAGCGTGCGCCCTTGATCTCGCCGGGCTTGGTGCCGGGAATGTTTTCGGCGGTCAGCGTACCGCCGTGAGCCTCGACGATCTGCCTGGAGATCGACAGGCCCAGACCCGAGTTCTGCCCGAACGCCTCGCCGGCCGGCCGGTCGGTATAGAAGCGTTCGAAGATGCGCTCGATGTTGTCGGCGCGGATGCCGGGACCATTGTCGTCGACTGTCAGGATGTTGAACTTGCCGGCGCGCGCCAGCGACAGGCTGATGTGACCGTGGTCCTCGGGAACGAAGGAGCGCGCGTTCTCGATCAGGTTGGTGATGACCTGGCCGATGCGCAGATCGTGGCCGACGACCAGATAGCCTTTGGCGCCCTGCGGCAGCTTGGCCACCTTGAGTTCGATCTCGACCGCCTTCTTGTTGCGCGTCGTCTCACGCGAAACAGCGACGAGGTCGGTGACGAATTTCTTCAGGTCGACGGTTCCGGCATCTTCGCGGGCCAACTCGGCGTCGAGCCGCGAGGCGTCGGAAATGTCGGTGATGAGGCGGTCCAGCCGTTTGACGTCATGCTGGATGATCTCCATCAGACGCGCGCGTGAATTATCGTTTTTCGCCAGCGGTAATGTTTCGACGGCGCTGCGCAGCGATGTCAGCGGGTTCTTCAGCTCATGCGAAACATCGGCGGCGAAGCTTTCGATGGCCTCGATGCGCGCGTAGAGCGCGTTGGTCATGTCGCGCACGGCGACAGACAGATTGCCGATCTCGTCCTGGCGGTCGGAAAAGTCGGGGATTTCCTCGCGGCTCTTGACACCGCGGCGCACCCGAACGGCAGCGGCGGACAGCCGGCGCAGCGGATTGGCGATGGTGGAGGCCAGCAGCATCGACAGGATGGCCGTGACGAGCGCCGCGATGCCGAAGACGCGCAGGATCGCCTTGCGTTCGGCGGCGACGATCTTGTCGATGTCGCCGCCTTCGGTCGACAGCATCAGCACGCCGAGAACGGCGCGAAAACGCTGGATCGGCACCGCCACCGAGACGATCTGCTCGCCCTGTTCCGAGACCCGCACGATGGTCGACGGGCTGCCGGTCAGCGCCTTGACCACTTCGGGGAAGGTAGCGCCATTGCCGCCGGGCTGCTCGTGATAGACCGGCAGGTCCGTATTGCGGAAGAAGTCGAAGATGAACTTCTGGACGCGCTCGACAAGATCGGGCTCTTCCTCGTCGACCGGCGGCAGGTCGTAGCGCAGGATCTGGCCGCGCGAATAGAGATGGCGCGAATCGAGCAGCAGGTTGGCGTCGCGGTCATAGATGCGGGCGCGTGTGCGGGTCGGCGAGATCAGCCGCCGCAGCACCGGCGCCACGCGCTCGGGATTGATCGGAAAATCCAGATTGTCGAGCTGGTCCGAGCCCGGCCCCAGGCTTTCGCCGGCCTGCAGCTCGAGCAGTTTTTCCGGGTCGATGCTGATCGAATCCGTCTCGACCGTCGCCGATGCCGCGATGGCGCCGGCGATGATCTCGCCCTGCGTCATCAGGCTTTCGACGCGCGCGTCGATCAGCCCGTCGCGGAAGGTGTTGAGATAGAGGATGCCGGTGACGAGCACCGCCAGCCCGGCGAGATTGAGAAAAAGGATACGCCGCGTCAGGCTGGAGAAGATATGGTGGCCAAGGAAGCGGCGCATCGGCACCGTGAATTTCGACACGAAGGACGGCATGATGCGCGACGGCCGCCTGGCAGCGGCCGCTGGTCTGCTTCGTTGTGCTTCCACTGCCATCGAATAGCAGCTCCTGACTAGGCTTTACGCTTCGCGGAACCGGTATCCGACTCCGTAAAGGGTTTCGATCATTTCGAAGTCGTCGTCGACGGCCTTGAATTTCTTGCGCAGCCGCTTGATATGGCTGTCGATCGTGCGGTCGTCGACATAGACCTGCTCATCATAGGCCGAATCCATCAGCGCATCACGGCTTTTTACCACGCCCGGGCGTTGCGCCAGCGAATGCAGGATCAGGAACTCGGTGACCGTGAGCGTGACCGGCTCGCCCTTCCAGGTACAGGTATGGCGCTCCTGGTCCATGACGAGCTGGCCGCGCTCGAGCGAGCGAGCCTGCTGGCTGGGCGTTTTTGCCGCGGCCTCGCGGGCGCTGGCCCGGCGCAGAACGGCGCGCACCCGCTCGACCAGCAGGCGCTGCGAGAACGGTTTGCGGATGAAGTCGTCGGCGCCCATCTTGAGACCGAACAATTCATCGATCTCGTCATCCTTGGAGGTCAGGAAGATCACTGGCAGGTCGGATTTCTGGCGCATCCGGCGCAGAAGCTCCATGCCGTCCATGCGCGGCATCTTGATGTCGAGGATGGCAAGATTCGGCGGTCGGGCCGCCAGGCCTTCCAGCGCGGACGCACCATCCGTATAGGTCTCGACGCGATAGCCTTCGGATTCGAGGGCGATCGACACCGACGTCAGAATGTTGCGGTCGTCATCGACAAGCGCGATTGTTGCCATTTCAAGTGGCTCCCTCATGAGCTGTCCCTTCTGTCGTAAGAGAAGGGGCTTTTGCAGGACAAATTAGGTACAAAATGTGGCATAGGCCTTATCCGCTGTCACGCGCGGGGTGCCGGCGGCCACAATCCTACCTCGACACGGATTGGACGAACGGACACGTCCAATCCTTTGGGCAACCATGAAACTTTTCGCATATATAAACGATTTAAACAACTTTCAAAATATTTAAATCGATTAATGATTTGATATCATTTGGCTTTTCTGGTTCTGACCATCCTAGCCTGCTTGGCAGGTGTGCCGGAAATGTGCCGGCAAAGATGCGGCAAATCTCAAGAAGGGTCACCAATGTCGGAAGTCGGCAAACGCAATCCTGCCTGCGCGATCGATCATGTCGGTCTGAAAACCTCCGGCGTGGTGCGCTACAATTTCGGCGCGGCCGCCCTTTATGAGGAAGCGATCCGGCGGGGCGAGGCCAGGCTGACCGCGCATGGCGCGCTCGTCGCCGAAACCGGCCAGCACACCGGCCGCTCGCCCAAGGACAAGTTCGTCGTGCGCGACGCCGCCACCGAACTGCCAGTCTGGTGGGACAACAACAAGGCGATCTCGCCGGCCCAATTCGACGCCTTGCTCGCCGATTTCCAGGCCCAGGCCGCCGACAAGGATCTCTATGTGCAGGATCTGGTCGGCGGCGCCGACGCGGAGCTCAAGCTGCCCACCAGGGTGATCACCGAATTTGCCTGGCATTCGCTGTTCATCCGCAACCTGCTCATCCGTCCCGACGCGGCCGAATTCGAACAGTTCGTGCCGGGGATGACGATCATCGACCTGCCGTCCTTCCGCGCCGATCCCGCCCGCCACGGCAGCCGCACCGAAACGGTGATCGCCGTCGACCTGACGCGCAAGATCGTGCTGATCGGCGGCACCTCCTATGCCGGCGAAATGAAGAAGTCGGTGTTCACCATGCTGAACTACCTCTTGCCGGAAAAGGGCGTCATGCCGATGCACTGCTCGGCCAATGAAGGTCCGGCAGGTGACGCCGCCATCTTCTTCGGCCTGTCGGGCACCGGCAAGACCACGCTGTCGGCCGATCCGTCCCGCACGCTGATCGGCGACGACGAGCATGGCTGGGGTCCGCACGGCATCTTCAATTTCGAAGGCGGCTGCTATGCCAAGACGATCAAGCTGTCGGCGCAAGCCGAGCCGGAGATCTTCGCCACCACGCAGCGCTTCGGCACGGTTCTGGAAAATGTCGTGCTCGACGCCGATGGCGTGCCGGACTTCGATGACGGCCGGCTCACCGAAAACACACGCTGCGCCTATCCGCTCGACTTCATCCCCAATGCCTCGAAGACCGGGCGCGCCAATCACCCGAAGAACATCATCATGCTGACCGCCGATGCTTTCGGCGTGATGCCTCCGATCGCCAGGCTGACACCGGCGCAGGCGATGTATCATTTCCTTTCCGGTTACACGGCCAAGGTCGCCGGAACCGAAAAGGGCGTGACCGAGCCCGAAGCCACCTTCTCGACCTGCTTCGGTGCCCCTTTCATGCCGCGCCACCCCTCTGAATATGGCAATCTGCTGCGCGAACTCATTGCCCGCCATGGCGCCGATTGCTGGCTGGTCAACACAGGCTGGACCGGCGGCGCTTACGGCACCGGCAAGCGTATGCCGATCAAGGCGACGCGCGCCTTGCTCGCCGCGGCCCTCGACGGTTCGCTGAAGACGGCCAGGTTCCGCACCGACGCCAATTTCGGCTTCGAGGTGCCGGAGGCCGTGACTGGCGTCGACAGCGCCATTCTCGACCCGCGCTCCACCTGGGCCGACAAGGCCGCCTATGACCGGCAGGCGGCAAGGCTGGTCGGCATGTTCGCCGTCAACTTCGAGAAATTCGAAAGCCATGTCGACGCAGTGGTGCTGGGGGCCGCACCGCGGATGCAGGAGGCGGCGGAGTAATCATCACGCCGCTCGACGTTCTCTCATGCATGTCGTCATCCCGGAACCGACGTCACTTCTGGGCGACATGCATTGGAAGGCCACGGCTTCGATCGGGCCTTTTCTTTTTTAGTCCGCCGCGCCATGACTGCGGCATGCCGATCGACGACGACATCATCATATCGGGCGAAGCCGTGATCCATCCGGGCGATCTGCACGAGGATTTCATCCGCTCGTCCGGTCCTGGCGGCCAGAACGTCAACAAGGTGGCGACAGCGGTGCAGTTGCGCTTCGACGCGCACAACGCGGAGGGCCTGTCGGACCGCGTGCGCGAGCGGACCATAAAGCTTGCCGGTCAGCGCGCCACCAAGGACGGTGTCATCGTCATCGAGGCCGGACGCTTCCGCACCCAGGAACAGAACCGGGCGGATGCCCGGGCAAGGCTCACGGCGCTGGTCGCCAAGGCGGCCGAACCGCCACCGCCGCCGCGCAAGAAGACAAGGCCGTCAAAGGGGGCGGTCGAGCGGCGACTGAAGAGCAAGGCGGGGCGCGGTACGATCAAGAAGCTGCGCGGCCGGGTAGAGAACGATTAAGCAACGCGCCAGTCGCGTGCGCAAAACCGCTTTCAATTTTGCGTTGCAGATGCAAGTTTCCCTTTTGCCACAGCAAGGGAGACCTAGAAATGGGTATGTTCGATTTCGTCAAGAGCGTCGGCAAGAAGCTCGGCATAGGCGGCGACGAGGAAGCCGCACCCACCGCCGACACCCTCAAGAAAGAGCTCGATTCGCACAAGCTCGGCACCGATGGCGTGCAGGTTGTCGTCCAGGGCGATACCGCGGTGCTGAAGGGCGTGGTCAAGGACCAGTCGATCTTCGAAAAGGCGGTCATCGCCGTCGGCAACACGCTCGGCGTCTCCAAGGTACAGGCTGACGAGTTGCAGGTCGCGCCGGCTTCCGGCACGGCCGCCCCGGCCAAGGAGCCGACCTTCTACACCGTCCAGAAGGGCGACAATCTCTGGAAGATCGCCGAAAAGAGCTATGGCAAGGGCCAGGGTGCCAAGAACACGGTCATCTTCGAGGCCAACAAGCCGATGCTGACCCATCCCGACAAGATCTATCCGGGCCAGGTCCTGCGCATCCCCGAGCTTGGCTGAACCGCCGAGCCGGGTCGCATCCAAACGGTGGAATCAATGCGCCGCGCGTCCGAAAGGGCGCGCGGCGTCGCCTTTACCAGCGGCGCTTCAGCGAAGCCGTGACGTTGCGGCCCTGGCCCATGTAGCAATAGCCGCTGTTGCATACCGTCGCGCGGTCGTCGGCGATGTTGCGGACGGCAAAGGCGGCCGAGACACCTCCATACTTCTTGTCGATGGCGCCGAAATCATAGGACGCCGACGCATCGAGATAGACGGCGGAATCGTTCTTGGCGGTGTTCGACGTATCGGTATAGGTCGCGCTCTGCAACCGCACGCCCGCGCCCACCGAAAGGCCTGGAGCGGCGCTGCCCTCGTCGAACTTGTAATTGGCCCAGAGGCTCGCGACATGCTCGGGGGTGACGGCGGGGACCTTGCCGAGCTCCGTCGAGCCAGCGGCGGCGCCCGTGATCTCGGCATGGTTGTAGTTATAGGCCGCGATCACATCGAGTCCGTCCATGACGGCCGCGCGGGCCTCCAGCTCAAATCCATTGCTGGTGACCTCGCCCAGTGAACGATAGGTTCCCGCATTGGGATCCACGACGACCGGCTTGTTCTTCTCGACGAGGTGATAGGCGACGGCCGAGAGCAGGATATCGCTTCCCGGCGGCTGGTACTTGATGCCGAGCTCGACCTGTTCGCCCTTCGTCGGCTGCAGGATGCCGCCACCATCGGCCGACCGGTTCGAGATCGGCTCGAACGAAGTCGCATAGCCCGCGAAGGGCGCGAAGCCATTGTCGAACAGATAAAGCGCGCCGGCCTGCATGCTGAAGGCGTTCTTGTTCACCGCTTCGGAGCCGCCCCCAACGTAGTCCCGCGTCTGCTCGACCCAGGTCTGGCGCCCGCCAAGGGTGAAGCGCCATCTGTCCAGCTCGACCTGGTCCAGCGCATAGATTCCGGTCTGGCGCAAATCCGCGTCGGAGGCCGAGAACGTGGTGGCCGGCGTCGGGCCGGAGACACCGTAGGTCGGGTTGGCAATGTCGAAATCATAGGCCGGATCGGCCGCATCGAATCCATAGCCGAAGGACGAGGTCAGGTTCGTATAGTCGAGGCCGAGAAGCAGCGTGTGGGCGAGCGCGCCAGTGTCGAATTTGGCCTCGACCTGGTTGTCGGCCTGGAAGACGTTCATTTCGTCGCGAATCGCGGTCGCATAGCGATGCGCGACCGTACCTGTCCAGCCGGAGACCGCGAGATAGCGCGACCTCAGGTCGAGATGGGAGTATCGAACATTCTGGCGCACGGTGATGCCGT
The DNA here is from genome assembly GCF_020164775.1 of Mesorhizobium sp. ES1-6. Classification (NCBI taxonomy): domain Bacteria; kingdom Pseudomonadati; phylum Pseudomonadota; class Alphaproteobacteria; order Hyphomicrobiales; family Phyllobacteriaceae; genus Mesorhizobium; species Mesorhizobium sp. ES1-6. The sequence goes on from NZ_JAIUGU010000015.1 coordinate 159,646, forward strand.
CGCCGAAATCGTGCTCGAACTTGTAGCCAACCTGCTGCTGCCGGATCTTCTGGTAATCGTAATCCGGGTCGCTCTCGCGCAGGGCATGCACCTTCCCCGACGGGTCGGTGATCACGCCAGGATTAGAATCCGTCTCATCTGCCTGCACCAGCCCGTAGACCGTGAAGGACGTCGCGGCATCCGGGTTCCAGGTGAAGGACGGTTGCAGGAGATAACGGTCGTCGGCGATGTCGAAATTCGTGTCGCCGTTTCGCGCCAGGCCGACGATCCTGTAGAGAAAATCGTCGCTGCCCTCGGTGACGGGTCCGCCGAAATCGAAGGCGGCCTGCGCCCTGTCCTTCGTGCCATAGAGCAGTTCGACTTCCCGTATCCTGTCCTCGGTCGGCAGCTTGGGCACCTTGTTGACGATGCCGGCCGGCGTTCCCGCGCCGTAAAGCACCGACACCGGCCCCTTGATCACCTCGACGCGTTCGAGCGAATAGGCGTCGGTGCGGAAAGTGCCGTAGTTGATGTAGGGCTGGCGCAGGCCGTCCTTGTAGTCGCCGAGCGTGGTGGCGTCGTAGCCTCTGATGTAGATCTGGTCGAAGCGCGGGTCGAACCCATAGGCGCCGGTGCTCACGCCGGCGGAATAGCGCACCGCCTCGATGATGTCCTGCGCGCCGCGCTCCTCGATCTCCTTGCGCGTCACCACCGAGACGGAGCGCGGCGTTTCGATGAGCGGCGTATCCGTCTTGGTCGCGCCGGAGCTGCGCTTGGCGGCCACCGTCTTGTCGTCTTCTCGGGAAGTATCGCTGCCGGCCTTGCCGCTGATCGTGATCGGTTCGAGCACCCCCGTATTGTCGGATGCCTGGGTGCCGGCCTGCTGTGCCGATGCATGGCCAACGCCAAGCACCGTCGACAGGCACGTCGTCGCCACAAGCCCTCGCCGGAACCAGATACCGCCGCGCTTGACTGCTCCGAAGTCTCGAAGAAACACCACTTTTATATACCTCGCTCTCGTCATTCGTTCCCCATGGCCTCCGTCCGGCGCCGGGGTGAAATTGTTGCCTAGCCACTCAAGTTCAAAATCTTGACTAAGTTAATCATCTTTACCCGTCAACGCCTCTGGCTTATTGGTGAGACGAATTCACCGCGCATTCCCGCCTCGGCAATTTCAGTGAAATCGACGACTGCTTTCGGGTCGCCCTCGGCGTCCGATGGTGGCATCTTGCGGGTCCGAACATTCGAAAGGTGAGCCAATTGCTCGTTCTGCCCAAGGGCGTCCGCCACATGCCGGCCCATCTGTCTCGCGAGGTGCAGGAGGCGCTGGTCGAGGATGTCAGGGCCATCGTCCAGCAGGCGCCGCTGTTCGTGCCGGCCATGCCGCGCACCGGCAAGGAGATGAGCGTGCGCATGACCAATTGCGGTCCGCTCGGTTGGGTCACCGACAAGGAACGCGGCTACCGCTACCAGCCGACGCATCCCGTGACCGGGACGCCATGGCCGCCCATCCCCGGCAGTCTGCTCGATCTGTGGCGGCAGGTGGCGGGCTATCCGTCTCTACCGGAGGCCTGCCTGATCAATTTCTACACGCCCAACGCGAAGATGGGCCTGCATCAGGATCGCGACGAGGCCGACCTCTCGGCCCCCGTCGTCTCCGTCTCGCTCGGCGACGACTGCCTGTTCAGGGTCGGCCAGACGACGCGCGACGGCGCCACCAAATCGTTTAGGCTGAAAAGCGGCGATGTCGTCGTGCTTGGCGGCGAGGGCCGTCTTGCCTTCCATGGCGTCGACCGCATCTACCCTTCGACCTCGGCGCTGCTCAAGAACGGCGGCAGGATCAACCTGACGCTGCGGCGGGTAACGAAGCCTGAGGGAAACACCGTATAGCCGCGGGCGCCTCTACCGCGCTCCGGCCCTGCTGCCTTTGGCGGCAACGTCTCAGCGCAGCGGCGAAAAAGCCGCCGAGACCAGCTGGAAAGGCAGCGCGCCATAGGCCGCGACCGTTGCCTGGTCTTCCCATTGGCGGAATTGCCGGGACGGTCGCGCCTCCAGCGTCAGGGCATGCTGTCGGCCGTCGAGCGTCACCTTGCCGCGAAAATGTAGCACCCGGTCGCCTCCGGACCGGCTGATGGCCATGGCGCGCAGGCGCGCGACATGATGATCGTCGGCATTGATCTCCATTTCGATGCGGCGCCGGATCGGCGGAACACTGACCCGGATCGTGATGTCCAGCATCATGTCTCCGGCCGTCGGTGGGCAGGGTATGGCTTGGGAGAATGCCGATGGCGAGGCCGCGCCCAGCGACACGCGGCTGGCACGACGGCCACGCCAGGCTTTGGTCGGCGGTTCTTGCCGCAGCCGGCCGCTCTTGCGTCTCAGCCGCAACTGCTTGGCAAAACCGCGCGACAGCCAGGCCAGCCTGCCGAAATCGGTTCGCGGCTTGGCCTGCAGCACGGCCGACCAGCGCGACAGGCCGGTGCGGTCGGCCATCTCCAGCACGCGCGCCAGCACGCTGTCCGGCACCGTCACGCCAATCTCGAGCGCTAGGTAGGAGAGCGCCACTGCCGCGGCAACGGCAAGGCGCCGCCTGGCGACAATATCGAGGAACACGTCCCAGTCGACGTCGCCGGCGCGAATGGCCACCGCGCAATCGACCAGCCAATCGCTGTGCGTGTGGGCGTCGAGCCCGCCATGCGCTATCGCCAGCGCGATGCGGTCGGCGGGCGACGGCACCAGAACGCCGACGCCGCTGAACTCGGCCGCCGCCGCCCGCCGCCAGATGGCCCCGTCGTCCTCGTCGCTTTGCTGGGAACCGTCATAGGCGAGTTGGTGCAGGTCGATATCGCCATAATTGCCCTTGAAGAAGTTCATCGAGCGCAAGGACGCCAGTCTTGTCCTCAGATATTGCGGGCTCACCCCGGTGGCGATCTGCCAGTCGCGCTCGCGCAGCACGTCGAACGCCGCCGGCATGTCCTGCGACCGGACCAATATGTCGATGTCGTGTGCCACCCGGCCCCGCTGCGCCGACGCGTTCAAGGCAATGCGGCTGGCACCCTTGATCAGCATCACCATGCATCCGGCCTCGGTCATCGCCTGCAGCGCCGGTTCGGCCTCGCGCATCGCCATGCGCGACTTGGTCCACAGCATCTTTTGCAGGCCGACAAGACGTGGATAGGCGGAATGCCCGGCCAATTTCCGGCCGAACCGGTCGCAGATGGCGGCCAGCAGCCGATGCTCCCTGAAGGAGACGAGGTCGATGTCGTTCGCGCTCAGCCACTCCATCGCGCAACCGGCGGCCGCGTCGTCGTCGGCAAGAAGCGCCGCCTTGAGCAACTGGTCGAGCCCGCCCGTCGGCCAGGACCAGCCATAGTCCGGGAAGCGTCGGCCGATGCGGCGAATGCGCGCCATCAGCCCGCGCCGGCCTTGTTTCGGGCCCGCCGCAGCATGGCCAGCCGCGCCACTTCCAGGTAGCCCCGGTCGCGCGTGGCATCGCGCCCGTAGGACAGGCTGCCCGGTCTGATTCGACGCAGCGCCAGCACCTCCTCGATCATGTCGAGGGCAAGGCCCGCCTCGCGTGCCCGCGCGATCCAGTCGATCATCTCGCCACGGCCGCCCGGCGGATCGACGACGGGTCCGACGGTCTCGGCAACCTCGCGCCGGATCAGCATCGTGGTCCGCGACCAGCCGGGCAGAGCCGCGCCTTCGGGCGCATCTGGCCGATCATTGCGGAAATTCCGCCATTGGCAAAAAACTCCCGATGCCGTGGGAAATCTTTCGAGATGCGCGAGCTGTGTTCCGATCTTGGCGGGCAACCACAGATCATCGGCGTCGAGCGTCGCGATGAACGGCGTCGACAGCGCGGCGATGCCCCTGGTCGTGGCGCTGCCCGGACCGGCATTTTCCTGGCGCAGCAGGCGCAGCGGCAGGTCCGTTCCGCCGATCGCCGCGGCGAGGTCGTCGGTCGATCCGTCGTCGACGATCACCACCAGCTCAGGCCGCACGGTCTGGGCAGCGACCGACCGCAGCGTCTCGGCGATGGTGCCGGAGGCGTTGAAGGCCGGTATGACGACGCCGTATCCGTCCATCACAGGGAGTGCCAATCTGTCAGTTTGTCCAGCTCGAAGATACCTTCGATCGGCCGGAGCGACGGGTCGGCCTTGCGCCGCTTCATGGATTTATAGATAGCGCGCAGGAATTCCCGCGACTGGACGTCCTCTTGCCTCGTCATGTTGCCCGCATGCCGTCTGTAGTAGAGTGCGACCGTGTCGGGAAGCACGTATCTGGGGCCGATCTCAAAACCGCGCAGCAGGTAGTCGGTGTCTTCGGCCTGGACGAAATCCTCGTCGAAATCACCTATGCGCGCGACGAGCCGGCGCGCGAAGATCGCCGCCGACAGGTGAATGCCACGAATCGTGATGCTGTTGCTGTCCGCCGTGGGCTCCAGGATCCCGTCATCGATCTTGTCGACCAGCATCATCCTTGAGTAGGTCAGATCGAGATCGGGATTCTTCCGGAAAAGCGCGACATCGGCCTCGAAGCGCCCGGCCGGCGAGATGTCGTCCGAATCGAGGAACGACACCAGGTCTGCCTCGGGCTTGAGCAGCCTGAGCCCGCTGTTGCGCGCCCGTGTCACCCCCATGTTCTCTTGCCGGAACAGCCGGATGCAGGAATGATCATGCATCATCGCGCGCACGGCCTCGACCGAACCGTCGGTCGAACCGTCGTCGACGACGATGATGTCGAGATCGGCGGCGTCGCCTTGCCTGAGCAGCGAACGCAGCGCGGCGCCGACATAGGCTTCGCGATTGTAGACCGGCATGATCACGCTCAGCCTCATCCGTGACCTCGCGGCCGCTGCTGCACCATCCGATTTGATCGCGAGATATACCGCATTAAAGCCCCCGCCAGTCGGGCGAGCTCTTGAGCTCGAAAATGCCGGGAATCTCACGCAGGGATGGGTTGGCCCTGCGTCGCCGGATCGATTTGTGGATCGCCCGCATGTGGTCGCGGAGCCGGCTCTCGCGCTTCCCGGTGATATTGCCGGCATGGCGCCTGTAGTAGATCGCGACCGTCTCCAGAAGGCGGTAATTCGGACCCGTTTCGAAGATGCGCAACAGATAGTCAGTGTCCTCGCACTGATCGAATTCCTCGTCGAAATAGCCTATGCGATCGATAAGCGCCCTGCTGAACAGGCCGGTGCTCATTGAAATTCCGCGCAGCGTTACAGTGCGACTGCCCGCTACCGGCTCCATCGTGTCATCGTCTATCTGCTCGGCCAGGGTCATCAGGGAGTAGGTCAGGTCAAGGCCCGGCTCGGCCTTGAAGCAAGCCAGATCCGTCTTGAAGCGTCCGGCAAGCGAGATGTCGTCGGAATCGAGGAACGACACAAACCCGGCATCCGGCGGCAAGTGTCTAAGCCCGGCGTTGCGCGCCCTCGCGACGCCCATATTGGGTTGCAGGACCAGGCGGATGCAGGACGCCTCGCGCATCGCAGACCGTATCGCCTCCACCGAGGCGTCCGTGGAGCCGTCGTCGATGACGATGATGTCGAAGTCGGCGTCAGCGCGCTGCCTGATCAGGGAGCGCAGCGCCGAGACGACATAGCGCTCGCGATTGTACACTGGCATGATAACGCTGAGCTTCACGAGAGGCCTCGCGTCAGGAAATTCTCGATCGCGCCGGCGATTTCTGCCGGGTCGGTTCCGAGGGACAAACGAAAGCACGGCAAGAGGCGGGTCAATTCGCTGAAGAAGCGAAAGCCGCTTTCGCGCTCGCCCGGCATCTGGGCGATGCCGGACGGCGCCAAGGCAATCATGGCATCCCTGCGTGACACCGGCATGATCGAACTTGCTCCGCCACCGCTGATATGTGGCACCACCAGCGCGACGATGTCCAGCATCGCGGGCACCGGGCGGGGCGTTACGTCGCCAATGTGAAACGTGTGCTTGCCCTGCCAGTTCAGCGGGCCTTGCTCAGCCAGCCTCTGTTGCAGGCCCAGCCGCGCGAAACCTCGCGCGTCCTGTTTCAGGGTGGAGAAAAGGGGCCGCGCGGTCACGCCCCCGACGAGATCGATCAGCACATAGTCGTCGCCGACACTGTCGAGCCCATTGAGCAGGCCGGCGGCGACAGTGCCGGATTTCCCCGCCCCGCCCGCGCCGGCGAGCAGGATACCCTTGCCGTCGATGCCGAGCGTGCCGGCATGGGTCAGCCGCATGCCGCGCGCGGCATATTCCCAGTGCAGGAAGGCGCGCAGCGGCGCCCCCGGCTCCCAGGGCGGAAAGGCATCGGCCGACGCCATCAGCTGCACGCCAACGCTACGGTGCGGATCGTAGATCTGCCAGAAATCCAGGTCGTGGAAATAGTGGCCGCGCAACCCGGCTTCGGCGAGCCGTTTGGCAAAACCGTGCTCGGTGAAATGCGCGTCGCCCCATCGCGCGGGCTCCGGAATGCCGTGGATGCCGGGATGAGCGATGAAGACGCGGCACGCGGCCGGTTCGGGCCGATCATGCCCGGCCTCGACAAATGCATGGCCCAGTGCATCGGCAAGCACGCCGTGACCGAGATGCACGGTCAGTTCCAACAGGGGCAGGCTGACCTTGCGTGTGGTCGGATAGCGCAAGCCCGCATCTTCGGCGGCGGCGAGGAGATACCGGCCGTAATCGGGCAAGGTTTCCAGCGTGACGCGCGGCATCAAGCGCCTTCCATCACGGCAGCGGCCGGCCCGTCAGGAAGCCTGCTTGACCGCCGGCCAGCCGAGTGGTTCCTCGACCTCGTGGATGGGATCAATGATGATCAGGTCGGCGAGGTCGTCGTGAATGCTCACATCGAGCGGCTCGTTCGTGGCGGCCAGCTCGGCGGCCAATTCGTCCGGCAATGGCTGCACCGTCGCGTCGGAAGGCACCAGCAAGCCCAGTTCGAGCAATTGCGCTATGAAGTGATCGAGTTGGGCCTCGCCTATTGTCGAGCCGCCCGCGGTAAGCCCGACCAGAGCCCGGGCGTCCATTCCGGACGAAAGCGCCTGCCACACCTTGCTGCCGGAATCGGAGAAGCCGAAATACTTGCCATTCGCAAGGTTGAGCACCACGGCCTCGCCATCGAAGGATTCGAAAACGATATCCCGGCTCGCAACCGCATAGGCATGGGATTCATGCATCATTGTCGCCCCGCTTAGCATTCCTGCCCGCCAGCAGGACCCGTTCCACCGACAACGCCTGTAAACTTTCGGTTGTTCCTTGGCAAGGTAACCTTTGCCGGTAAGGCGCCGGCCATATGCGGGATCAGTCGAAGGCCAGCCGGATCAAACCTCGATTTCCAGTGCCGACAGTGGCTTGGAACAACAGGCCAAGATGAAGCCGTCGTCGATCTCGTGATCGAGGATGCCGCCATTGTGGCTCATCTCGACGGCGCCGGAGACTTTCTTCACCTTGCAGGTTCCGCACAGGCCGAATTCGCAGGCTGCCGGGATCCGCACGCCCGAGGCGCGGGCCGTCTGCAGCACGGTCTGGCCGGCGACGCACTCGGCATCGACGTCCGACAGCGCGAAGCGGATAGGTGTTGCTGCTTCGACGGGAGCTGCCGCACCGTCCTGCTCCGGCGAGGCGAACGGCGCCGGGATTTCCTCCACGGTCGGCGCGGCAAAGCTTTCCTGATGGTATCTCGCCATGTCGAAGCCGGCGGCCTCCAGCATGCCGCGCACGGCGCGCATGAAGGGATCGGGGCCGCAGCAGAAGATTTCGCGTTCACGGAAATCGGGCGCCAGCAGCGGCAGCCGGATGGCATCTATGCGGCCCATATGGCCGTACCAGCCCTCGCGGCTCGACCGCTCCTCGATCATGAAGCCGAGCGACAGGCCCGGCATGTGGCCGCCCAAAAGTTCGAGTTCCTTGCGGAAAATGATCTCTTCGGGACGCCGCGCGCAATTGACGAAGCCGACATCGGTCCAGGGCGCGCAATCGTTCAGCCAGCGCAGCATCGACATCATCGGCGTCACGCCGGAGCCGGCCGAGATGAACAGATATTTCGCCGCCGGATGGCTGTGCAACGAAAAATCGCCGCTCGGTCCATAGGCCTTGACGTGCGAGCCGGGGGTCAGGTGATCGAACATCCAGCGTGTGCCGATGCTGCCTGCCTGCGCCTTCACCGTCACCGCTATGGAGAACGGCCGCGACGGTGACGACGACAGCGTGTAGGTGCGCATCAGCGGACCGTCCGGCGTCGGCAGTTCCAGCGTCACGAACTGGCCCGGCTTGTAACGGAACCAGGTCTGGTTGTCGGAGCGGAAGGTGAAGGTCTTGACGCCGGGCGCCTCATCGCTGACGCCGGTCACTTCCAGCACCTGCAGCCTGTCGTTCCACGGCGCCATCTGGTCGAGATGGCGATAGAGGCCAAGGTCGGTCATGGCATTCATCCCTCAGCCTCTCATGCCACGCTGCGCAGCGCCGGCCGGCCGCCTTCGGCAAGGCGCGGGCCGATGAAGCGCGCGTACCAGTCGACGAACTGGATGACGCCGCCTTCATGCAGCTCCGAATAGGGGCCGGGCTCATAGGCCGGCGACAGGATGCCGAAGGCGTTTTCCTCGACGATGCGGCGGTCCTGGTCGTTGGTCTCGGTCCAGACATGGGTGAGTTCGGCGAGATCGTAGTCGACGCCCTCGACCGCGTCCTTGTGCACCAGCCATTTCGTCGTCACCGCCGTTTCTGTGGCGCTGACCGGCAGCACACGGAAGGTGACGGCATGATCGACCAGGATATGGTTCCAGGTCGTCGGATAGTGGTAATGCATCAAGGTGCCGATCCGGTCGGCCGAGACGCTGTCGGACAGGTTCTTCCTCACCGCCCGCTTGCCCGTCATCGTGTAGCTCTGGGCATCGCGCAGCAACGGCGCGCGGGTGGCACGGTATTGTCCAGCCGGGTCGATGCGGAATTTGCTGGGCAAGCCAACAGCCTCGCATTTGGCCCAATGCGCCAGCATTTCCGGATCGCTGTCGGCGCCCTGCACGCCGGTCACGGTCGGCGCTTCCGGGAAGGTCTTGCACAATTCCGGATGATTGCCGGCGCAATGGTAGCATTCGCGGTTGTTTTCCCAGACCAGCTTCCAGTTGCCCTTCTCGATGATGGTGCTCTCGAAGGCGATCTTGGCCTCGCTGAGCCGGTGCGGCTGCAGATAGGGCCCGATCATCGCCCGCATCGGCGCGAAGTCCGCCGGCTCCTTGGCCAGGCAGATGAAGACATAGCCGGCGACGCTTTCGCAGGCGACTGGCTTCAGCCCGAACTGGCTCTTGTCGAACCCGTCGGCCATCTGGCGGGCGAACAGCAGCCGGCCGTCAAGCTCGTAAGTCCACTGGTGGTAAGGACAGACCAGTTTGGCGGCCATGCCTTTGTCGCTGTTGCAGACGCGGCTGCCGCGATGACGGCAGGAATTGTGGAAGGCGTTGATCTTGCCCTGCTGGTCACGCACCAGCACGACCGGATAGTCGCCGATCTGCACGGTGATGAAGCTGCCCGGCTTGGGCAACTCGCAATCATGGCCTATGAACAGCCAGTCGCGATACCAGATCAGCTCCATGTCCAGCTTGAAGTAGTCCGGGTCGGTATAAAAGGGCTGTTCCAGCGAAAAGCCTTGTCTGCGGCTGTTCAAGAGCCTCAGCATGTCGTTGCGCGCATCCATGTCCTGTCCTCATTTTCAAGGACTGAACTGGTGGTGATGGAGGAAGGATTGAGCGCGAGCCGGCAAAAGCCGGACAAACATCATCCGCCCCTTGACCGCCCACCGCGATCAGTCGAGTTCTAGCGATCTCGGGCTGGTTTCCGGGCTCTGGAGTCGTCCTTGCGGACCATCGCGACACCTTCCCAGGCCTTCGCCCAGTGGTCTCCCGTTGCGACTTGAACTCCACCACCGTTGCGGGGGCAGCGCCGGAATCTGACCGGCTTCCCAATTCTCCGCTCCGTCGTCACGCAGCGGCACCTGAGATGGAATGATTTAATCACGACAGGGTTTGCGACATCGGCATGAAAGCGACATCGCCTCCATGCGGCGCGACACGCATGCTGGATGGTTCCGGCGGATGGAAGCGTCTTTATGGGAAGCCGCACCGGCACGTTTTCTACCCGTTGCCGGCGGCGAAAAAGGTTAACGGTTACGAAAAGTGACTATTAGCAGATTCTAAAATCGAACCGAACGGTTCGTTTCTGTTGACGGTGCGTGCAGGACGGTGTGAACGCAAGGTCTCCGACACCGTCGGTGATCGAAGCGGTGGTTCCAGTTAACCGGTTGATATAGCGAAGAAAAACAATGGACGTAAAAGGGCCTGGTACAATTTCAAGTGGTGGAGTCATGGTCCACGCGGAACAACTTCGTGATTGGAAACGGCAAAGGTGCTCTCCCACATCGGGGCTGTCCGAACGACGCGATTTTTAATCCCAAGACACGCCGCTAGACGGACGGAAAAATACTGGAGTACCCAAAATGAAAAAGATTGTTCTCACTGCCGCAGCCCTTCTGGCTATTTCCGGCAGCGCCTTTGCTGGTAGCGACCATTATGGTTCGAGCGCCGCGACCCCCGCTGCCACCTCTGTCGACAGCTCGTACACCGCTTCGACCAAGAAGTCGCAGCCGGCTGCTCAGACGCCTGTCCAGGGTGCCGATCACAACCTCTTCGGCAACAACTAACAGCCGCTTCCCGGCACGCGGCGGGGTTGCCCTGTCGCGCCGGTGGACGCCACAAATTCAGGAGTATTTGAAATGAACAAGATCCTCATTGCTGCCGCCGCCGTTCTGGCCCTTTCCGGCAGCGCCTTCGCCGGTAGCGACAACTTTGGTTCGAACGGTGCCAACCAGGCGGCTGTCACTTCGACCGACAACGCGGCCACCGCGTCGATCGGCAAGTCGGCTCCGGCCACCCAGGCGCCCGTTCAGCAGGGCAGCGACCGCAACCTCTTCGGTCACTAATCCCGATCCCACGGCCGGTGGGTTCGCCCGCCGGCCCGACCGACTTCAAAATATTCAGGAGTATTTAGAATGAACAAGATCCTCATCGCTGCCGCCGCCGTTCTGGCCCTTTCCGGCAGCGCCTTCGCCGGTAGCGACAACTTTGGTTCGAACGGTGCCAACCA
>NZ_JAIUGU010000016.1:0-170586 GCF_020164775.1 Mesorhizobium sp. ES1-6
TTCTTATGGCTGCGAAAGTCGCCGCCGAAACTACGCTATTGCCGCCGTTTGTACCCGTCACTCCCACTCGATTGTTCCGACCCAGCTAGGCCATTGATCTAGCTTGGCTTTTCGCATTTGTGACGTACAGCGCCGACCTATGGACCGTCAAAAAGTTACGCTTTTGATTTCAAAGGGAAAATCGCTGCTAAAAATGTTTGAGGTTTCACCAACTTTCGAGACCAATCGGGCGATTCCTCACAGTTTGCAGCGTTCGATAGCGTGCCCACATCGCCTTGAAAGTACCATCACCGCTCACCATGTGGCGATTTTTTGTTCCAGAATCAATCGCCACTCCGGGATCCGGAGGGAGGCACCAATGTCGTTGATTTAATTGCTTTTTCGTGAGTCGAAAACAAAGTTTCTTCCCGTACCGTTCCGTATGGTCCCGCGTTGTTGGCAACCGGCGCGCGCCACACACATAGCGCACACGGATGCTTCTGCCATCGCACTCTCCGTACAGTTCAGGCGCAACGGCGCGACTGGCGGCGCAAGATATACACGAAGCGCCCCGTCGCGATCATGCTTTCACCGCCACATGGCATGGGGGTGTCACAGCCGGCTAAATTAGTCTTCCCAAGGTGGCGAAGCTAATGAATCAATCTCGCCAATAACTGTCGGGCGGCGGGCCCCAGTCCGTGAGCACACAGGAATAGACAGCTGTTTCGTCGAAAGGATAGCGCGCTTCCATTTCGGGAGTGAGCCTAAGACCGAGTCCCGGCGCGGTTGGGCGGATCAGGCGGCCACCCTCGATGCATCCCTGGTCGCCGATCATCTCGGCGCCGAGCGGAAAATACAGCATCGGATATTCGACCAGCTTTCCGCCCGCGGCGAAGGCGGCGTGATAGCTGGCCATGATCGCGGCGGCACCGCCCCACGCGTGCACTACCACATCGGTTCCCTTGGCTTTTGCGGCCTCGAAGACATCCATGACAGCCGAAATGCCGCCCATCACCGAGGCGTCGGGCTGGACGAAGTCATAGACATCGGCGTTGATGCGCTCTATCATTTCCCTGGGCGTCGTGACGATCTCGCCGCCGCAGACCGGCACGTCGATGCGGCCGCGAAGTTCGCGGAACGCATCGGGCTGGTCGGGGCCCAGAGCTTCCTCGACGAAGACCATCCGCTGATCGGTCAGCGCATGCACGGCTTCGACGAAGGCGACGACGTCCTCGACCGCCTGTGGCGGATCGGCCAGATTCTGGCACATGTCGACGCCGACCTTGATGCCGCGTAATCGACCTGCTTCGTCCAGAACCCACGCCGTGCGCAGGACGTCGCGCTTGACCGAACGGATCTTGTAGATCTCGATCCCCAGCGATCCGAGCATGTCCATCTCGCGCATGAACTGGTGTTTCTGGTCGCAACACCCGCCTGAACCATAGATTTGTATGGAGTCCGATTGCGCGCCGCCGAGCAGTTCATGGACGGGAATGCCGAGACTCTTACCCTTTGCATCCTGCAGCGCGATCTCAAAGGCCGCGATGACATGGCGCGCGGATCGATCGCCCGCAGTTTCGGCGCCGACAACATTGTGGCGATAGCGATCGCGCCAGGCTGGGTGCGGACGGAAATGGCTAGGGAATTCGTGTCGCGCTTTGGCGAAGCAGTGGCGGTCGCCGATATTCCAATCGGTAGGATGGCGGAGCCATCCGAAATCGCCGAGCTGGTGAGCTTTGCGCTGCGCTCCTCGCAACGCTCGCTCAGCGGCGCAACGCTCGACGTCAACGGCGCCAGCTACATCAGATGAAATGCTTTCAGGATCCAAGAGGTTTGAAATGAAGCGGTTCGAACAAAAGGTCGCCATCGTCACGGGTGGCGGTGGCGGGATCGGATCGGCGATTTCACATCGCCTCGCCGATGAAGGCGCCTTTGTCGCGGTTACCGACATGGACCTGGCCTCGGCTGGTTCCGTGGCCTCAGACATCTCCGCCAAAGGTGGCAAGGCGCGCGCAATCCGAGCCGATATTTCCAACGCCATTGCCTGCGCCGATCTGGTTGCGGATGTCCTGCGCATCAACGGGCGCATCGATATTCTTGCTAACAACGCCGGCATCAACCGGCGCGGCAACCTGCTCACTTTGACCGAAGGCGACTGGCATTCCTGCTTTGACGTCAATCTGCACTCGATGTTCTACCTCTGCCGGGCCGTGCTGCCGCACATGATCGAGCGTGGCGGTGGCGCGATCGTCAACACCGCATCGCAATGGGGGCTGCATCCCGCGCCCAACCATATCGCATACAATGTGACGAAAGCCGCGGTTGCGTCCTTCACGCAGAACCTCGCCCGCGATTACGCGCCGCACAAGATCCGCGTCAACGCCGTGTGTCCGGGTGAGATCCACACGCCGATGCTGGAGGCCGGCGTTAAGCGCTCCGGCAGGACGATTGCCGATCTCGACAGGCTTGTCCCATTCGGCCGGATTGGAAAGCCAGAGGAAGTCGCAGCACTCGTTGCCTTCCTCGCGTCGGACGAAGCCCAGTTCATGTGCGGATCGCTTGTCGAGATCACTGGTGCACAGGCCGTGGCTTGAGCGGCTGAAATGGGGCCGGAGAACGAACCCGCTGCGCGGGATGGGGCGAGCGGTTGAGGTAAAGCGTCCGAACCTGCCGCCGCGCCTCATTGAGCGTCATCCTGCGGGGGCAGAGCATGACAGGCTTCTTCAACAAGGAGCCCGACCATGCACCATCCCATTCTCGATGCAGCGATCAGCCCGCTGTGCCAGTGGCTGATCAACGACATGAACATGCGGCGTTTCTCACGAGAGACGCAGCGCAACTATCTCCGCGACATTGGACGCCTGGCGACATTCCTTCGGCGGTCACCGGACACCTGCGCTTCTTCTTCACCCAGACGCTCGATCGACCAGACCTGGCGCGCAGGCTCGTCCGGCTGGCGCATCCGCGTAACCTGCCCGTGGTGCTGGCCGCGACGAGGTTGCCCGGTTGCTCAACGCCACCACCTGCCTCAAGCACCAGGCGGCGCTCTCGGTCGCCTATGGCGCCGGCCTGCCTGTCGCGGAGGTGTCGATGCTGAAGGTCGCCGACGTCGACAGCGAGCGCATGCTGCTGCGCGTCGAGCGCGGCAAGGGCGGGCGGTATCGCAACACCATGCTCTCGGAGGATCTGCTCACGCTTCTGCGTGAGTGGTGGAAAGTTGGGCGGCAGCAGGGCGTGATGCACCGCGACGGCTGGCTGTTCCCGGGGCAGCACGCGATGAAGCCGATCAGCACGCGTCAGCTCTATCGCATCGTCGTCGAGGAAGACGACTGTCTACTATTGTGCAAGATCAGCGGATAGTTGCCATTCGCGTCGTCCAATCGCCGACGTTGGGCCTACTGGAGCAGCCATGAAAAGGCACGCCGCAAAAAGGCTTCGCCACCCGTCCTGACAACCTCACCATGCGCCACGACGACGTGCTCAGGATGTTTTCCGATCAACTCACGAATCTTTGGACGCGCGGTTGCACGGCTGCGGAAACTGATCCGATAGTCGATCGGCGGATAGCCCCAGCCTTCGACCATTTTCGAAAGTTTTGCGATTGGCCGCATCCACCAAGGCCAATGTTGTTTCAAGAACGCCTCGCTGAAGGTCTGCGAGAGGTCGGCGATGATGGCGGTGCGCGATGCGCGGTGCAAGAAGATCAATTCGTCCATGAAGAGCGAATTGTTGAAATAGAACTGGTCGATCTGTCCTTTCCATTCGGCTGGCGGATCGTCGGCGAGGACCCCGGAAAAGCGGAGTTCCTTGCACTTGGCAATTGTCGCTGCCGTCGCCCATAAATTCGCGCCCGGGAATGCGGCCTGCCACTCGCCCAGAAACAGATAGTGCAGCTTATTGGGGCTGACTATATGCCGAACAGGTCCCAGCGCTCGAATCTCAGCCTCGATCGCAGCCGTCCTTTCGACCGGCGACCACAACCACAGCCCCCCATCGGCAAGGCGCACTACGGCCATGCGTGTCGGATAATCGAATCCTTTGAACGAGACGATTCCGCCCTCCGCAATCCATAGGTTCGATCCCAGCGGTTCCAGCATGGTCGCTAAGTCTAGTCCGCCAGATAGACGCTTTCCACCCCATGAGGGAGGTCGCAGCGCGGTTGCAGCGATATCGAAAACGGTCGGCCGACACGGCCGAACGACAGCTCTGACAGTGCTCGACGTCAACCCCGAGATATCTGACCGTGTTCACTATGCGCGCACCTCGTAAGTGACCAGCCAAGCGCCCTCGCTGCCTCAGAACCGGGTAAGGCGTTCTGCGGGTTGTGGCGACTTCAAGCCCTGGCATGAGCACTCCGGATCGGCCGGTAATCTTGCGGCAGTTTCCAGCGCAACTCGCGATGCCAGCATCGAGAGGTTCGGCAACACGTCCTCCTGAAGCAATTCCTGGCGATTGCGGTCCATATAGTCGTTGAAACCCGCCGTTACGAACGCAAGAGGCACGAAACACGCGCCGATCTCGCGCGACAAAGTCGCTTCGGGAGCGATCGAATGGTTGAGCACATCGGCCCCCATGCTTCGAAACGCTAGGGCTTCGGCCGGACTTGTCAGCCGCGGCCCGTAACAGTGGGCCGCCACCAGTTGCTGTTCGATGCCATGAACGCGGCATTTGGGCGGCCAATGACGGCGGGCGGTTTCGACCAGAACGGCCGCGCACCTTGGGCATACGATCTGCTTGCCGGAGCAGTCGAACCTCTGGCGGCCAGGAAGCAGTGAGAACGGGGTCTGCGTCAGTTCGATGATATCGGCGGGCACCACCATGTCGCCGGGCTTGATCGCCTTGTGACGGCGCCAATGGTCGAGCAGGCCAGGATTTGCCTTACACCCGCGCTCATCAACACCCAGAACGCCCGGCGATGGCAGGAATGGTCGATATGGTGGCGGGGGTTGCCGTGCGAATACATGCACAGCGCCTGTTTCGTTTTGCCTTCGGCGGTAATTGAGGCATCGAATTCGATGAGCTTCCAGTTGTCGGTGCGGCCAAAGGGTGTCTCAAAGCTCATATCGCGCTGCAAGGTGCGCACGCCGTCGACTTCGGCATCCTCTGGAAAGGCAAGTCCCCAGTTTGCCGAGCCGGTGATGATCGCCAGCCCCACCTTGGGTATGTCTGTCGAATGATCGGCTGCGATAGGATTGATTGGCATGGTTTCGGTCTCGTCAGGATTTTTGACGAAGGGTAACGATCAGGATGACGGCCACGACAATGGCGGTCCACAATGTCGAGATCGCCGCGATGGTCGGATCGATCTGGTCGCGCAGCGACAGGAACATGAGTTTCGGCAGCGTGCTGTTGCGGCCACTGGCGACGAAGATCGAAATGACAGACTCGTCGAGCGAGGTCAGGAAGGCCATCAATGTCGCCGACAACAGGCTTATTTGAAGTTGCGGAACGATGATGCCGCCGATGGCTCTGGCCCAGTCGGCGCCCAGGCTGCGCGCCGCTTGAACCTGGTTCCAGTCAAAGCGGGCAAGAGCGGGCGCCAACACAATGCACGCGACCGGGATGGCCAGCACCCGTTCGATTCCTACGGCACCGTCATGTCGTGGAACACCAAGACCTTTGGCGAGAACCCTCCGAAGACCTGGGCGGAGTTCTGGGATGTCGCCAAGTTCCCGAACCGTCGCGCTCTGCGCGCCAATGCGCAGGACTTGATCGAGATCGCACTGCTCTCCGACGGCGTGGTGCCGGCGGACGTCTATCCTGTGCTCAGCACGCCGGAAGGCCTGCAGCGCGCCATCAAGCGGCTTGAGGCGATCAAGCCAAGCGTCTCGGTATGGTGGACCTCGGGAGCTCAGTCGGCGCAGTTGCTGAAAGACGGCGAAGCGGATCTGGTCGTCACCTGGAATGACCGTCTATGCGCCGCCTGAGAAAGTTCACGCGCTTCCGGGAGCGATTGCGTGACCATCGCCGCCGATCCCGTGCTTGCCGCGGACGGCCGACGCGAGCGGCGGTTTTTCCTTTCGCTGTCGCTTCCGGCGCTTTTCATCGTTGGATTGGCGGCGATACTGCCGCTCCTCTCGATCGTCCGGCAATCCTTCCTGACGACGGCGGGCGAATACTCCGTCGGCAATTACGAGAAGGTGCTGTCGAGCGGGCTGACATGGTCGGCGCTGGCCACTACCCTTGAACTGTCGCTGGGCACGCTGGTGGCCTGCATTCTTCTCGGCCCCTTGACTGCGGCGCGGGTCAAGGAGGTGGCGAAGCGCGTCGGCTACGTGCCGGATCATCACGGTCGCGCGCTCAAAACCGGACGCACAATGACGCTGACCGCAGTGCTGCCGATGGAGACGAGCGATTACCTGTCCGATCTGGCCAAGCTTCCCCTGATCGAGGGCATGACGCTGGCGGCGCGGCAAACGGGCTATAGCCTTTCCATATATTCCACCACGCCCGGCGACGATCCTGTCGAAAGCATGCGCCGCCTGCTCCAGGCGCGCACCGCGGACGGACTGATCATCACGCGCATGGTCTCGGGCGATCCGCGCGTCAAGCTATTGTTCGACCAGGCGATACCGTTCGTCACCTTCGGCAGACCCGATCTGGACATCGCCTATCCCTATGTCGATATCGACAATGAGCAGATCGCCTACGACGCGACCCGACGGCTCATGGACAAGGGCTGCCGACGTATAGCGCTGCAACTTCTCGTGCCGAAAGACCAGGCGAGCGCGACGCGTCTGGCAGGCTATCAAGAGCGGTTGCCGAGGCCGGCATTGCGGTCGACCAATCGCTGATCGGCCATGGCACGTTCACCATGGAATCGAGCGCGGCCTGGTTCGATCGCCTGCTGGCGTCGTCAGATCCGCCGACGGGCCTGGCATGCGCCAACGAACTGGGCCTTCTGGGGGCGCTACATGTTCTTGGCAAAAGAGGTCTTGCGCCGGGGAGCGACGTCCACATTGTCACTCGTGACAGCACGCGGCTGGCACGCTTCCTGCCGGCGAAAATTGACGTTCATTCCGTCGACATGGCCGCGGTTGGGCGGACACTTGTCGAAGTGCTGGAGAGGCGGATCACGAATCCGATAGGGCCGGCGGAGACAATCCTGTTCAAAGGTGAAATTCGACCCTGGCCAATAGGTGGGATGCACGAACAATCTGGGCCGCTGATTGAAACCGCCGCGTTGGCCAGCAGCGAAGGGACCCCGACCGCGTTCGCCCGAACTTGCCTCGCGTCCGCTGTTCCCAACCGGGAAAGATAAAAAAGAACTCGCCACCTTTCGGCAGCGGGTTTCTAGATTAGGGCAGGCCTGATTGCCATGCTGTGGGCCCGCCTCACTGGCGGCGAAGCGGGCCGGTCAGGTCTTTGTGGACCTGACCAGCAGCGTGGGAGCTGTCGTCATTCGAACCAGCCGAAGAGTACTGTTCCCGCACGGCGGCATGAAAAGCGGAGCCAGCGGGCCAGGCGCTCGGCTCCCGCGCTACCGGTGCGGACGATCCTCTGCGATAACGTTGTAGAGCACACAACAGGCCAACAAGGAGACAACGCCGCCTAGGAGATCACTCGCCGTCAAACCAGAAAAATAGACGAATTCAAACGCTGACACGGCCGCCCCTCTACCTTGGAAATCGACCAAGATAGAACCGTTAGAGAGCTCTGATGTTCCGATCCGTTTTGCAGTTTTGAACTCTTCGCCGCGGCGGACGCATTCTGCCTTTGGGGCGTTCGGGACGTGGACAAACATCGGTACGACAACCGGTCTCAAACTTCTCGCCCTTCGCGAAGCGCCCTGCCCCTTCCGCTATTGCTGTCCCGAAGGCGGCGGACCTGCCGTCCATGCTTGACAACCGGCCCTGAATTTACGTTCGTGCGCTTGAAATTCAAAATTAGGTGAACGTCTACATGCCGGAATTGGGCAAGGAAGTGGCAATTATTGGAGCGGGCATCGTCGGCGTCAGCGCAGCTCTTTATATGAAGCGGGCAGGTCTGAGCGTCACGGTCCTCGACCCGTTGCCCCCCGGCACCGCGACGTCTTTCGGCAATGCCGGAATGGTCAGGCACGATTGCAACGTGCCTGTGGCCATCCCTGGAATGCTGCGGCAAGTGCCAGGCTGGCTCACCGATCCGTTGGGACCACTGGTTTTGAGGCCTCGCTACGCGTTGAAGGCAGCGCCTTGGCTGCTCAGATGGATTCGGGCCGGACGGATGGACCGCGTGAATAGGGCAGCAGACGCCCTATGCAACCTTCATAGGGGCAACCTCGAATGCTATCGTGATTTGATCGGCGGTCCAACGTTCGCAGCCCTGATCCGCGAGGTAGGCGGTATCCAGATCTGGGAAAGCGAGGCCCGTGGTCTCTCCGACCGCATCACTGCTGAAATCAACGAGCGGCAAGGCGTCGTCACCGAATCGTTGTCTCGCTCGGATTTGGAGCGCTTGCTGCCGGGTATTTCAAACATTGCAAAACGCGGGCTCCTCTATCCCCACAACGCCCATACAATCGATCCACATAGCTTGGTGATGGCCATTGCTGACGGGGTGCGGCAAGCCGGCGGCGTGTTCGAAGCGGAACGCGTGCTGAAGATCATCCCTCGCGAAGCAGGTGGCTACACGCTTATGACGAACACGGCCAACCGAAAGGCGGACGCCGTGATCGTCGCCGCTGGCGCCTGGTCGAACCGCTTGCTCGAGCCGCTCGGTGCCGAATTGCCGCTCGAGACGGAACGTGGTTACCACCTGATGATCCCCTCCCCATCGATCGAATTGCCGATGCCGGTCCAGATGAAGAACCGGGGTTTCGCGCTGTCGCCGATGGAACACGGCCTCCGTCTTGCCGGCACGGTCGAGATTGCCGGCCTGGAAGCCCCACCTGACGAACGGCGTTCCGAAATCCTGCTCACTCACGCTCGAGCGCTGTTTCCCGATCTGAAGGGCGGAGAGCCGACGATCTGGATGGGCTTTCGCCCCTCCCTGCCTGACAGCGTGCCGGCGATTGGCCAGGTGCGGGGACATAGCTCGCTCTTCGTCGCGACGGGCCACGGTCATACGGGTATGATCGGCGGCGGCTCGACGGGACGACTGATCGCCGAACTCGTCACCGCCAGTCGGCCCCATATCGACCCCGCGCCATATTCGCCTGACCGCTTCTGAAACGCCTAAGCAACGCGCATTGAGCGGCGTTCGCGGACGAGGTCCATGCCTTGATAGGCCCAGTAAGTCATTTGGACAGCGGCAGTGCCGAAAAGGCCGCCGTTCCACAAAAAACCGAAAGGCGCAAACGCGCGATAGCGGTCGCTCTCGCCCGCAATTGCCTCGGCGACCACCCGGGCACCGATCGCGGTGGTGTTGAGACCATGGCCGCCGAACCCGGTACACGCCCACACGCCCGGCATAACCGGTCCGATCAGCGGCATTAAATGTCTTGCGTAAGCCATCAGTCCCGACCATGCCACGTCGACCTTCAAGCTCTCTAGTTGGGGGTAGGTCGCGATCATTTCTCGCCGGATCACGGCAGCGATATCGCGCGGGTCGGTGGTGCGCGTGGTTATGCGTCCACCCCATAGCAGCTTGCCGTCAACCACGCGGTAGTAGTCGCCGGCGCGCCGGCCATCGCTGATCCCTGATTGCGTGCGGATCGCGGTCGCGATCAGTTCGGGCGCCAGTTCGCTCAGCACGACGTATGTGGCGATCGGCAGGAAGGCGCGGCGCAAAGCCGGCAGCACGCGGTCGGTATAGCCACCGCCGGCAAAGACGACGCTCGCAGCTCGTACTTCGCCTTCGGGCGTGCGAACTCTTTTTTCCACGCTTGCGAGATCGGCAGAGACCGCGGGCGTATCCTCGTGAACGGATCCGCCGAGCCGAACAATTTCGCGCGCCAGCGCGCGGGCATAATTCAGCGGGTGGAAATGGAACGAGGCGTCGTCCTGGAGCCCTTGATGGTACTTCCTCGATAGCAGCAGGCTTTGTACTTCCTCGCGGGAAAGCAAGCGCAACTGGCGGCCGAACTCAGTCTCCTGTTCGTCACGCTGAGCCTTCAGTGCCTCGCTATTTTCGTAACGCGATACCCGCAAGATGCCGTGAATGACCTGCGCATCGGTGATGGCCAGATCGCGGATGGCGTCGGAGACCATCGCGACGCCCTCCATCGAAAGGCGAAACAGGGCCCTGGCATGGTCGGTACCGACGCGCTTACTGATCTGGTCGCCGGGCGCCGCCCAGCCCGGAGACACGAAACCTCCGTTGCGGCCCGACGCACCCCAAGCGACGCGGCGCGCCTCAAGGACCGTCACCGAAAGCCCGCGGCGGGCAAGCTCGAGCGCAGCCGTTAGTCCGGCGAGGCCGCCGCCGACGATGCAGACGCTGGTGTCATGCCGGCCAGACAGCACGGGGTATGAAGTCTCTGCTGTGAGCGTGCGTCCGTAGTAGGTATCGACATAGGGCGTCATTGGATCCGCTGGCCACGCTGGCTCAATCGAGGTTGATGAAACGGGTGCCGCCGACCTTACGCTCCGCCCAACGCGTGAAACGCAGGACAGGGTAGCAGTAGGCGAAATAAACCAGTGCGATCACGCCGTAGATGAAAAGCACGTCGCGCGGAAACCGCATGATCGAAATCTCACCCTGTCGCGTCAGCTCCGAGATGCCGATCACCGAAAGGATGGCTGTGTTCTTGATGATGTTGACATAGACGCCACTCATCGGCGGTACGGTCAGCTTCAAGGCCTGCGGCAGGACGACCAGGGCGAGTATCGGGACGCGCTTGAAACCTAGCGAGGTGGCAGCCTCCCACTGTCCCTTCGGAACAGCGTCGATAGCCCCCATCACGATCTCGGCGACATAACTGGAGGTATAGACCGAGAGCGAGACGAACGCCGCCATCTCAGAACTCCATTGCAGCGCGTCAATGCCAGTGTTGGGCAGCACGAAATAGAAGACGTAGAGCTGCACCAGGAACGGTGTTCCGCGCAGCATGTGGATATAGAGGCCGAAAAGCTGGTGGAACACCGGCACCCGCTGGCTTCGCACGACGCCGATTAGGAAGCCCAGCACGGAGCCGACGACGATTGCGATGAGCGAGACCCAGAACGTCTGCACGAAACCGGTCCACAGGAACGGCAGGATGGCGACGACTATGTCGAGATAATGCTGCATTGCTACCTCCCGGCGTTCCATGCGGGGCCGGCGAGCCAGCGCTTGACCGTCCATGACAAACCCAGCATCACGGCGTAGATGACGAGATAGCCGGCGGCTATGGTGAGGAAGCTCTCGTTGGGCCGCACCCTTTCGCTATTCAGCAACAGGCCGGCACTGAGGAAATCAAAAACCGCGATGATCGAAAGAAGCGAGGTGTCCTTGATCAGCACCGCGGTCTGACCAAGCAGGGGAGGCAGGGTATTGGCGAACGCCTGCGGCAGGACGATGTACCGCAGCCGCTGCAGATAGGACATGCCGACTGCCTTACCGCCTTCGATCTGCGCCCGCGAAACCGACGCGATGCCGCCGCGCACGATCTCGCTCATGTAGGCGGCATTGTGCAGCGACAACGCCATGATGCCGAGCGTCAGTTCGCTCCAGCGGCCAGTTGCCGGAACCAGGATGGGCAGGCCGTAATAGATAAGATAGATCTGCACCAGCAGGGGGGTCGCCAGAATGAACGCGACATAGCCGGCCACCGGGCGCCACAGAATTGCGCGGCTCGACATGCGGCAAAGCGCTAACATCGTGCCGAGGATGACGGCGGCGATGAGGCTGACAGCCGCCGCGACAAGCGTGTTTTCAAGACCCTCGGCGAAGCGCCCGAGATACTGCTCGACGATGCGATAGTTGTAAAAATCGAGGACCCAGTTCATCCGGTTTCCGCATTGGAGCTCAGGGCTTTGACCGCCTCGGCGACCTAGTCAGGATGTAGGCTGTGGGCAGAAGGGGTTTGATCGACGCGGCGCAGGATCACCGCGTCGATCGGTTTCAGAAAGCCCTATTTGTGGTCCTTCTCCCAGGCATCGGAGGTCCACCAATAGGCCAGCAGTGTCTGCAGCGAATTGTCGGCGGTCTTCAGCTCGACATAGTTGTCCAGCCACATCTTGAGGTGGAAAGCGTTGGGCCGGGTGGCAAAGGCCAGCGGCTCACGCGTCATTATGCCTTCGAGCGGCTTGAGATTTTCAAACTGACGCACATACGAATTATAGTCCTGCCCGCCGACCATCGCGTCGACCCGCCCCATGGTGAGGGTCTGCGCTACCGCCGGGCCGCCGCCTGCAAACACCTTCAGCGTCGCCTTCGGCAGATATTTGGTCACCGCATCCGCATACGTGCTGCCTTGCAGCGCCGCCACCGTCACACCTTCCTTGTTGAGGTCCTGCCACGTCATGTACTGGGAGTCCTTGGCGGCAAAGGCCAGCGTGTCGTTGAAGAACATCGGCCGGGAAAACAAAAGCTGCGCCGCCCGTTGCGGGGTTGGGGTCATATCGCCGGCAATCATGTCTGCCTTGCCAGCCAGAAGCGCCGGAATGAGGCCTTTCCAGTCGTAATCCTGGAACACAACCTTCACGCCGAGATCGGCAGCCATCTGCTTGGCGAACTCGACGGCAAGGCCGGTGCGCTCGCCCTTTTTATCGACGAAGCTGACCGGCGGACCCTGCGTCTGGACGGCGACGACTAATTCGCCCCGCTTCAGGATATCATCCATTTCGTCGGCGTGCGCCACGCTCGCTAGCGTGAACCAGGCTGCCAGCATCGCGGCCAAGGTCGCGGCTGCTCCGGTCAATCTGGTATTGAAACTCTTCTTCATCTTCTCTCTCCCTTTTCTTCCTTGTTGATTGCGATCTGACATTGTCCAACATCATAGTATCTGATTGAGGAACTCCTTTGTCCGCTCTTGCCTTGGCGCGTGGAAAATCTGCTGAGGGGTGCCTTCCTCGATGATTAATCCGGCGTCCATGAACAGCATGCGGTCGGCGATTTCACGCGCAAAGCCCATCTCGTGGGTAACCACCGCCATCGTCATCCCTTCAGATGCCAAAACCTTCATCAGGTCGAGAATGCCGGTGACGGTCTCCGGGTCCAGCGCCGAGGTCGGCTCATCGAACAACATCACCTTGGGGTCCATGGCCAGAGCGCGGGCGATGGCCACGCGCTGCTGCTGTCCACCGGACAGCTGGCTGGGGTAGTGCCCCGCGCGATCATCTATGCCCACTTTGTCGAGCAGCTCATGTGCCCGACGCAACGCTTCCGTCCGTGAACGGCGACGCACCACGGTTTGCGGCAAAACGACATTGTCGAGCGCCGTTCGGTGCTGGAACAGATTGAATGATTGGAAGACCATACCCACGTCGGCGCGTAGCCTGTTGAGGTCAGCCCCGGGTTCAGAAAGCGAAACGCCATCAATGACGATCCGCCCGGAATCGATCCTCTCAAGAGCGTTCATCGTGCGAAGGAATGTGCTCTTGCCGGAGCCGGAAGGCCCGAAGATGACGAGCACCTCGCCATGCCCGATTGCAGTGGTGACCCCGGCAAGCGCAAGGTGTGAACGGCCATCATTGGACTGATAGGTCTTGCGAACGTCTTCAGCGACGATGATCGGCTTGCGATCCTGATCAGGCGTAAGCTTCACGATATCGCGAACACAGGTTCGCGTCGTGATTGAACGTTCTGTATTAGCCCAAGCATTCCCCCAGTCGGCATCGAAGGCCCAAATTCGGGCGTATCAATTTTGCCGTCGCATCGGCTAGTTCGAAAGCCGGCGGTCATCTTTCCTATCCAATGCATTCTGGTACTCTCGCAGGGCCTTTATGCCAAAACAAGCGGTTTCTTCGAGAGGCTTGTAAGGTTCCGAGGCACGCATGATGGAACATAAGCTTCCTCAGGTGCTTTCCATGAGGGCCGGCAAACTGACTTAGTTTGCGTGAAGTCGCAGGTGTCGCCGAGTACTTGCTGGCAGCAGGGGCATCAGGCTGCGGGAGATGTCCGGCGGTGCTTTACACGCACCGCTGGTAGCGCTACCAGTTCAGATGGAGGACGCGGCAAGACTGGAAGCTGCGTAGTAAAGTGGACGTCTTCCTTGCAGGGCGTCGCATCGCTCGGGAGGAAATCGATGGCATCCGTTGCGATCCGCGATGTCTACAAATCCTTCGGTGCCGCCGAGATTCTGCATGGCGTCGGCATCGACATAGAAGACGGCGAGTTCGTCACGCTGGTCGGCCCGTCGGGCTGTGGGAAGTCGACGCTGTTGCGCATGATTGCGGGCCTCGAAGGCATCACGCGCGGCGAGATCGCCATAGGTGGGCGCATTGTCAATACGGTAGCGCCGAAAGAGCGCGACATTGCCATGGTGTTCCAGAATTACGCGCTTTATCCGCATATGACGGTGCGCGAGAACATGGCGTTCTCCCTGATGTTGAAGCGTGTCTCGAAGCAGGAGAGCGATGCCAAGGTCGAGCGCGCCGCGGAGATTCTCAACCTCACGCCGCTGCTGTCGCGCTATCCCCGGCAGCTTTCGGGCGGGCAGCGGCAGCGCGTGGCCATGGGCCGGGCGATCGTGCGCGACCCGCAGGTGTTTTTGTTTGACGAGCCGCTTTCCAATCTCGATGCCAAGCTGCGCGTTCAGATGCGTGCAGAAATCAAGGAACTGCACCAGCGCCTGAAGACCACCACCGTCTATGTAACTCACGACCAGATCGAGGCGATGACGATGGCCGACAAGATCGTTGTCATGCATGACGGCAATGTGGAGCAGATCGGGCGCCCGCTCGACCTTTATGATCGTCCCGACAATCTTTTCGTAGCGATGTTCATCGGCTCGCCAGCCATGAACATGCTGACAGGGCGCATTGGCGCCGGCGGCTTCGAAGGCAGCGGCGGCATCGCCATGAGTTTGCCGCAGGCGCCAAAAGGGCTGAATAACGGTCCGGTGGTGCTTGGCATCCGGCCAGAGCATCTGCGCCTTTCCGACCAGGGCTTCCCCGTCACCATTTCGATCGTCGAACCGACCGGGTCGGAGTTGCAGATCATCGGCCGCGCGCCTGGCGGTGAAGAGATCGTCGCGAATTTCCGGGAGCGCCACCCGTTCCAGCCGGGCGACACCGTCAAGCTTGCCGCCGAGCCAAGCCTGATCCATCTCTTTGACGCAGAGACAGGCCGCCGGCTTTGAACATGCCGAGCTCAGCCAATCAAAACAGGAGGAAATGGCAATGAGATTCACCAGACGCGACGTGATACGAACCGGCGCCGGTGCGGCGGCTGCCGGAGCAATCGGCAACCGCCTGCTTGGCACGCCAGCCTTTGCCCAGGATGCGCCGAAATACACACCCGAAAAAGGCGCCAAGCTCAGGCTCCTTCGCTGGTCGCCCTTTGTCCAGGGCGATGAGACCGCCTGGCTGGCGCTGACGAAGAAATTCACCGATGCCACCGGTGTCGAGGTGCGCGTCGACAAGGAGAGCTGGGAGGACATTCGTCCCAAGGCGGCGGTCGCGGCCAATGTCGGCTCGGGCCCCGACCTGATGTTCGTCTGGTTCGACGATCCCTTCCAATATCCCGACAAGCTCCTCGATGTGACGGACCTCGGAGATTATCTGGGCAAGAAGTATGGCGGCTGGCACGAGGGCCCGAAGACCTATGCCACCAAGGACGGCAAGTTCATCGGCTTGCCGCTGGCCACCATAGGCAACGCCATCGTCTACCGCGAGAGCTGGGTCAAGGAGGCCGGTTTCTCCGAGTTCCCGAAAGACACCGACAGCTTCCTCGATTTGTGCAAGGCCGTGCAGGCCAAAGGCCACCCAGCCGGCTTCACCCATGGCCACGGCGTCGGTGACGGCAACAACTACGCTCATTGGCTGTTGTGGAGCCATGGTGGCAAGATGGTCGACGAGAACAGCAAGGTGGTGATCAACAGTCCCGAGACGATGAAGGCGATCGAATATGCTCAGGCGCTCTACAAGACCTTCATCCCCGGCACCGAAAGCTGGCTCGACGTGAACAACAACCGCGCCTTCCTGGCCGGCGAGTTGTCCGTCATCGCCAACGGTATCTCTGCCTATGAAACCGCCAGGATCAACAAGGACAAGGATCCCAAGCTGGCTGAAATGGCCAAGGACATCCGCACCGCTAGCCTGCCGATCGGTCCGATCGGCAAGGCGGTGGAGCTTTATCAGGTGACCTCGGCGGTGATCTTCAACTACACGCCCTATCCGAACGCGGCCAAGGCCTATCTGCAGTTCATGTTCGAGGAACCGCAGATGTCGGAATGGATCAAGGGCTCTTCCGGCTATTGCTGCCAGACGTTGAAGGCCTACGACGACAATCCGATCTGGAAGGCCGACCCAAACTATGCGCCCTATGCCAAAGCGTCAGCAACGCTGCGCAACAACGGCTACGCAGGGCCACTCGGCTACGCGTCCGCCGCGACGATGGCCGACTACGTGCTGGTCGACATGTTCGCCAAGGCGGTGACTGGTCGGGCGACGCCGCAGGAGGCAATGGAAGAGGCCGAGAAGCGCGCCAACCGGTATTACCGGGTGTAGTTTGGACCACTTCTTCCGTTCGCGGGAGAAGACGCTTGTGATTTTTCGGGTCGGCCCCGGCATGCGTCGCGACGTGCGCCGAAATGCAGGCGCCCATAAGGAGAGAGCGCGGACCAAGGGGTCCGCGCACCAGCAGTCGACGAAAGCGAAAGGACTGCTGCCGCTCGATACTCGCCACAGGAGCCTTTCATGGCCGTGACAACCGCCGACGTCCAACCCCGCCCCTCCTTCTTGTCGCGAGTTGCGGAAAGCCGTGGCCTGCTCAGCTTTGGCTTTATGCTGCCGACAGTGGTGCTGCTGCTGGTCTTTCTGACCTATCCGCTGGGGCTCGGCGTCTGGCTCGGCTTTACGGATGCCCGCATCGGCAGGCCGGGCGTCTTCATCGGCCTGGAGAACTACGAATATCTCTGGGATGACAGCGTGTTCTGGCTGTCCGTGTTCAACACGCTTCTCTACACGGTCAGCGCGTCGATCCTGAAGTTCGCCCTCGGCCTGTGGTTGGCGTTGCTGCTCAATGAGAACCTACCGTTCAAATCCTTTTTCCGCGCCGTGGTGCTTCTTCCTTGGGTGGTGCCAACGGTGCTGTCGGCGATTGCTTTCTGGTGGATTTACGATTCGCAGTTCTCGATCCTCTCCTGGGCCCTCATGCAGATGGGCCTCATCGATCACAACATCAACTTCCTTGGCGATCCGCAAAACGCGCGCGCTTCGGTGATCGCCGCCAATGTCTGGCGTGGCATTCCCTTCGTCGCCATAACGCTGCTTGCCGGCCTGCAGACGATCCCGCAATCGCTTTACGAAGCCGCCACGCTGGACGGCGCGGGTCGCTGGCAGCTGTTTCGCTATGTCACCTTGCCGCTGCTGACGCCGATCATCGCCATCACCATGACTTTTTCGGTTCTGTTCACCTTCACCGATTTCCAGCTCATCTATGTGCTGACGCGCGGCGGCCCGGTGAATGCCACACATCTCATGGCGACGCTTTCTTTCCAACGCGGCATTTCGGGCGGGCAACTCGGTGAAGGCGCAGCGATCGCGGTGGCGATGATCCCGTTCCTGCTAGGCGCGATCCTGTTCAGCTATTTCGGCCTTCAGCGGCGCAGATGGCAGCAAGGCGGCGGAGATTGAGATGGCGCTGATCGACCGCAAACCGAGTCCCGCCAGCGGCGACGACGGTGGCATGACCTACCTGCAAAGCATGCCGCGGCGCGTGGTGACCGTCTACCTTCCATTGGCGATCTTCGTTATCGTGCTGCTCTTCCCCTTCTACTGGATGACGATCACCGCAATCAAACCCAACGCGGAAATGACCAGCTACGATACATCGAGCCCGTTCTGGGTGGTTCACCCGACCTTGCAGAACATCCGCTACCTGCTGTTCGAGACCTCCTATCCGGGCTGGCTGCTCAACACCACCATCATCTCGGTCGCCGCTACCGTGCTTTCGCTCATCGCCGCGGTGTTGGCTGCGTATGCGATCGAGCGACTGCGCTTTTCCGGCTCGCGCCAGGTCGGGCTGGCCGTGTTCCTCGCCTATCTCGTCCCGCCATCCATTCTGTTCATTCCGCTGTCGGTGATGGTGTTTAATCTCGGGCTTTATGACACACCCTTCGCCCTGATCCTGACTTATCCGACTTTCCTGGTGCCCTTCTGCACCTGGTTGCTGATGGGCTATTTCCGCTCCATTCCTTTCGAACTGGAGGAGTGCGCCCTCATCGATGGCGCCAGCCGCTGGCAAGTGCTGACCAAGATCGTGCTGCCGCTGTCGGTGCCAGGGCTGATCTCGGCGGGTATCTTCGCCTTCACGCTGTCGTGGAACGAGTTCATCTATGCCCTCACCTTCATCCAGTCGTCCGAGAACAAAACCGTGCCTGTGGGCGTGCTGACCGAGCTCGTCCGCTCCGACGTCTACGAATGGGGTTCGCTGATGGCCGGCGCTCTGATCGGCTCGCTGCCGGTGGTGATCCTTTATTCCTTCTTCGTAGAGCATTATGTGTCGTCAATGACCGGCGCGGTCAAAGAGTAGCCCAGCGCTACGGCACGGCCGGACTCGCTGGGACAACGGATCACCAGATCAAGCGCGAAGTGATGCTGTTCATGGACAAAGCCAATCGCAGCCCCGACAAAGAGAAAGGTCGCACTGGCGACAAATGCGTTATCCCTTCAATCTCGGACAAAGCGCTGCCGGTCTGGGTTCGGAAGTCCTCCATTACCGACCTCAAGGGCCAGATCACCAGAGATGCAAACTCGATGACAAGCACCTTTGTCGTTGACGTTCACGTTCAGTATTTGGCTGGCGAGCCGAAAGGCTACATCGTTACGGAAGTTCACGACGCCATTCCTGGCGTTCCTGCCGAATAACCGCCCCGTCCCTTCGTATCAAACCGTACGTTGAATCCCTTTGATGCTCGCTTCCGAAAGGCGCAAATTACAACCTTAGCTATTGGGGAGGTAGCTGTGGTTGATAGCCATACCGAGACGGCGCAGGCAGCTATTGAATCCAGCTTCCTGCGACGGCAAGGCTCCATGGCCGGGAGAGCCGCCTTTCGCCGCGATATGGACCAGTCTCGGCGCGCAATCGCAGCATCACGCGAAGTTCTAAAACGCCTTCGCCAGCGCAAGATAGACGAGGCGCACGGAGACGTTGAACAGCACCGCGTGTCCGCATTCGATGCCGACATTCTGCGCAAGGTCTTTCAGGACTTGGTCTTGGAAATGAAGGCACCGGAGGCTCAATGGCGCGACCTCGCTCAAAGCCTCGTTTACGAGTTTACCGGGTGCGAGCGCGTTGAAACTGCCTTGGTCGATTGGATCATCAGGAGGTAACGGACGGAACAATCGCCACGCCGCCACGTTCGGGGCGCATCGTTTTGTGGTATGATTCGCGTTATGGCTAAGAAGGCCAAGAACAGAGCAAAGAAGGTGATTGATATCCCGACGGAAGGCGAGCTTGAAACGGAAGCCGCCTACTACGCTCGGAAGTGCGGTATCACGACAGATGAAGCCGCCAAAATCATTCGGGAAGCCCACGCGCCAAAGCTCACCATCGTCCCGAAGGACGCCAAGTCCAAATAGCTTCGCTGCACCTTTGGGGTTTGCTACATAAGACCGGCTTTTCCTGCATGGCCTTCTTAAGGCGGGGCAGAGCATCGTCGTGCATGGCGCGACCGGCGCCTACAGCCGACCGGGGGCGCGACCTGCTGAGGGGCGCTGGCCGTCGCTTGGTTATCGAGGTCGACCGTTCTCACCTATGTGAGATCGTCCAGCGGGTGCGGGGACGGACGACTGCGGACGATGGCAGTGGGACCCCGAGTCAGGATCAGTTTCGAGCCTGAAACAAAGCACAGTGAGAGCTGTGTCCGTGCTCCAGCCGACCGGGTACTAATTAGCTTATCCCTCGATGTGGACGGCCAGATCGCCGCTTACCCGCAGCACCTTCGCCGTAACTGCATCGGCGATCCTCGTGAATTCCAGATCGACGCTCTCTCCACCGACGCGCAAGCCACGCAGCTCGATGCGGTCCACAAGCTGGGAAGGCGCGGTCGTACGATCCGCAAACTCCGGGAGAAGGCGTCCGGCTGCAGCCCAAGACAGGTGGTCAAGAGGAAGGGTACGGCTCCTGCCGCCCACGCCTGGGGATGGCAGGCGACGGGATAGTGAACAGGTACCTGAAAATCCTCCCGTCCAAAGCCCGCAATGGCTTCGGGAAGCCTTTGATGCCGAAAATGCATCGCCGCCTCTGCAATGGCGGTGAAGACCCGCAACGACGCCGTGTCCTCGCCATACTGCCGGCATCCGGCCGCTAGTAAGGCATTGTCGTGCGGCCAGACGGTTCCGAGGTGATAACCAACTGGATTGTAGCGCCGCTCTCTGGTCGAGAGGGTACGCACGCCCCAGCCCCCAAACATATCGTCCTGCATCAGTCGTGCGACCGATCTTTGGGCCTTGTCCAGGTCTGCGATGCCGGTCCACAGCGCATGTCCGGGATTCGAGGACACCACCGCCACCTGATGCCCTCCTTTCTCGAGTGCGAGCACGAACAATCCAAGATCCTCGTTCCAGAAGTCGTGGTTGAACCTGGTCCGCAACTTGTGGGCTTCGCTTCGAAGCTGCCTGGCGCGATCGACCTCACCCTCGCGCTCGAAGAGGTCGGCCATCGCGCGTTAAGCTGCGAAAACGTAGCCCTGCACCTCCACTAAGGCTATCGGCGGCTGCGCGATGCTGCCGTCGGCGCGCACGATGGCATCCCCGGAATCTTTCCAGCCCTGGTTGACCAGGCCCTTCCGCGAAGCGCTCCGATACGCCACGTAGCCGTTGCTGTCCGACGCCTCGGCAATCCACCCCAATGCGCGCTCTACGGGATTTCGCAGCGCCCTGAACAGTTCAAGATCTCCTGTCCATGTCACATATCGGCCCAACAGCAGAAGGAACAGCGGGGTCGCATCCACGCTGCCGTAGAAGCGGGAATGGGGAATGTCACCCGCCCTGGCCAATTCCCCGACCCTCAGTTCATGAAGAATCTTGCCTGGTTCTTCGTCACGCCAACGGTCCACGCGCTGCCCTTGGTAGCTGGCAAGGAGGCGCAGTGTCTGGGCGGCGATGTGCGGCTGAAAGGCGAGCATTTCGAGAGCCACGATCAGGCTGTCGCGGCCAAACAACGCCACGAACCAAGGCACTCCTGCGGCAAAATACTCGTCGCGCCCCAGCCGCGACCGTAAAATTCCGAGGTCGCGCAGGGAGCGATCAACGATGTTGTTCAAAAGCAAGCTGTCGCTGATGAAGTTTGTATGCTGCTCCAGGCGCTGCTCGGACCCATTTCGCAGGTTTGCAAGGCCCATTTGCCTTGCTCCATTCGGCTGCTCCTCGGGATCATTGTGCCCCGGCTTCTCGCAGGTTTCGGTCAGCTCGATTCCAACCGAAATGGTCCGGGTGTCCCCTGGGGAGATCCTGATCCTAAACTCGGCGGTGGTGTCATGGCTGGCGTGAAGTGGCGGGGAGAAGGCGATTGCCGTCGTTCTCCGAAAGCCGTCGGCGCCATGATATACGAACTGGAGTTTGCCGCCGCTCCAGCGCGGCGGCTCGGGTTTGCCGCGCGTCTCGCGCACCAACCCGCGCACGTTGAATATGTCTTCGAAACCCGCGCGGAAGCCCAGGGTAAAAGAGAAGTGGTGCGCCTTATGGCCAAAGTTCTGGAATGAGATGGTCTCGCGCACGCGCGTTTGATCGGCATCCAGAACCCGTTCCCAGCGGAGGCCCAACTCTTCCTTCGGGATCAAAGTCCCCTGCCCCACGTGCAAGTCCGGATTGGTGAGTTGAAAAAGCGCGATGTGGCCCTTCTCTGCAGTCGAGGCCAACACGATGGGGGCCACTCCAGCAAGCAACATTTCATAGCCGCCGAGGAAACGACAATCATGAAAATAGAGCCCGAACCCGTGCTCATCACTCAGCGGTATCTGCGCATCCGGGGCGACGACGTAGTAGAGGTTGATGTCCTTGGTGGTGAGGGCGTCAGCGATGCTGCGTACGACGGCCGGGTGGCCTTGCTCGAGCACACGCCGTTCTCGCTCCCGTTTCGCCTTAGGGGCCTGTTGCGCCTTTTCCTGTTCGCGTGACGATTGCGGGACCTGCGAGCGGGTGGCGCCGCCTGGCTTTTTCTTTGCGGCTGCGCTCTGCCGTGACTTCGTCATCGACGTTCCCCGGCAATCGCGCTGATAGCGCGCGCTCTTGACTTCCGCCGGGCATCGCTGGGGTCAAGGTCAAAGCAAATCATAGCCATTGGCCGATGCCCAATCCGAGCAGTCAAGGCCGAGTTGCTCGACGCAGCGAATGAAGCGGGACGCTTGAACGCTGGACCCAACATGCCTGATCAAAGTCCCAGATAGGCGCGGCGAACTTCGGGATCGTCAATCAGGTCCTTGGCCGTGCCCCGGTGCACGATCTGGCCGCTCTCCATGACATAGCCGCGATCGGCGCCGGACAGGGCCAGATGCACGTCCTGCTCGACCAGAAGGATCGTCACACCCTCGTCGCGGATGGTTGCCAGCACCGCCATCAACTGTTCGACCACGACTGGCGCCAGGCCAAGGCTCATCTCGTCGATCATCAGCAGGACGGGTGCCGCCATCAGTCCGCGCGCCATGGCGCACATCTGCTGTTCGCCGCCCGACATCGATCCGGCCAGCTGCTTCTTACGTTCGCCGAGGCGGGGAAAGAGACCATACATGCGCGCGAGATCGCGTTCCACGACCGCCGTGTCGATACGCCGGTAGGCGCCCATCAAGAGATTGTCCTCGACGGTCATGCGGTCGAACAGCTGGCGGCCTTCCGGCACCTGCACGAGCCCAGACGCAAACGCTTCGTCCGAGGTCATCGGCACCAGATCACGGCCAGAGAATTCGATCGCTCCGGTGGCGGCGATGACACGCGACAGGGCGCGAAGCAGTGTTGTCTTGCCGGCGCCATTGCCGCCGACCAGGGCGACGATCTCGGCCTTGTGCACTTCCAGCGAAACGTTCCGCAGCACCGGCATGCCGCCATAACCGGCGCCAAGGTCGGTAACCTTCAAGAGCGGCCCATGCCCGTCGTGCGTCACGGCATTCATGCGCGCCTCTTGCCAAGATAGGCCTCCACCACCGTCTTGTCGGAGAGCACCGCATCCGGCGCGCCGTCGGCGATCTTTTCGCCATGGTGCAGCACCAGCAGCCGGTCCGACAGGCTCTTGATCGCCTTGATGACATGTTCGATCACCAGAATGGAAATGCCTTGATCTCGCACCTTGCGGATCACGTCGATCACCTCGTCGATCTCGACATGGTTCAATCCCGCCATCACTTCGTCGCACAGCAAAAGCGTCGGCTCCATGGCGAGCGCCTTGGCGAGTTCCAGCCTTTTACGTCCTGGACCGCCAAGCTCGTCAGCGCGTTGATCGGCCGATTTGCCAAGCCCGACAAAATCGAGGTAGCCACGGGCCTTTTCGCGCGCGCGGTCGAGATCGGCTTCGCCGCCGCCATGGCCGAACAGCGCGCCGACGGCGACATTGTCCAGCACCGACAGGCCGGGAAAGGGCCGCATGATCTGGAAGGTGCGGCCGATGCCGAGCCGTGCGCGCCGGTAAGCAGGTAGTGTGGCGATCGACTGTCCGGCGAAAATGATATCGCCGGAACTTGGCGCCAGCGTGCCGCTGATCAGGCTGACCAGCGTCGTCTTGCCTGCGCCGTTGGGCCCGATGACGCCGAGGATTTCGCCTTCGTCGAGCGTGAAGGAGACATCGTCGACGGCGATCAGCCCAGCGAAGCGGCGCGTGGCATGGCTGATTTGGAGGATCGTGCTCATATGCGGTGCGCCCGGATGTTCTCGATAAAATAGCGCCATCCCGACTTGCGGAAACGACGCACCACGTCGGCCAGCCCACGCGGCATCAGCACCACGGCGGCGACCACCACGATGCCGAAGAAAAGGCCGGCGACACTGGTCACCTCGCTCGAGAGGAATTCCGACACCGCTGAAAGGGTGAAGGCGCCGACGACAGGGCCAAGGATGGTGCCCGGCCCGCCGAATACGGCCATGATGATCATCTTGACGTTGAGGCTGATGTCGAAGGCGCTTTCGGGATCGAGAAAGGTGATCCAGTAGGCGTGGATGCCGCCGGCGAGCGCGCTGAATATGCCGGAGAGGGCAAAGGCGAGCACCTTGTAGAGCGTCGTGTTGACGCCCATGACGGCGGCACCTTCCTCGTTCTCCCGGATGGCGATCAGCCCGAAACCAAAGCGGCTCCGTGTCAGCCAGAAGATGGTCAGCGTCGTCAGCACCAGCAGCCCGAGCGCCAGTTCGTAGAACAACGGGTCGTTGTTGAGCGGCGGCAGCACGAGGCCGATATTCTGGCCGGCCAATTCGATATTGGAGACAATGGCGATCATGACCTGCGCCAGCGCCAGGGTCGCGATCGCGAAATAATGGCCTTTGAGCCTGAGCACCGGCAGGCCGAGCAGAAAAGCGAAGACGAGGGCCAGTGCCACGCCGAACACCAGCCCGACGGCGAAGGGCAGTTGCCACTGGACCATGGCGATGGCGACGCCGTAGCTGCCGAGGCCGTAAAACACCGAATTGCCGAACGAGGCATAGCCGGCATAGCCCCCGATGATGTTCCAGCCTTGCGCCAGAACAGCCAGCAGCAGCGCGTTGATGCCGAACTGGACCAGCACGTCCGAACCGAACCACGGCACGGCGGCGAGCGCGGCGATCACGACCAACGCGATGACTATACGGAGAGCGGTCATGCGGTTTTGCCCAGCAGGCCGCTTGGCCGCACGATCAGTACGGCGACCAGGACGCCGAAGCTTGCCACGTCGGCGAAAGTCGCGCCGATATAGAGCACCGCCAGTGACTCGATGATGCCGAGGAACAGCCCTCCGACCAGGACTCCGAACGGATTGTCCAGTCCGCCGATGATGGAGATGGCGAAACATTTGGCGGTCAACGCCGCGCCGATATAGGGATTTATCTGCGACACCGTGCCGTAAAGCCCGCCAGCAGCACCTGCAAGCCCGATGCCGATGCCGAAGGTCACGGCATAGAGGTGACGCGGCTCAACGCCGTAAAGCCTTGCCGCCGTCAGGTTCTGCGCGGTGGCGCGGATGGCGCGGCCAAGCCTGGAGCGCAGCAGGAAGGCCCACATGGCGAGCGTCAGCACGATGGCGACGCCGAACGCCATCAGCCGCGCCTGCGGCAGTACGACCGGACCGAGCGCGATCGAGTTGCCGGCATAGGGCGGGTTGATGGTGCGGAAGTCGGCGGAGAAGGCAAGCTGTGCCAGATAGGTGAGCACCACCTCTAACCCGAAGGTGATCAGCAACGTGTTGAACATCGGCCCGCGTACCACAAGGTTGAGCAGGGCCCGCTGCACCGCGTAGCCGAGTGCGAACATGATGATGGCCGTGATCGGCAGGCCGAGGAAAGGGTCGATGCGAAGATAGGTGTAGAGATGCCAGGACAGGTAGGCGCCCAGCATGATGAAGGCGCCATGCGCCAGATTGACGATGTTGAGCACGCCCCAGACAAGGGCGAGCCCGAGCGCCATGATGGCGTAGAGGCCGCCCAGGAGGATGCCGTTGATCAGGATTTGCGCCAGCAGATCCACGCTATTCCCCTTAGCCCGGCCTCAAAGGTCAGCGCCTGTCCCAGGCCGGCATCGGATATTTCGGTTTCTCGACGAAACCGTTGGCGCCATAGATCGCCTTGAGCTCCGTTCCCTGCACCTGGATCACCGTCTGGGACAGGTCGATCTGACCGTTATCGGCGAAGGCGATCTTGCCGTAGAGACTGTCGAGGTTGAGTTTGGCGAGCGCATCGCGCACCTTGGCGGGGTCGGTGCCTCCGGCATCCTCGATCGCCTGTGCCAGTGCCTCGACATCGGCCGCGGCCGACGCGGCGTGGTAATCTGGATCGTAGTTGTATTTCGCCTTGTAGTCCTTGGCGAAGGTAGCGGCATCGCCGAACCATTTGTCCTTCAGTTCCGCCGAAGGCAGCCAGGCGGTCATGCCGAAGGCGTAGTCGGCGTCAGCGCCCAGCGCCTTGCGGAAATCCTCGCTCGGCACGCCGACGGTGAAGGAGTAGAGCTTTGGCGCGACGGCGAGGCTTTTCGCCTGGCGCACGAAATTGAGAATTTCGGTTTCGTGGCCGGCGACCAGGACGACCTCGGCGCCGTTGCTCTTGATCTGTGACAGCAGCGAATTGAAGTCGCTGGCGTTGGAACTGTATTTCTCGTCCATGGCGATCGTCAGCCCCGCATCCTTCAGCAATGGCCGCGTGCCATCCGCTACCGAGACATCGAAAGCGTCGTCGGCATAGAGAAGCGCGACGGATTTCGGTGCCGGGTCGAGTTCCTTCAGCATTTTCACCGTCGAGCCGAAATAGTTGCTCGCCGGCGCCAGCGTGCCGAATATGTATTTGAACTTGCGCGAGAAAATCTGGTCGGATGCGCCGCCGCCCTGAACCATCGGTATCTGGTACTTTTCCGAGACGGCCGAATCGGCCAGCGCGAAATTCGAGGCGAACGGCCCGAGCAGCAGGGCGACCTTATCCTGCGAGACCAACTGCGTGTACTGCCGCACGCTCAAATTCACATCCGACTGGTTGTCGTAGATTTTCAGCGCCAGCTTGCGTTTCTCGCCGCCCACGGTGACGCCGCCGGCGGCGTTGATCTTGTCGATCGCGAACTCGTAGGCGTCCTTGTAATAGCGGCCGGTATTGGCCGAGGCGCCGGTCAACTGCACCGATGCGCCAAGCACGATGTCGTCCGCGGATGCCGCGCCCGATGAGAATGCGAGAACCGCGCCGGCCAGCAAGGCGCCGGCCAGATGAAGCATGCTGTTTGACATGGTGTCTCCTCCCAATGCGTCTTTTAGTTATGCCATCGGCAACGAGCCTGAGGCTGGTAGCGTCATCGAAACTGGAGTTCAAGCGCTCCGGGGCAAGAGGGGCGATACGACATTCGTTTAACGCGCGACCATGGCGAGCCGCCTATCGGACAGGTCATCGATACCACATCGTCGGGAGCCACAGCGTCAATTGCGGGATGACCGAAACCAGCACCAGGACGATCAGCAACGGGATGAGGAACGGCAGCACCGCCATCACAGTGCGATCGAACGACAGCTTTCCGACGCGCGACAAGACAAACAGAACCATGCCAACCGGCGGCGTCAGCAGGCCGATCATCAGGTTGAGCACCATGATGACGCCGAACTGGACCGGATCGATGCCGACCTGGCTGACCACCGGCATGAGGATCGGGACCAGGATCGAGATCGCGGCAATGGTTTCCATGAAGCAGCCGACGACCAGCAGGATAATGTTGATGATCAGCAGCAGCAGCAGCGGGTTGTCGGTGATCGAGAGCAACCCGGCGGCCACATGTTCCGTCACCCGTGTGGTGGTCAGCACCCAGCCGAACAGGGAGGCGCCGCCGACGATGATGAGCACGCTTGCGGTCGTCTCTATGGTCTCCAGCGTGATGCGGTAGAACTGGCGGAAGGTGAGCGAGCGGTAAAGGAAAATGCCCAGGATCAGCGCCCAGGCACAAGCGGCGACTGCCGCTTCGGTCGGCGTGAAGGCACCCGACGTCATGCCACCGATGATGATGACGGGCGTCAGCAATGCGGGAATAGCGCGAATGAAATCACGCCCAAGCGCGCGCCAGCGGAACGACTGGTCGCGGCCCAGGCCGTTGCGGCGTGCGTACCAGCTTACATAGAGCATCAGCGCCACCGCCACGACGAGGCCGGGAATGATGCCGGCGGTGAAAAGCTGGCCGATCGACACGTTGGCCATAACGCCGAACACCACCATCGGCAGCGACGGCGGTATGATCGGGCCGATGGTGGAGGAGGCGGCGGTGATGCCGACCGAGAACTCATGGTCGTAGCCATGGTCGCGCATCGCCTTGATTTCGATGTTGCCGAGCCCGCCGGCATCGGCCACCGCGGTGCCCGACATGCCGGCAAAGATGATCGAGGCGACGACGTTGACATGGCCAAGCCCGCCGCGCAGCCAGCCGACGGCGGAGGCGGCAAAGTCGAAGATGCGGTTGGTGATGCCGGCCGTGTTCATCAGGTTGCCGGCGAGGATGAAGAACGGCACCGCCAGCAATGGAAAGGAATCGACGCCGCCGGCCATGCGGTGCAACACCACGAAATCGGGGATGTTGGACAGGAACACCGTGTAGACCAGCGAGGCGCCGCCGAGGGCGACGAAGATCGGGGCGCCAATCAGCAGCAGGGCGAAGAAAGCCAGGAACAGGAGCCACATGTTTTTGTTCGCCCCTTAGTCGATGATCAGTTCTGAGCGGTTAGGGTCGGGACGCCAACCCCGCTTGGCGCCGGCGATGAGGCGTCCCGTGGCGCGCCACAGCATCAGGAAGCAGCCGATGGCGATGCCGCCGTAGACGATGCTCATCGGCCATGGAAACACGGTCATGGTCTGGATCTGCATGAGCCGCGTGATCGAGATGGAAAACCAGCACAGCAGTCCGACGAAGCCGAGCACCAGCACGTCGATGATGAAACTCAGCACCCGTACGACCGGTGCGGGCAAGAACATATGCGCGACCTCGACGGAGATGTGCGTGCCCCGCCGCATGGCGACCGCCGCGCCGACGAAGGTGATGATCATCAGCAGATAGCGGGCTATCTCCTCGGTCCATGCCAGCGAATTGTTCAGCACATAGCGCGTAAAGAACTGCAGGAAGACGATGATCGCCATGCCCCAGAAGATGGCGAAGGCAAGCCAGTCCTCGACATGATGCTCGATCGGAGGGTCGGGCTCCTCCTCGGAGACACGAATGCGCGCGCCGTCCAGGCCTTCTTCCGTCATGGCGGTGTCCTTCTTCCTATGCCGCGGCTTTACGGCCGGCAGACCAGGAGGCGAGGCCGCCTCCCGGGGGCGGGATCAGCGACTATTTCAGCGCCTGCAGGGCGTCGTACTGCTCCTTGGTCCAGACCGCGCCGGAGTCGGGATCGTTGTGCAGCGGCTGCGCCGCCTTGATGAAGGCCTCGCGGTCGACGTCGACGACCGTCTTGCCCATGGCGCGGAACTTGTCGGCAAGCTCGTTTTCCTGGGTGCGGATCTGGTCGGTGCAGCGTGAAGCGGCTTCCTTGAGCACGTCGGTGAAGATCTTCTTGTCCTCGTCGCTCATCGCGCTCCAGACATGACCACCGACGATGGTGACCAGCGATTCGGTGATGTGACCGGTCAGCATGATATGGCTCTGCACTTCATAGAACTTCTTGGCCATGATGGTCGGGAGCGGATTTTCCTGGCCATCGACCGTGCCTTGTTGCAGAGCGAGATAGACCTCGGAAAACGCGATCGGCGTGGCGTTGGCGCCGACCGACTTGGTGAACATCTTGAACAGTGGCGCCGGCGGTACGCGCAGCTTCATGCCCTTCATGTCCTCCGGTTCCTTGATCTCCTTGTTGGCGGTCACGTCGCGCTGGCCATAGTAGGTCAGCGAAACGATGTGGTGTCCGGTCTTGTCGTCATAGCCCTTGGCCAGATCCTGGAAGAGCTGTGAATCGCGATAGGCTTTCCAGTGGTTGAAATCACGCAGGATGAACGGGGCATTGGTCATCGACAGCGGACCGTAGATCGAGCCGGCGAAGGCGACGCCAGTGTAGATCATGTCGACCGTGCCAAGCGTCAGCGCCTCGTTTATCTGGTTTTCGTTGCCCAGCTGCGAGGCCGGGAACACCTCGATCTTGTATCGGCCGTCCGTGCGTTTGGCGATTTCGTCAGCGGCCCATAGGGCCTGGATGTGATAGGGCTCGCCGGTCTCGTAGACATGCGCCCATTTCAGCACGGTTTGGGCCGATGCCGGCCCGGTGGCAAATGCCGAAAGCACCGCGAAAGCGGCGACGGCCAGCCTGAAAAGTCTGTTGATCATGACAGTTCCTCCCTGTGTTCAACCAATTCGGTGCGGACACCCTCGCCTATCGGCCGCTGCTCTCCCTCATGTCCGACCTGCGGCCGGCATCGGTCTCGTCTGTGAAACAGTCCGGATAGAGACTTCGGATCGCCCCGATATCGAGCCTGAGCTGGTCGATATGCGCGGCCATGGCCGCGGCGGCGGCGGCGCAATCACGCGCTTCAAGTCCGGCCAGCACGGCTTCATGATCCTTCTGGACGCGCGCCATGCGCCCCTTCTGCGGCAAGGTAAGGCGGCGATAGCGGTCAACCTGCGCCTTCACCTGCTGGACCAGCACCCAGATACCGGGATAACCTGCCGCCCGTGCGATCTGTGCATGGAAAGCCTCGTCCGCGGCATGGAAGGCGGCTTCATTTGCCTGTTCGGCGGCCTCCCGCTGGCGCTGGATCAGCATGCGCAAGCCCATAAGATCGCTGATGCTGGCGCATTCGGCGGCGGCCCGGGTGGTGATGTCTTCCAGCGATTTGCGCACCAGGATAGCTTCAGGCAGCCGTGACGCCGGAATCCGCGTAACGCGCGTCCCCGACTTCGGCACGACTTCGACCAGGCCTTCGTCGGATAGGCGCAACAGTGCTTCCCGGACTGGCGTTCGCCCGATGCCGTAGACAGCCGAAAGCTCATTTTCCGAAACGACCGTCCCGGGCTTGAGCGCAAGCGACAGGATGTCGTCGCGCAGGCGTCGATGAACGAGAGTCGCAATTTTCTGCGCACTGCCGGAAAAGCCGAAAGCATTGCGACCCCCACCATCATGTGGCGGCGGGGTTGCGTCGGAAAGCAGCGCTGTCGTTTCGTCCCTCAAACCGTCCTGCCCAGTTTCTCGACAGGATCATACGCTCTGAC
Organism: Mesorhizobium sp. ES1-6; assembly: GCF_020164775.1. Lineage (NCBI taxonomy): Bacteria > Pseudomonadati > Pseudomonadota > Alphaproteobacteria > Hyphomicrobiales > Phyllobacteriaceae > Mesorhizobium > Mesorhizobium sp. ES1-6. The sequence goes on from NZ_JAIUGU010000016.1 coordinate 30,814, forward strand.
ATATCTAACATACAAGGCCTATAGGCAGCCCAGATCTTAGTGCGACCGTGCCAAGCGCCTGGCCCACGACAAACAGCTCAACCAGAGGCTTCCAATCAAGCTGCTTGCGCGACGCAATATTGGTATTGCGCGGCTGCGGCCCACGCGTGTCTACATGGCTGGCGACTTGCCCCGGCAGCCAGCACTTAGCTCAGACGATCCGGCAGGGCGATCGGGGCGAGGCCTAGCGGTTCATACTGGGCTAGGCTTTGCAGAGCGGTGGCGTCCGTCAATTCGATGCGACGTGCGTCGGTCGTAATCAGTCGTTGCACGCGCAACTGCTGCATGACGCGATTGAGATGCGGCACACTCAGCCCGAGGGCGTCGGCCATGATCTCCTGCGAGAACGGGAGATCAAAGCGTGTTTCGGTGGCACGTCCGACCTGCGAAAGGCGCTCATGAAGTTCGAGCAGGAGGTGGGCCAAGCGCTCTATCGGCCTGCGCCGGCCAATGTTGACGATATGCTCGGCATAGCCTGCTGCTTCCTGCGCGGCAAGCCAACTCAGAACAAGTCCGAATTGCGGTTGCTCGTAGCACAGGAGGATATAGGATTCGAGCGAACAGACCGTGCAGGTCATCTCGGTGAGCGCCACGACGGTATAGGTGGACCGATCGAAAAAGCTGACCGGAAATCCGATGACGTCACCCGGGAGGATGAGCTTGAGGATTTGACGCCTTCCGCTTCGCAGCACCCTGTAGCGAATTGCATATCCGTCTTTGACAAAGCACAAGCTGCGGAAGGGCGAGCCGTGGATGACGAGTTCCTCTCGCTTCCCGACGGTAACGTCTCGCTCGAAGAGGGCTTCAAGACTGGCGAGGTCAGCTGCCCCAAGTTTCATGGCCTGCGTCAGTCTGGCCATCACTGCGTGACCGTTTAGGGGCATTCCACGTCCGCGCGGTGAGAGTTCCATCTGCCGAAGCAATTTGCGGTGGCTTGTTAATCTAGATCATTAATCCAAATCATCCAACCAAAGTTGCATTGACCGAACCTCTCGTGCGGTTGCGAATGCCAATGCGATCCGATTTCTGCCCGAGCCCGGGCAGCAACGAGTGCTCCAGAAGCGCTTGGCCAAGGGAGGAACATGCAATGCAATTCAATGACCATAAATCGGCCGGCCTGTCCCGGCGCACCATGCTGCAGGCCGGCGCCGGCGTTGCCGGCAGCATTATACTGCCAGCTTCATTTCTACGCCCGGCCTTTGCCGCCGACGACAAGCCCGCGCTCGGCACTTGGCCGGTAGGTTCGCAGGGCGACACCGTCCATATCGGCGCTTCTGTCCCGCGCACGGGCGCCTATGCGGTACAGGGCGAGGATGAACTCAAGGGCATGCAGCTGGCGATCGAGCACATCAACGAAGGCAACGATCTGCTCAAACAGATCGCGCCTAAGATCGAGAAAGGGGTACTGGGCAAGAAGGTGGAACTGGTCGTCGCCGACTCAGCCGCCAAACCGAACAACGCCGTGCAGGAACAGCAGACTTTCATCAACGACAAGAAGATCGTCGCCATGACGGGCTCCACGTCCTCGGCGGTGGCCGTCGCACTCAACAAATTCGCCCAGCGCGAAAAGATCCTGTACCTCGTGGCCATCTCCGGCTCGAATGACACCACTGGCAAGGACTGCGCGCGTTACTCCTTCCGCCAGTGCGTCTATGGCGAGACGTGCGCGAACGCCATCGGTCCGGTGCTGCTGAAGAATTTCGGAAAGGGCAAGAAGGCCGCGTTCATGACGCCCGACTACACCTACGGCCACACCGTCACCAAATCCGTCAACGACTATCTGACATCGCAGGGCGGCTGGCAGATGGTGACGAACCAGGTGTCGCCGCTCGGGACCCAGGACTTCAGCCAGTATCTTACCAACATTGCCAATTCCGGCGCCGAGTTCATCGTCAACGTCAACTGGGGCCGCGACGCCGTGCTGTCGGTCCAACAGGCCAAGCAGTTCGGCCTGACGCCGAACATGAAGATGGTGATTCCGTACCAAATCCCATTCCTGGCCAAGGAAGTCGGGGCGGAGCTGACTGAAGGCGTGTTTGCGGCCACCGATTTCTGGTGGACGATGGAAGACCAGTACCCCTTGGCCAAGGCTTTCGTCGATGCTTTCCAGAAGAAGTACAATTACCGGCCCGAATGGGGCGCCGAGAACGGCTACATGCAATTCGCTATCTGGGCACGCATGGTCTCGGAAGCAGGAACTTTCTATCCACCGGACGTGATCAAGCAGTACGAGAAGGGCGAGACCTTCCCATCGATGGTCGGCGACGTGAAGTTCCGCGCAGAGGATCACCAGCTCATTCGTCCCGTCGTCATCGTTCGCGGCAAGGCCGCCAAGGACATGAAGAATGAGGAGGATTTCTGGGACGTCGTCGAGATCGTGCCCGGCGAAGGTCTGATGCAGAAGCCCGATGCCTTCGGCTGTCAACTCGGGGACTACACCTGAGGTAGCCTGACGGCTCTTGCGAGCACGAAGCACGGAGAAGGCTGGGCGAGTCGCATCCCTGCAGCAGCGCTAGTGCAAGCCCGCGATCTATTCGTGAAATCCGGACGAACAACGTCTAGGTTGTCAATTGCTCGTCCTGGCAACGACGGCACGGACTATTCCTTAACCTCAGACGGCGGGCGGCAGCGTGATCAACTGGGCCAATTTCGTATCGCAATGCTTCAATGGATTGGTGTTGGGCGCGCTCCTGGCCCTTATTTCCTCCGGCCTCACCATTATCTACGGGACGCTCGGCGTGCTCAACTTGGCACATGGCGCGATGTTCATGCTGGGCGGTTATGCCGGTTACGTCGCTTACGATTATACCGGCTCCTATGTCGTCGCGGTGGTCGCCGGTTCGCTTTTTGTCATGCTGGTCGGCCTCCTTATGGAGAAACTCATCATCAGGCATTTCTATTCCCGACCCTATGAGGATCAGCTACTGGTGACCTTCGGCCTGGGCATCGTCTTCGTCGAGGCGGTGCGCTTCTTCTTCGGCGGCCTGTCCAAGTCCGTGCCTCCGCCTGGATCGCTGGTCGGCATCACGCCACTCGGTTTCATGATGTATCCGACATATCGCCTGGCCTTGCTGGCTATCGTCACCGTTGCGCTGCTCGCGCTCTACTTCGTCCTCTACCGCACCCGCATCGGCATGATCGTGCGCGCCGGTATTGAGGACGCTGTAATGGTCAGCTCGCTTGGGATCGACGTCTACAAGATCTTCACGCTGGTGTTCGGCATCGGGGCGATGGCGGCCGGTTTTGCCGGCATTGTAAACGCGCCAGTGGTGTCGATCGCGCCGGACGTCGGGGAGTCGATCCTGGTGCAGACCTTCGTTGTCGTCGTCATCGGCGGCGTAGGATCGTTCCCAGGCGCCGTGGTTGGCGGCCTGATCGCCGGGGAGATCATCTCCATCACCTCAATGTTCAACCCGGGATACGCCTATGTCATGCTTTTTGTGGCAATGACTCTCGTCCTGGTGCTGCGCCCGTATGGGCTGTTCGGCACGGCGGGCCGTGAGTGACCGGTGTGCCTATGAACAGCAAGAATCCGTTTCTGGTCGAGGTGCTGACGGCGATGGCGCTGGTCGTTGCTCCCTTCGTCCTGCCGCATCTCGGCTTTGCGCCGGCGACCATCAACCGCATTCTGATCTGGGGCTTGTTCGGATTGGGGTTCGACATTCTCTTCGGTTACACCGGGCTCCTTTCTTTCGGCCAGTCCGCTTTTTTCGGCACAGGGGGCATGTTCGCGGCCTACCTGATGACCGAGATGGACTTTCCCCACGTGCTGGCGTCCGTCTGCATCGGTGCCATCGTGGCGGGCGTCGTCGGTTACCTGGTCGGACTGGTCGCGCTGAAGCGAACAGGCATCTATTTCGCGATGATCACGGTGGCGATTTCGGAGGTGTTCTTCTTCGTGGAATTCAATCCGCTGTCGGCCTACACCGGCGGCGAAAATGGCCTGCCCGGCGTGCCGACCCCGAGTTTCAACCTTGGCTTCACCACACTCGAATTCAATACCGATTGGACGATGTATATCTTTCTGGCCATCTGGTATTTCGTTGGCCTGATGATCGCGTTGCGCATCGTGCGCTCGCCCGTCGGGGCGATCCTCTCGGCGATCCGCGACAACCCGCTACGCGCCGCGGCGCTGGGCCACGACATCCACAGCTACAAACATGCCGCTTTCGTAATCGCCGCGGTCTATGCCGGCTTCGCCGGCGGTTTGCTCGGCGTCATGCAAGGCTTCATGCCGCCCGAAGCCTTCATGTTCGACACCTCCGGCCAGCTCGTCATGCAGACCGCAATAGGCGGCGCTGGAACCCTGTTCGGCCCGTTGGTCGGTGCCACGGTGTGGCTCTTTCTGAGCGACTATTTCCAGAACACGCTACATCTTGGCGCGATCTGGAAGCTGGTGCTTGGCATCGTGTTCGTGCTGCTCGTCTGCTTTCTCAGGCGAGGCATCGTTGGCGCTATCATCGACGTCTATGAATTGGGCACAGGGGGGAAAAAAGCCGTGCGGCCGGCTCAGGTGTCAGGCGCAGTCCCCGCGGGCAACCACTCTACCTCCACCTCCCCCGCGGAGCTGATGCCGACAATACACCGCCCCACAGACTCCGCGGCCGGACCGGTCCTTCGGGCCATTGGTTTGAGTAAGCGCTACGGCGGGTTGTTGGCCAACAGCGACATCAATTTCAGCGTTGAGCAAGGTGAGGTGCGGGGCATCATCGGGCCAAATGGAGCCGGCAAGAGTACTTTCTTCAAGATGCTCACCAGAGAGGTGTCGCCGACATCTGGCAGGATCCTGTTCCAGGGCCGTGACATCACCGCTTTGGGCGTAGCGGATGTGTGCCAGCTCGGGCTGGCGAAGAGCTACCAGATCAACCAGCTCTTTGATCGGCTGACGGTTAGGGATAACCTTAGGATCGCCGCCTTGGGCGAGCTTCGCGGCAGATTCAGGCTCGACCTGTTCCGTAACATCGACAAAATCCCAGGTCTCCAAGTGCAGGTCGACCGTACGCTGGCGCTGGTCAGCCTCACGCAGCGGGCCGAGACCCCAGTGTCCGAACTTGCCTATGGCGAGAAACGCCGGCTCGAGATTGGCTTGGCGCTGGCAACCTCGCCCAGCCTGCTGCTGCTGGACGAGCCACTTGCCGGGATGAGCCCACGAGAGCGCATTGAGACGGTTGCGCTGCTGAAGTCGATCGGGCGCGGCCGCACGATGATCATCATCGACCACGACATGGATTCGCTGTTCGAACTGGTCGAAAGGGTGACCGTGCTGCAGGAGGGCCGCGTCCTCGTGGAAGGGACGCCAGAGGAGATCAAGGCCAATGCAAAGGTGCAGGAAGCGTATCTCGGCGGGATCCACGAGGAGGTAGCATGAGCCTGCTCGAGGTCGCCGGGCTGAACAGCTACTACGGCGACAGCCACATTCTATTCGACGTGTCGTTGCGTGTTGAAAAGCACGAGGTGATCGCGCTTCTTGGCAGGAACGGCGCCGGCAAGTCGACGACGCTCAAGAGCCTGATGGGTGTTGTGAGCCCGCGTACGGGCAGTATAAAGCTCGATGGTGAGGAACTGGCCGGCAGGAAGGCACACAGCATAGCTCGACGCGGAATGCAGCTGGTCCACGAGGATCGCCGGATCTTCGGCAGCTTGACCGTTGAAGACAACATCATCCTGGCTGGATTGACCGCCGACAACAGATGGCCGCTCGAGCGCATCTACGAGATGTTCCCACGGCTGAAAGAGCGCCGCGGCAGCCGGGGTACCGATCTTTCGGGCGGCGAACAGCAGATGCTGGCGATCGCCCGCGCTCTTGTTCGCGACCCGAAAATCGTCCTGCTCGACGAGCCATTCGAGGGCCTTGCACCTGTCATCGTACAGAATCTCGTTCGCACCTGCCGCGAGCTGGCCGAGGCCGGCCACACCCTCGTTCTGGTCGAACAGAACCTGGCTGCAACGCTGTCGTTGGCAAAGCGCGTCTACATCATCAACAACGGTCATATCGTCCACGAAGGCCCTGCCGCGGAGATCAAGGCGCAGCCCGACCTCTTGCAACGCTACATTGGTGTTTAGCTGCCGCGATCTGGTCTTCCTGGTCGTCCGCGACCGCAGGCGCGACTGGAATTAGGTCCCGCAACCGGGACCACGCAGCGCCATTGCGCCCGGCAGACCCTCACAAGCAGCCTCTGCGAGCAGCTGCGCAGTAGGGAGAGATCGTCAGGCCCACACGACATCCGTCGCGCTCGGCGTGACGGATCAGCTTGGGACCGGTCGCTGCGCTGGTTGAACGCGTCACCCTTGATTGTTGTGCTTCACGCTCAACAGGGCGCTGCGCTCGCTTCGCAAAACGGTGCATGGCGGACTGGTGGACAAGCATGCGCCCGCACGCCCGGTGCAGCCCGGACGCAACCGAGCGGCAACTCTTTTCAGCCCTGGTGACAGCACAGCGCCTTCAACAGCCGAGAACCCCACACCGCCGTCGACTTGTTCACCGGCTGCCCGCGCTTTCGGCGGTCAGACCCATTCGTCTGATGAGCCACGGCATGGTCAAGCCTTGGACAAAGATGGAAAAGGCAACGACTGCGAATGCGACAACGATTATTTGACTGCGCTCGGCGACGTTTTCAGGAAGTGCGAGCGCCAGGGCCAGAGCGAGGGCGCCGCGCAGACCGCCCCAGACCAAAATGTGCTGGTAGCTGGCATCCACCTTCAGGGGCGTCGCAGCAAGGAGGGCACAGAAAGGATAAATGGCCAAGGTCCGACCAACCAGCACGAGGATGACGGCGACCGCCGAGGTGCCTGCGAATATCCCAAACGGCTGATGGGCTTCATGGCCGCCGATCAGGATGAACACGATCGAATTTGCCAGGAAGGCCGCGTACTCCCAGAACGCCAGAACGTGACTTCTGGCATTGGCGGAAATAGCGCCTTTCCAGCCGACGTTCCCGACAATCAAGCCTGCGGTGAGAGTAGCCAGCACGCCCGACATGCCAAGGTCCTCCGCAAGCAGAAACGAACCGTAGGCCGCGATGGTCGTCAGGGTTATTTCAACAAGATGGTCTTCGGTCCGGCCGGCGATCAGAAGGAGCAGAGCTGCCACTGCCGCACCGGAGGCAATCCCACCCGCGACAGTCCACACCAGCGATCCAGCAACGTTCAGGGGCGTCGACTCGGTGCCTGCCGCGATTGCGGCCAAGATGCCGAAGCCAACTGCGGCTGCGCCGTCGTTGAGCAGACTTTCCGATTCGACAAGCAGAGCCAGGCGGGGTTGAACCTTCATTTCCTTGAAGGCTGCGATGACCGACACCGGATCCGTCGCCGCTATCAGCACGCCGAACAGCCCCGATCCGATCCAAGTCCATCCGAGCAGCAAATGCATGCCAGCCGCAACCACTGCGGCGGCAATTGCGACCCCGGGAAAAGCGAGCAGAATCGTGACCGGCAGGTTGAGGCGAAAATGACGCCATTCAATCGCAAGTGCCGCCTGGAATATCAGCGGCGGCAAAAAGACCGTGAAGATCAAATCCCGACTGAGGGGAAGTTCGACGACGCCGGGCATGAAGCCAAGGGCTATACCTGCCGCAACTAGCCCGACGCTGTAAGGAAGTTGCAGCCGTCTGGAGATCATCGCCACCAAAGAAGCGGTGAGCAGGATCATCCCCAGGGTGAGGATTGGAAGATCGTTCATGGCGGCCTCAGGTAAGGTCTAATCAGGACAACTAGGGCTATGAGGCCCCAGTGGAACCGCCGGTGCGAAGAAGTTCGCGTAGTTTGAAGGGAGATGTGACCAGAGCAGATCCGGAGGCGACCGACAGAGTGGCCACGGCTCGTGCGATGACCGGTGCAGCGCGATCGACCCTTTGCCAGGTGCCCCCTTGGACTTCGCCCTTGCCTCGCATGCACGAGGACGCCTTTGCGCTTTGGCAATTCCCAACTCTCATTCGAAGTATGCCTTCGCAGCTTCCTGGATGTGGCCGATGGTGCATCCGGAGCAAGACAGTCACAGCGGCAGCGACCGGACCTGCGACCAGAGCTTTACCGGTGGTGGCGTTGGACATCACGGCCCGGGAAGGGCATAAGCGGCAACCTGATCGCCGACCTGGTCCTTCAGAATGGTGTTCCCGCCGGCCACGAACACCACGTACTCGCGGCCGCGGTACTCGTACACCGCAGGATTGGCCACCGCGGGCGCCTGGACGATGTCGGACCACAGTTCCTGTCCGTTCGCGAGAGAATAGGCGCGCACCTTCGCGTCCATCGAACCCCCGATGAATATCAAGCCACCCGCCGTCACGGCGGGGCCACCAATCGTCACCGAGCCGAGGGATTCAGGCATATAGAAGCCCCACTTCTGCGATGCTCCCATCGGCCGCCGCCATTTGACGTCGCCGGTGGTCATGTCGATGGCGGCGATTTCTCCGAAGGGGGGTGCCCAGCACGGCATGCCAAGCCAGTTGAGAGCGTTGTGCAGCGACATGCCGTACGGTGCGCCCTCTTGCGGATAGTAGCCCTGCTCATTGCCGGAATCGCCGGCGAGCCGTTGGTATTCATCGCGCGGATAGAGCTTGATGGATTGGACGACATGCGAGAAGTTGACCACCACCGTTTGGGTGCTTGGATCGAAACCGACCCCGCCCCATTGCACTCCGCCCGCCGAATCCGGGTAGGCCAGCACGCCCTCGCCCTTGTGTGTCGGCGGGCTGTACATGCCACGATAGGAGAGGTTGTCCCATAAGCGGGAGCACTCGCCCAGACCGACGACATCAGCTATTCGCCAGATGGGTGGCTTTTTGGACTGGTCCAGCAGCGGTGCGGGTTTGGTCGGGAACGGCTGAGTGGGAGCGTAGACTTCCCCTTGGACGCTGCCGTCGCCGCCCGGTACAGGGCGTTCATCGATCGGCCAGACGTCTTTTCCGGTGCGCCGGTCGACGACGAACAGAAAGCCCATCTTCGTCGCCTGCATGAGGGCAGGAATTTGTTTGCCCGCCACGGTGATGTCCATAAGCGTAGGCGCCGAGTTGATGTCGTAATCCCAGATGTCGTGATGGACCCACTGTCGTGACCAGACGACCTTGCCGGTTTCAAGATCTAGTGCGGTGGTGGACGTCGCAAGCGGTATCGGGTCGGCACGATTGCCGCCCCAGTAATTCGGCGACGGGCTGGAGACCGGCAGGTACACGAGTCCGAGCCCTTCGTCCACGGACATTGCCGTCCAGACATTTGCGGTCCCGGTCCGTTTTGCGATCTGCGCCGGCAGCGCCGAAAACGACCACTGTCGCACGCCCGTCTGAGGATCCAACGAGAACACAGTCCCAGGAGGAGCCTCGGCATAGGCCCAATCCTTGCCAGCCCAGCCGATGATGACGTGGTTGCCCGCCACGGTGGGCGGCTGCAACAGCGAAAGCGGGTACTTGGCGTTGACGTCGTTCCACTGGTTCACATCCAACACGCCACCCGAGCCAAATTTCTTGCAGAGCTGTCCGGTATTGGCATCGAGCGTAAAGAGATGCGCATCCATGGTGCCCAGATAGATGATCTTCTGACAGCCCTCGCCCGCCACGGGATTCTTGCTCTGCCAGTAAGCAACGCCACGGTTCTTCAAGGCTGGCTGTGTCAAGGCCTTGAGAGTGGATTTGGACTCGAATTTCCATTTGATCGCCCCTGTTCCCGGATCGAGCGCCAGCACCCCGTAGAAGGGGGTCCCGATATAAAGGGTGTCATTGGCGAAAATGGGGGTTGCGGACCAGACCGACGGTGGCAATGCGCCCGATCCGTCTGACATATCGCCAGTGTGCAACTCCCATACTTTGCGGAGCGAACCGACGTTGTCCGCGGTAATCTGTGTGAGCGGCGAGTACTTCTGGCCATTGAGCTGGCCGTGAAAGCTGTTCCAGGTCGGCTGCGGCGGGATCAGCGGGATTGGCTTGGGTGCAGGGAGCGGGGCTGTTGTCGCCTCCTCCGGCGAGCCTGCTCCCCCGGCCGAAGGGCTGGTGCCTCCGCTCGTGTCGTTCGGGCGTCTACCGGCATCCGGTATGCCGCCCGGTTGTGACGCGGGTGAATTGTTGTCATTCTGGGCAGAGACGGAATGTGTGCCCAGCCCCAGCAACAGGGAGACGGCAAATGCCAGGCTCAAGCGGAAGATGGCAGTTCTCATCGGGACGGGTCCTGAATGTTGGTCTGACGGAAACCCAGGGTGATCAACAGCCCGGCCAGCACGACGGCAACTGCCGCCACGAGCCACCAAGCATGGAGAAAGATGGCGGCAGCGAACGTGCCGAGTGCTCCTAGAAGGCCCAAGATCCAGGCCAGAGTGAAGACGACACCACTTCCTTTGAAGCGCAACACGAGGCCATCCAGCGCAAGCGCCAGGCTGGCAACGAGCACAAGCATCGCTCCTGGGGTTCCCGTTACCCCAGTGAGCGGGGTGGCGAAGTAGTAGAACGCGATTGCGCACGCCAGGGCCGCCGCCGCGATGACGATGAGCGGGCCGCGATGATTGATGTTCGGCAGTTGCTGGGTTTTCATGAACGTTCCTGCGACGTTTCTTAAGCGATCGCTCTCGGGGGCGTCTTGCGGCACGAAGCATGTCGCTAACCCGAGCTCAGCCGGTATGTTCCAGCCGCGGCTTCACCATCGCGTGAGCGGCGGAAGCTCGACGCGAGCGGCGGAACGCGCAGCGCGTGCTAGGGAAACGCAGCTTTGCTGGCCATCGTGCCGTCTGGATTGCCTGTGGCGCCCTCAGCTTCCCGGGGCGTCATCCAGCGTCTCAATTGAGGCTCGAAGCCCCAGCTCCAACAGCACAGCGGATTCGTGAAATACGAGATCTCGAGAACCGGCGTGTCGTTGGGCCGAGGGTCGGGCGAGGCTTAGTTCTCGCTCTCACCCACGTCGTCAGATTCCCGTGGTTTGCGCTTTCACCGCCCTTCGCGCACCCTCAGCTACACAAGCGCAGAACTTTTGAGGGCACCCGGTGACCATGTTTCCCAGCGCGATAGGCGCGTGCTGTTCACCGGCGTCTCCGCATCTCCAGCAGGCTCCTGTCCGCTATGGTGTTTCCCGCTCGTCGCGCCGCATTTTGCGGCTGACACCTGTCCGGCCTCGCTGGAATTGCAAGGCGCTGAGCCCGAACATCGCCCCGAGCGCGGCCCACAGAAGGGTGCTGAATGTAAACGGACTGGCGAGCCATTCCAGCATGGGCACGGCATCGCCCGGCCAAGCATAGGCGAGATAGCCGAGTGCAGTCGACAGGGCGACCCCAGCAGCGACAGCGAATATCGTTTCGAATATCGATCTCGTCACAACGCATCAGGGAACGCTAAAAAAAGAGGCCGATCAAGAGCGATAACGCGATCGTGCAATCTGATCCCTCAAATGCTCCAAGCCTCGAAATGTGAATTGCTGCCGCGGCGCCATTCCTATTATCTGACGCCTGTGAACATCTCGAAACTGATAATCTGGATAATGCTGGCGATGTTGCTGGCCATCGGCATTTACCTGTTCGTGCAGGCGGACGCATCCGACTGGTCGCAGCGACTTTGACCTTCGCCGGGAAATCGTCGACGTCCTCGTGAGCTGCGGGAGAAGAACGAGTTTCTAAGGAGCCTTAGCCTGAGGAGAGCATCCGCCAGGATTGCACTTTGGTGCGTTTGGTGCGCCGCATTTTTCGAAGATTTCAGGCGTGCTCGATCGTCCTGTGCCGCCACTCGCTATCCCGTTGAAGAGTTCCGAGGGTAGGCACCACTCGGGGTGGCTCTGACCCGTGTTCACAGACCATATTGCGGAGCATTATTGTTCGGTGCTGGAAATTTGCTCGTCGGCGATGCCGTGCGAACAGGCGCGAGGCAATCTGTATCGGGCCTACACATAGGTCGCACCGGAAGTATGGCGCGTACATGAGACCGCGATTATAGATGCGCCGATCTCTGCGGACGACCAACGGGATGAGCCGCGGTGTGGCTGCCGCAAAGCATTGCGCTCAGGCGGTCAAACCATGCTTGACGCCCGCCTCGACATGCCGGCGCAGCACCATCTGCGCCGTCGCCACGTCGCGGGCCAACGCTGCCTCCAGCAACTGTCTGTGTTCGTCGGCCGCGATTTGCCCACGAAAGGTCAGCGATATCATCTGATACCGCAAATATTTGTCAAAAACCGCGGCATGCGTTTCCATGAGCGCACGAGACCCGCAGGCGGAAATCAGCGATTGGTGGAACTCCCAGTCGTAGCGTTTCCAGTCCTTGGTTACCGACCGGTCTCCACCGATCATCCTGATTTCCATCTGATGCAGTTTGTGGTGGGCCGAAACCACCTTACCCTCCCATTCCACATCCCCGGCGCCGAAGGACAATTCCATTGCGTGGCATTCAAGCAGTTGCCGCAGCGCCGCGATTTCCTTCAGATCCTCTGGCGAGACCGGCGCGACTTCGAAGCCCCGCTGTCCTTCTGCCACCACGAGCCCATCGGAGGCCAAACGGTTGAGTATTTCCCGCAGGGTTGAGACGCTGGCTCCGTAGAGGCCCTTCAGCCTTTCGAGCTTGAGCTTCTCGCCGGGAACCAGGCGGCCAAAAATTATGTCGGCCCGTATCTGCCGATAGGCGGTATCCGATATCGTCGCGTCGGAAGCGTTCATAAGCATTTGGCAGGAATATCATGAATTTCTCGAAATGCCATACGTCTGTCATGCTGTCGCGACCCTCCTGAGAACCTTGAAGCTGCTCACGCTGGGCGAGTGCTGTCAGGCCACTGGCGGTGCGGGAGACTGCTCCCCTGCGGGGCGCCAGAGATCGTCATACAAAATGGCGAATATCTGGCGTCCTCCGCTACGTGGGTTGAACGAGGAAGGCTGTCGTGCGATGCTCGATTGCTGGGCACAACGTCGCCCGACATGCAGTTCAGGGAGGAAAAGCATGACCACTGCCACTTTCGATCGCCGCAGATTTCTCCGCACAACCGCTTTCGCCGTTGCTGGCGCCATGTGTGGCTCACAGGTCGGCGACGCCCTGGCGGAAGACAAGATCACACTGAGGCTATCGTCACCGGCAACACCGGGCGATCAGCGCGCGGTGGCGCTGACCAGCGTGTTCGCCCCAGCGGTGCGCGCCTTCGCCACGTTTGAGCCGCACTGGAACGCCGAACTGTTCAAGCAAGGCACCGAACTGGAAGCAATTGCCCGTGGCAATCTGGAAATGTCGATCACCTCGGCGCAGGAACTCGCCTCGCTCTATCCCGAATGGGGGATCTTCACCGCCGGCTATCTGCATCGTGACGCCGAGCACCAAAAAAAGGTTTTCGCGGCTGACTTCATGGATCCGATGAAGAAAAAGGTGGAGGATGAACTCGGTGTCAAGCTGTTGACGGTGATGTATCTCGGCCGCCGCCAATTGAACCTTCGCATCGAAAAGGAAATCAAGACGCCGGACGATTTGGCCGGCGTTAAGCTCAGAATGCCCGGAACCGATGCCTGGCAGTTTCTTGGCAAGGCGCTGGGCGCCAATCCGGTGCCAGTGGCGTTTACCGAAATCTACACAGCCTTGCAGACCGGCGCGATCGATGGGCAGGACAATCCCCTGCCATCCGACAAGGATTCCAAATTCTACGAGGTCACCAAGCAGATTTGCTTGACCAGCCACCTCGTGGACCTGAACTACCTCGCCTTTTCCAAGAAGGTCTGGGATGGGCTGGCACCGGATCGGCAGGCGGCGGTGCAGAAGGCGGCGGACGACGCAGCCGAGTCCGGACGGCAGAAGCAGCTGAAGCTGGAATCCGAACTCGAGCAGTTCTTCAAGGACAAGGGTTTGAAAGTCTACACGCCCGACGTCGACGCGTTCCGCAAACATGTGCAGAAGGCCTATCTGGACTCCGACTTCGCTAAGGACTGGCCGCAAGGCATGGTCGACAAGATCAACGCCCTCTGAGCCGGAAAGACCGATGTCCGCAACCATCCGCTGGTTGCAGGCGCGGGCCGATAACGTGGCGGTGGCGCTTCTCGCCGCCATGTTCATCGCCTTCATCCTGCAGATATTCACGCGCTACGTGATCAACGACCCGCTCGGATGGACACTGGAAGTGTGTCTGACGACCTGGCTGTGGTTGGTGTTCTGGAGTTCGGCATTCGTGCTCACCGAGCGCGACCACGTTACGTTCGACCTGTTCTACCTGATTGCCAGCCGCCGAACCCAGCGCGTTTTCGCGCTGATTTCGGCGGCGGCGATCATCGCTGGATTCCTAGCGGCGCTGCCGGCAACATATGACTACATCGCCTTCTATAAGATCAAGAAAAGTGCCACGCTGCGCATCCGGCTCGACGTCGTGTTCAGCGTCTATGGGCTATTCGCCGTCGCGGTGATCGTGCGCTACGCGCTGCGCGTATGGCAACTTGCTCGCGGCGGCGCGCCCGAGCCGCATGAGGAGGCGACGCCGCTGTGACCGCCGCCTTCTCTCTTTGCCTGCTGGCGCTGTTCGTTCTAGCTGGAATTGGCACGCCAGTCGCCTATTCCATGATCGTCGCGGCGATCGTCTACCTTGCTGTCAAGGGTCAGGATCTGGGGCTTGCCGCCGAGCAGATCATCCAGGGGCTCTATGACGGCTTCATTATCCTGGCCGTGCCGCTGTTCATCGTCGCCGCCAACATCATGAACGCTGGCACGATCAGCGAGCGGCTGCTGCGGTTTTGCATGGCGATCGTGGGCCGGATGCGAGGCGGGCTCGGGCACGTCAATGTCGTCGCCAACGTGATCTTTTCAGGCATGTCGGGCTCGGCCGTGGCCGACGCCGCCGGGCTGGGCAAGATCATCATCGAAATGATGACCAGGGACGGTCGTTATCCGCGCGGCTACGCCGCCGCTATCACCGCCGCCGCGTCAACCATTGGGCCGATCATCCCGCCGTCGATTCCGATGGTGATGTACGCGCTGGTTTCGGATGCCTCTATCGGTTTCCTGTTCCTCGGCGGCATCCTGCCTGGCCTGCTGATGGGCGCGGTGCTGATGGGCGTCAACGCGTGGGTCGCCCGCAAGCGCGATTTCGCGGTCGAGGAAGCCGTGCCTCTGCGAGCCTTGCCGAAGGTGACTCTCAATGCATTTCCGGCGCTGCTTATGCCGGTCATCCTGCTCTACGGCATCTATGGCGGCGCGACCACGCCGACCGAAGCGGCCGCCGTCGCGGCCGCCTATGCGCTGGTACTGGCCGCTGTCTTTTATCGTGCGCTGAGCTGGCGGAAGCTTTATGCCATCCTTTCTGAAAGCGCACGCTCGTCCGCCGCCGTTGGCCTGGTCATCGGCGGCGCCCTGATCTTCAATTACATCGTCGCCAGCGAAAACATTCCAGCCCACATGGCAGCCTCGCTGCAGGGACTGCACATATCCCCGCTCGCTTTCCTGTTCATGGTCAACGTGCTGCTGCTGCTGCTTGGCTGTCTGCTCGACGCATCGACGATCATCCTGGTGATCGTACCGCTGTTCATTCCGACCTGCCGGCTGCTTGGGATCGACCTCGTGCATTTCGGCGTCGTGGTGGTGGTCAACACCATGATCGGGCTGATTACACCACCTTATGGGGTCGTGCTGTTCGTCATCAATGCGACGACGCGCATTCCGCTGCGCGAAATCATCAGCGAGATCTGGCTGTTCATCGGCGTGCTGGTCGTTGCGCTGCTGCTGATGATGCTGTTTCCGGAAATCGTCCTGTGGCTGCCAAGGCAGTTCGGATACCAGGGATGAGCACGGCTCCGCACGATCGCCGAAGTGCCGGCCTGACCGACGCGGTCAGGCTTGGGTTGATCGGCGACAACATAAAGCGCTCGCGTTCGCCGGACCTGCATCGTCTCGCCGGCCGCCTCAGCGGCCTGGACGTCAGCTACGACCTCTTCATCCCGCGCGAGATGGGTAAGGACTTCGACGCCGTGTTCGACGCCTGCCGCGACGACGGCCTTCGCGGCGTGAACGTCACCTATCCGTACAAGGAGATCGTGGCCTCCAGGCTGCTCATACACGACGACCTGACCAGACGTATAGGTTCGGTCAACACAGTGGTGTTCGGACCGCGGGGCTCAAGCGGCTACAACACCGACCATACCGGTTTCATAGCCGCCTACCGCGAGGCTTTTGGCGACATGGCGCCGGGCAGCGTCGGCCTGATCGGAGCAGGCGGTGTCGGCAAGGCCGTGGCCTTCGGGCTGCTGGCGCTCGGCGCCGAGGCCCTGACCGTCGTCGACAGCGATGCCGAGAAGGCTCACTCGCTTGCCGCCGCGATCGCGACCGCCTCGAAAGGCGCCGTCGCGACGTCCTCACGCGTTGACGTCGATGCGGCGATAGGCGGCGCGGAAGGCATTGTCAATTGCACGCCGCTCGGCATGCACGGACATCCGGGCTCTCCGGTGCGGCCGCAATTGCTGGGAAAGCAGCGCTGGGCGTTCGATGCCGTCTACACACCCGTCGACACGATCTTCAAGCAACAAGCCGAAGCGGCGGGCGTCAAGGTACTCAGCGGTTTCGAGCTGTTCTTCCACCAAGGCATCGAAGCCTTCCGTATCTTCACCGGGCGGGCGCCGGCCGATCTCTCATCCTTACGCCGAATGCTCCTCGAAATCCCGCCAACCAATTAAGGATAAAACCTGTGTCCGATGACCATCCCATGCGCAAGAAGATCGGCCTCAGCGCGGCGCTGACAACACCGTTTGAGCAAAGTGGCGCAATCGACTGGCCCCGCTTCGTCGCACACGCTGGACACTTGCTGGCACAAGGTATGCGGGTGGTGACCGCCTTCGGCACGACCGGCGAAGGCGTGTCGATTTCGGCCACGGTCCGTGCGACCCTCTACGAGAGAACGGCCGCGGCCGGCATCCACGCCGACAGGCTGATCGAATGTGTCTACGGGCCGTCGTCACAGGACGCAGGCGACCACGTCCGGCGATCACTTGAGGCTGGTTGCGGCGGCATCCTGCTGACGCCCCCCTTCTATTTCAAGCAGCCAACGGAGGAAGGCAGCTATCGCTGGATCAGCGAGGTGCTGGAGCGCTCCGGCGCGGCCGCCCGCGACGTCATCCTCTACAACATCCCGGCCCTTACCGGCGTCCGGATCGGCCCGAAACTGGTCGCGCGCCTGCGCGTCGCCTTTCCGCAGGCCATCGCCGGGGTCAAGGACTCCAGCGGCGACTGGGAGCAGACGGCGGCGCTGCTTGCCGAGCATCGCGACCTCGCTGTACTCGTCGGCCATGAAGGCCATCTGGCGAGAGCGGTCAGGCAGGGCGCCAGCGGCGCGATCAGCGGGGTGGCCAATTTCGCACCGGCCCTGCTGGCGAAACTCGTGCGCGGTGAGGACGATCCCTTGATCGACGACCTGCTTGGCAAGCTCCTTAAGCTGCCCGTCGTGCCAGCGGTGAAGGCGGTTCTGGCCCAACGAACCGGGGACGCCGTATGGCTGCGCGTTCGCGCTCCTCTGGAGGCGCTCGGTCAAGCAAGCGACTTGGATGCCTGCCGGGAAATTGCGGCGATGGTGGCCAACGGTGACGGCACGGCCGTGGGCGAGATGTGAGCTCCTCCGCCCCTGTCGGACAGAGTGTGTCGAAGAGGGTACTGGTGACGGCGAAACCCGGAGAGCCAAACTTGGGGGCAAGCACATCGACAGTTCAGCGGCCGGTTGACGCCAAGGTGGTAGACCGGCCCTTGCTGCGCATAGCTACCGCTGTGCCGATTGCGGTTCTCGCCCTGACCCACGAGTCCGCGACATCGGGCTCCCTTCGAAGTTTCCGTCTGTAGCGCAACGCCACAGGAAGAGATCAGGAGGCTGATAAAATGAGCAGCCAGCATCTTGCCTTCAGAAACTTGCGACCGGCGTGGAATAGATTCCGCCCATACTAAGTATATTGTGCATCAGACAAATCGGAAGCTCTGCCGGTGAGATGCCCCGCCCCTCCACCTGCTGGACAGCCAGCAGTAAGCTTTTGACGACCTGGGCGGGTTGGCTTGGATCCCAGTCCACAGAGAACAAACAAGACGGAGAACCAGAAATGTCGCAACAATTCGAAGATATCGGCCTTCCAAGACGCTCTGGTTCTGGTCAGCGGTAGGCGCGATGGTCCTCACCATCATCGTCGGATTCACTGCCGGCGGCTGGACCCTGGCAGGAACTGCGGCGGAAATGGCCAAGACCTCAGCCATAAAAGCCAGGGCAGAACTGGCCGCCAATCTCTGTGTCCAAAAGTTTATCACGGCGTCCGACGCGAGCCAAAATCTGGCCAAGCTGAAGGAAACGTCTTCCTATCAGAGGGACGGTTTCATTACCGACGGTGGCTGGGTCAAATTCTCTGGAATAAAAAAGGATGCACCGGGCGCCGCTGATCTGTGCGCGGAAAAACTGGTCGCCTTGGACGCGATTCCGACGAGCACCGTGTCTGAGGATCAGACGAAGGGATGATGCCATACGTCGTCTGCTGGCGAGAACCTCAACGGGCGCATGTCGCAATCCGTAAACCTGATCTGAATTCAACGGTGGCTTGAACTGCGGTGGCCGATCTGGACACTACCTGGAAAGACGGATCCTGCATCTTCTCACGGCATTGAAATCCAGCTCGCCTCGAACCTCAGTTGGCCTCTACAGAGCATAGGACGGCGTCCGGCAATCAACGCTCTCGTTTGTTGCTATGCGAGATTGCCGTTCCACATTCCGTGGCAGATTGCATGAAGTCGACGGTGAATCTCGGCCCGAACGTCCTCAGCAAGGCCGGGCATCACTGGTCTATCTCTCTCGCTCGGTTCATTCTGATAGCTGCATCGCTCGCAGGATCCGCGACGGCGACTGGTCTCCGCTCCAAGGCTAATCTTCTCGTTCTGCCTCGCTTTGCCACGCTTAGAGCGTCATCAGCCAACCTTCGTGTCGGGCCTGGCATGGGGTATCAAGTTGAATGGATCCTTCTGCGCCCGGGGATGCCGCTGGAAATCTACCAACAGTATGACAATTGGCGACGGGTCAGAGACTGGGACGAAACCAGCGGATGGATTCATGAATCGCTCCTGTCAGCCCGCAGGGCGGCCGTTGTCGAGCCCTGGGCCAAGGACAACGTTGCGCTGCGCGACAAACCGTCCAATGGCAGTTCGGTTGTTGCCTGGCTGCAGCCTGGCGTGCGGGTAAAACTGACCCGATGCGACGGACGATGGTGTGCTGTTGCACTGGGTCCCAAATCCGGCTTCATCAGGCAGATCAGTATGTGGGGTGTCTATCCCGGCGAGGTGCTTTGAAGCGACCCGCACGGGTCGAGTGGCTTGCGGACGATCACAGGCAAGCATTCCAGAGGACGGATTGTTGAGCGCCCCCTATCTTATGAACAACGTGCTGCCTGTTGCGGGCCGGAGCCTTCCACTCACCAGTTTGTGAATCGTTAGGACGGCAAGCTGACGGCAGTCACGAACCCTGGAAGAGCCGGAAGCCGAATTTGCTAGGCGAAAAGCCTCGGGGACACTATGGCGCTGCAAGCTGGAGGAACAATGGGCATCAAATCAGTTGGAGCGATGATCGCATGTTTGCTGGTTTCTTCCACTTGGGTGCAGGCTGCCCCAAGACTCCTCTCGGGGCACGGCGCTTGGGGCGTCTATTCTTATCGTGCCGACACGACAAGGTGCTATGTCTTGAGTGTCCCCGTTTCCAAACTGCCGGCCCGTGTCGATCATGGCGAAAATTTTGTAACGGTCTCGCGCACACCGGTCGAGGAACAGCCCGAGGCAATCATGGGGTATCGGCTCAAGCCAGGGTCGGATATCAATGTCGTGATCGCAGACCAGCGCTTCTCAATGTTCACGCAAGATAACAGGCCTGGCTTCAGAACGCCGCTAAAGATCGGTCAATGATCAGTGCGATGCGGGCCGGAAGCAACATGAAGCTGTTCGCCACGTCCTGGAAGGGGCACCCAAACCCAGTACGTATATTCCCCGATGGGATTGAGCGCCGCATTCAACAGACGAACTCGGTTGCAGCGCTGTATTGGCGGTAGCGCTCTACCGACTCGAACCCCCATAGATGCTTGGATCAAGGTTGCACCACAGCGGATCCAGACACCCCGACCTCCTTCAGAAGCGCGCGCATCTCGACGGCAGCCGCAAGACAGAAAGTTCGAAAAGCTTCAAGGAACCCCAGTCGATGGCCAATTGTAGAACCGTCTGACGTACGGCTCTCCGTTGGCTAGGGGTTCGTTCGGCTTTTGCAGTTCCTGATTCGTGCGGCCATATATCCGACCTGTAGGTGCGGCCATTCATGTGTCGCTGCCACAATGCCATTCGCGCGGCTCAGGCCCAATCGTAAGCTCGCACTCGAGGTGCACGGCCCCAGTCGGTTTTCCTGATCCGGCGGTATCAACCGGCTTGGTGCATTAGTTCCTGCCCGCCCTTTCCAAACTCGTCAGTGATCGCTCGCCTTTGGCTCGGTTTATGCGATGAGCGGCTCCCTGTAGCACTTGCCGTTCGCTGGACACGAGTCCCTAAGTGCACGGTTCGGGGGAGACTGAATTACCCAAGAGTTTGACTGGCGAGGGCATAGGTCACCGGTGCAACTGCGCCGTCGATGCCAAAATCGGAGAGGTGTTTGCCCAGCGACATGGTGAGCACCGTGTCGAAAACTGGCATTCCGCTGTGCGACAGAAAGGCAGCGAACTCGCCATTGTCCATGTGGGTGTCGATACGCAGGAAAGACCCCGCACGGTCGGCCACGTGCGGCCGGACGATCGCCACGGCGTCGGCGTCGCTTTCCGCCACGACCGGCCCCACGACATGGCCCCGTCCGAACGGCCGGCAGAGCGCGAATGCGTTCAGCTTATCGCCCTTGAAAAGACCATAGCCGGCCGAGTGTGCCAAAAGCTTCTCGATGAGCGCCGCCCGCCTCACGCCAAACCCTGCCGCGTCGAGCGCGATCACGGCGGGAATATCATTTTCGACTAAACTCCGGACTTCGCCGCGGGTATTTTCCTGCCCAACTGTCGTCTGCGCACGGACGATTCCCTGGCATTGATAAACGGTCTTCTCCGGCTGGAAGTCGAGCGAGAGATAGAGCCGCCTTGCCGCGCGCGTTGCGTTGAGGCGCAAGTCGCGGCCGACGACCTTGTCGAAGACCCGCTTCATCAACCATTGCCCCGCCCCCAGCGTCTGGAGTCGCGGTGAGGTGATGACCATGCCCACGGTGGCGAAATCGGTACCATGCGCGAACCACATGGCCGAGCCGAGAACCCGGCCGATCTCATCGAGCGCCACCAACCCCTGCCCCGATTCACGCACGAATTGCCAATCCTCGGCGCGATGCGGCCATCCCACGGAGAGCGAGAGCGCGTGCAAACGGTCCAGTTCGACGTCTTCGATGTTGCCAATCCGCATCGAGAAGGTATCGATTTTCAAGCTTCCGGACGGCTTCAATTCCATGCCCCTGCAAGATTTCCGCAACCAGAGCGCCACGCACCGATGGCCACCCTCTGCCGCCAACGCTAAACGAGCAGACCGATACGATTTGCTCGAAAGCCGCGCAGCAACGCAAGATTCAACTGAAACATTTCAGCTTTCGGCACGCAATCGCGAAAGAACGCACGCATCCTCTTTGGAAATCTGGCAGCATATGGCCGACGGCACCGATCCCGGCCAATCCGAAACGTTTGAGGGCTGGAATGGACGTCTTCGACATCCTCGATCGTCTCGTCGCCTTTCCATCGGTCGCCGGCAGGCCGAACGGCGACGTCGCCGGCTGGATCGAGGCCTATCTCGCGGAACAGGGAATCCAGGTCACCGTGCTTCCAGGGCCGGAAGGCGATCGTTCCAATCTTTTCGCGACGATCGGCCCTGCCGACGGCCCGGGCTACATACTGTCCGGCCATATGGACGTTGTTCCCGCCAGCGAGCCGCAATGGAGCTCGAGCCCTTTCGCGCTGCGCAAGGAGGGCGAACGGCTCTACGGACGAGGCACCACGGACATGAAGGGGTTTCTTGCCGCAGCACTCGCGGCCGCTCCCAGGCTTGCGGGACTGCGCCTTGCCAGGCCCATCCACCTCGCCTTCTCCTATGACGAGGAAGTGGGATGTCGCGGCGTGCCGCATTTGATCGCCCGCCTTCCCGAACTTTGCGCCAAGCCGCTCGGCGTCATCGTCGGCGAGCCGAGCGGCATGCACGCCGTGCGCGGCCACAAGGGCAAGGCAGCCGCCCGCGTATCCATCAAGGGACGTGCGGGGCATTCCTCAAGACCCGATCTCGGCCTCAACGCCATCCATGCCATGGCCGCTGTGCTGGGCGCGGCCGTGAACGAGGCCGAACGGCTGACTCACGGTCCATTCGACCCTGCCTTCGAGCCATCCTACTCCTCGCTGCAAGCTGGCGTCGTCGCGGGCGGACACCAGGTCAACATCATCCCCGAAACCTGCACGCTGGACCTGGAGGCACGCGCCATACCTGGCGTCGACCCGGCGAGCCTGCTGGCGCCTGTGAGGGCACGCGCAGAGGCTCTCGCGGCGGATGGCTTTCGCATCGAGTGGAGTCCGATGAGCGCCTATCCGGCGATGGCGCTGCCGCCGGACGCGCCACTCGCTGGACTGCTGCACGCCTTGACCGGCGAGGTGCCGCTTGCCGCCGTCAGCTACGGTACGGAGGCCGGACTTTACCAGGCCGCCGGGCTCGATGCGATCATCTGCGGCCCCGGCGACATCGACCGCGCCCACAAGCCGGACGAATACATCCTTGCCAGCGAACTTGCCGCCTGCCAGCGATTGATCGAAGCGCTGGGCGCCCGCTGCGCGGCTTGAAAGGGAACTGGAATGACATTCCTGTTCAATTCCGATGCGCGCCGCGGGGCGGTCTTCGCCGATGCCTTCGCGAGAGACCTGCCGGACGTCCCCTTGACGACGAATGCCGCAACGGTCAATCCCGACACCGTGCGTTACCTGATCAGTTGGACCGTGCCGGATAATCTCGCCCGCTACAGGAACCTGGAAATCCTGTTCTCCATCGGCGCCGGCGTCGACCAGTTTCGCCTTGATGCGGTGCCTGCGAAGGTGAAGATCGTGCGCATGATCGAGCAAGGCATCGTGCGCATGATGCAGGAATATGTGACGCTTGCCGTGCTCGGGCTCCACCGCAACCTGCCTGGATATCTGGCGCAGCAGCGCGCCCGCGAATGGGCCGATATCGCGCAGCCGGAGGCCGGGTCGCGTCGGGTTGGCGTGCTCGGCCTCGGGCAGCTTGGCCAAGCCGTCCTCGATCGCCTGAAGCCCTTCGGCTTCCCACTTGCAGGATGGAGCCGCTCGCCGCGGCGGATCGAGGGCGTGACCTGTCATCATGGTGAGCCCGGATTGAACGAGATGCTTGCGGCCAGCGACATTTTGATCTGCCTGCTGCCGCTGACCGAGGAGACGCGGGGTTTCCTCGATGCCGGCCTGTTTGCGAAACTGCCCGAGGGCGCGGCGCTCGTCCACACCGGCCGGGGGCCGCAGCTCGACCAGGAAGCCCTTGTCGCCGCACTCGACAGCGGCCACATTTCGGCGGCGATGATCGACGTCACCGATCCCGAACCGCTGCCGGCGGGCCATCCGTTCTGGCCGCATCCGAAGATCATTCTGACCCCGCATGTCGCCAGCGTCACCCAGCCCGCCAGCGCCGCACAGGCCGTTGTCGAAAACATCAAGCGTTACCGCGCCGGTCTTGACCCCATCGGGCTCGTCGACCGGTCGCGCGGCTATTGAATTTCAACATGAAAGCCTATCCCTTGTCCCTGCTCAAGACCGTCGATACCAGCCCTGCCTTCCAGCCGCGCGAATCCGGGGCGCTGCCCGAACGGCTGATTTCCGGCAACCCCGCCTTCAAGACCTGGGCTCAGGATGTCGCCAAGGGCGACCTCGTTCATACCGGCGTCTGGGAGGCGACGCCTGGCGAAACGCGCTCGATCAAGGGCGAGACTTTCGAGTTCTGCCACATCCTCTCCGGCATGATCGAAATCACGCCCGACGGCGGCAAAACGGTGACCTACCGCGCCGGCGACAGCTTCGTGATGAAACCTGGCTTCACCGGGATTTGGAAGACCATCGAAACGGTCCGCAAGATCTACGTAACCGTGGGGTAGCGGGAGCGCGAAGGCGCCGGCCTCCGCAACAGATTTTGCCGTCTGTCATCGCCGGCACACAACAATCATCCGCGACCGATCGTCGAACGGTGCATGCTGCGCCAGAGCCCGCGCTAGGCTCCTGCAGAATATTCCAGAGTGGGTGCCATGGGCCTGAGCTTCGACCCGGATACCGTCTCCCTTCCCGTCGGCCATTTCATTGGCGGCAAGTTGATCGCGGCCGAGGGTGCGATCGAGATGCACCGACCGTCGGACGGCAAGGCATATGCCGCTTGCCCGGTGGCCGGCGTCGACATGGTCGACCGTGCCGTTGAAAGCGCCAACGCGGCGCTGAAGTCCAGCAACTGGGGCGGCGTTCGGCCGCGCGAACGGACGAAGGCACTCCAGGCCTGGGCCGACCTGATCGAAGCGGAAGCCGAAATGCTGGCCAGGATCGAGGCGCTGTGCTCCACCCGGCCTGTCGGCCAGCTCGTTGCCGGCGACATCGCGATAACCGCCGAGCAGATCCGTTTCTTTGCCGAATTCGCCGACAAGGAAGGCAGCGAGCTCGTGCCGACAGACGACGCCACTCTCGGCATGATCATGAGCGAGCCCTATGGCGTGGTCGGCGCGATCACGCCCTGGAATTTTCCCATCTCGATGGCCGGATGGAAGCTCGGTCCGGCATTGGCCGCGGGCAATGCGGTCGTGCTGAAGCCATCGGAAATGACGCCCTTTTCGGCAGTCTACATGGCGCAACTCGCCGTCAAAGTGGGCCTGCCGGCAGGGCTCATAAACGTGGTGCTGGGAGACGGTCCGACGACCGGCACGGCGCTGACCGGCCATCTCGATATCGCCAAGATCAGCTTCACCGGCTCGACCCGCGCCGGATCGGCAATCATGGAGAACGTGGCCCGCACCGGCGTCAAGCCGATGACGCTGGAACTCGGCGGCAAGAGCCCGCTGATCGTCTTTGCCGATGCCGATCTGGACAAGGCGGCAACGGCCGTCGCCGGCAGCGTCACTTTCAATGCCGGCCAGGCCTGCGTCGCCGGCACACGCCTGATCGTCGAGAGGAGCGTGGCCGACAGGCTGACGGCCGCGATCCTGGAGAGGATGAAGGCTGTGCGCCCCGGCCCGACCTGGGACGAGGCAACGCAATATTCGCCTGTTATCTCGGAGCGGCAGCGGGCGCGTGTCGACTGCATCGTGCGGGCCGCGATCGACGCCGGCGGCGAATGCTTGACCGGTGGCGGCGTCATGGACAGCCCCGGCTATTTCTACCAGCCGACGCTGATCGCCGATGTCGACCAGGCCAATCCGGCGATTGTCGAGGAAATCTTCGGCCCGGTCCTGACCATTCAGACCTTCGAGACCGAGGAAGAGGCGCTGGCGCTGTCCAGCCATCCAACCTACGGGCTGGCTTCCGGCCTGTTCACTTCCGACCTGTCCCGCACCATTCGCTTCGCGCGCAAGCTTGAGGCGGGCACCGTCTGGGTCAATCGCTACAGCCGCTCGCGCGACCATATCCTGCCGACCGGAGGCTACAAGCGCTCCGGCATCGGCAAGGATCTCGGCCGCGAGGCCTATCTCGCCAACCGCAGGACCAAGAGCGTCCTGATCAGCCTCTAGAGAGATGCCGATGAAGTCCTATTCGATTGCTCTGATCCCCGGTGACGGCATCGGCAGCGATGTGACCGCCGCCGCCTGGACGGTGCTGGAAACGGTGGCCGGAAACTTCGGCTTTGCGCTGACCGGAACCGAGTTCCCCTGGTCCTGCAAATTCTTCAAGGAGACCGGCCGCATGATGCCGCAGGACGGCATCGAGACCTTGCGCGGCTTCGACGCCATCCTGCTCGGCGCGGTCGGCTGGCCGGCGGAAGTGCCGGATTCCGTCTCGCTACACGGTCTGCTGCTGCCGATCCGCAAGGCGTTCGTGCAGTACGCCAACATCCGGCCGCATCGCCTGCTGCCGGGCGTCACGGGACCGCTGCGGGCGGAGAACTTCGACATATTGTGCATCCGCGAGAATACCGAAGGTGAATATTCTGGTGCCGGCGGGCGCGTGCATCAAGGCACGCTGGACGAGGTCGCCGTGGAGACCTCGATCTTCACCCGCGCCGGCGTCGAGCGCATCCTGCGCTTCGGCTTCGAGCAGGCGCGGGCAAGGCGAGGCAAACTTGCCTCCGTCACCAAGTCCAACGCGCAGAAATACTCGATGGTGTTCTGGGACGAGATCACGCGAAAGCTGGCCGCGGACTATCCTGATATCGAAGTCACCAGCTATCATGTCGACGCGCTTGCCGCGCGCATGATCATGACGCCGGAGAGTCTCGACGTGGTCGTTGCCTCCAACCTGTTCGGCGATATCCTCACCGACATCGGCGCGGCAATCCAGGGCGGGCTCGGCTATGCCGCCTGCGCCAACATCAATCCCGGCCGCTCGGCACCATCCATGTTCGAGCCGGTGCACGGCTCGGCGCCCGACATTGCCCATCTCGGCATCGCCAATCCGATCGCCGCCATCTGGTCCGGCGCCATGATGCTCGATCATCTCGGTGAAAAGGCAGCGGCCGACCGCGTCATCAAGGGGGTCGAGGCTGCAACCGCCAGAGGCATAGGCACCATTCCCGGCAAGGACCGGACGGAGGCCATCACGGCCGCCGTCGTCGCCGCGCTCACCTGATTGCAAGGTCGTATCCGATGAAGAACCTCAGAGACAAAAGCCTCTTCCGCGAAGCCGGCCTGATCGGCGGCGAATGGGTTGCTGCCGGCTCCGGCAGGACGGTCGACGTCATCGATCCGGCAACCCAGGTGGCGATCGGCACGGTGCCCGACATGGCCGGTCCGGAAACGCGTGCGGCCATAGAGGCCGCGGCTGCCGCCTATGGGGACTGGAAGAAGAAAACCAACGCCGAGCGTGCTACGCTGCTGGAGGCATGGCATGGCCTGATGCTTGCGCATCTGGACGATCTCGCGCTGATCCTGACGACGGAACAGGGCAAACCGCTGGACGAAGCCAAAGGCGAGATCCGTTACGGTGCGGCCTTCGTCAAATGGTTCGCGGAGGAAGCGCGCCGCATCAATGGCCACACCATCCCCTCACCCACCTCCGACCGCCGCATCATCGTGCTGAAAGAACCGGTTGGCGTTTGCGGCATCATTACGCCGTGGAACTTCCCCAATGCGATGATCACCCGCAAGGTCGCGCCGGCACTGGCCGCCGGCTGCACGGTGGTGATCAAGCCATCCGAGTTCACGCCCTATTCGGCGCTGGCGCTCGGCGTGCTTGCCGAACGCGCCGGCATCCCCGCTGGCGTCATCAACATCGTCACCGGCATGCCCACGGAGATCGGCAACGAAATCATGGCGAACGAGGCCGTCCGCAAGATCTCCTTCACCGGCTCGACGCGGGTCGGCTCGCTGCTGATGCGTGGGGCCGCCGACAGCGTGAAGCGGCTCAGCCTCGAACTCGGCGGCAACGCGCCCTTCATCGTCTTCGACGACGCCGATCTCGATCTCGCGATCGAGGGTGCACTCGTCTCAAAGTTCAGAAACGGCGGCCAAACCTGCGTCTGCGCCAACCGCATCCTCGTCCAGTCCGGCGTCTATGAAGCCTTCGCCGCCAAGCTATCCGCCCGCGTCAACGCCATGACGGTCGGACCGGGCACGCAGCCCGGCGTCGCCATCGGGCCGATGATCAACATGGCAGCGGTCGAGAAGATAAACCGCCACGTCGAGGACGCGCTCGCCAAGGGTGCTGCGATCATCACCGAGAAGCCGGCATTGCCCGACGGTCCTCAATATGTCGCGCCGCTGGTGCTGACCGGCGCCACGAAAGAGATGCAGCTTGCTGGTGAGGAAACGTTCGGCCCGGTCGCGCCGCTTTTCCGGTTCGAGACGGAAGAGGAGGCGATCGCGCTGGCCAACGGCACGCCCTACGGGCTTGCTTCCTACTTCTACACCGAAAACCTGAAACGCGCCTGGCGCGTCGGCGAGGCGTTGGAGTTCGGCATGGTGGGGTTGAACACCGGCTCGGTTTCGATCGAGGTCGCCCCTTTCGGCGGCGTCAAGCTGTCCGGCCTCGGGCGAGAGGGCGCGCAGGCCGGCATCGAGGAGTATCTCGAGATGAAGAGCTTTCACATCGGCGGGCTCAGCTGAGGCAATTTTTTGCCCAAGCCGGGCCAGACCGGCGATCACTGAATCCGGTCGAGCGCCTTGTAGTAGAGGCCGACCATCGGCAGGAACCAGGGCTTGCCGGAGTAACCGGGAATGGACGGCCATTCGAGCCCCTTCATCGGATTGCGGTCCTCGCGGCCGAGCATGGCATCGGCCAGGATCATGCCGAGATGGGTGGAAAGCTGCGCACCGTGGCCGGAATAGCCCATCGCGAACCAGACACCGTCATGGTAGCCGGCGCGCGGGAAGCGGTCCTTGGTCATGTCGACCAGCCCGCCCCAGCAATAATCGATCTCGACCTTGGCCAGCTGCGGAAAGATCGCCGCGAGGCCTGCCCGCAAGATCTCTCCGCTCCTGGCGTCGGAGCGCTGGTCCGATGTCGCCGAAAAGCGAGCGCGGCCGCCGAAGATCAGGCGCCTGTCGGGCGAAAGCCGGAAGTAGTTGCCGATGTTCATCGAGGTCACGCATGTCCGGTTGCCGGGCATGGTGGCGGCGATCTCGGCGTCGCTCAGACGCCGTGTGGCGATGATGAAGCTGCCGACGGAGATGATCCGGCGGCGGAAATAGCCGAAATCAGGCGTCGTGTAGGCGCCGGTCGCCACCAGCACATTGTCGGCGCTGATCCGGCCACGCGAGGTGGTCAGCTCATGCCTGCCGCCGGCCTGCTTGCGGCCCGTCACCGCCGCGTTCTCGTGGATCACGGCGCCGTGGCGGGCGGCTGAAGTGGCGAGACCCGCGACATAGCGGCCCATATGCATCATGGCGCTCTTCTTCGACAGCATCGCGCCGTGGAAGGGTGAACCGATCTCGGACTTGAGATCCGCCGCCGACAGCAGCGCCGTGTCCGGATCCACCTCGGCGTGAAGGGCTTCGAAATTGCGGGCGATTGATGCAAAATGCTGCGGCTTGGAGGCGAGCTTCAGCTTGCCGGCGCGGCGGAAATTGCAGTCGATGCCTTCCTCCGCGACCAGCGCCTCTATGGTGTCGACGGAGTCGTCCAGCGCCCGGTAGAGCGCGATTGCGCGGTCCTTGCCGAGCTCCGCCTTGGCGGAGAGATAGCCGTGGGCAAGGCCGTTGTTGAGGTGCCCGCCATTGCGGCCGGATGCGCCCCAGCCCACCCGCTCCGCCTCCAGCACGACCACCTTGGCGCCGGCCTTCGCCAATTGGCGCGCGGCGGCGAGACCGGTGAAGCCACCGCCGATGACGGCGGCATCGTAGTGCCCCTCGACCGGGCCTTGCGCCCCGCCGGAAAAGGCAGGGGCGGTGTCGTGCCAGTAGGAGACGAACTTCATCGGGAATCCGCCTGTTTCAGAGACCGACCACGCCTGCAAGACCCGAAATGTCCGATATTTCGACATAGCCGTAATACGGGTTGGCTGGTTCGTGGCCGCGATTGACCCAGACCTTGTTCTTGATGCCGAGGTCGTGTGCCGACATCAGGTCGTAGCGGAAAGAGGACGAGCAGTGAAGAACGTCCTCGGGGCCGCAGCCCAGCCTGTCGAACATATACTCGAAGGCTTGAAAACGAGGCTTGTAGGCCTGCGCCTCCTCAGCCGTGTAGACGGCATGGAACGGCGCACCAAGCTTTTCGACATTGGACATGATCTGCGCGTTCATGGCGTTGGACAGGATGACCAACGGAATTTCCTTGGCGACCTTCGCCAGGCCGGCCGGAACGTCGGCGTGCGGCCCCCAGGTCGGGACGCGCTCATAGATCACTCTGGCATCGTCGGCGCTGAAGGCAACGCCGTTGCGCTTGCAGGCGCGCTCGAGCGCATTGTGGACGACATCGGCATAGGGCTTCCAGTCGCCCATGATCTCGTCGAGCCGATACGCCGCGAAATTCTTGATGAACTCCTGCATGCGCGGCTCATCGAGCCGGCTGCCATAGAGATCGCGCGCCGCTTCCGCCATCTGGAAAAAGGTCAACGTGCCGTAGCAGTCGAAGGTGATGTATTTGGGCCTGAAGGAAGCCATGTCCGTCGATCTCCGGTGGAAGCACATCCGCGCTGGGATGTATTTCATCATAGGGCCGCCGGTGGCGACCACCTGTCCGAAATCGCCCTCCCGAAAGCAGAAAGTTCCGTATCCACCCGCTGGTTTGGCACGCTGTAGCATCTGGCGTGCCGATCGCGGCGCCGCGATCGGCGTGAAACGCATCCGCCGCGGCCAGTGCCAGCACAAGATGCGGTGCACCACTTGCGCTACGGCGAAAGATACCGCCGAAGCCGATGCCTTCAGATGATCTGCGGCGCGCCGATGGCCGAGACTTGGGCACTAAACGGAAGGATGCCTCATGCAGCAGGGCGAGATCGAACTCCAGACCTTCGGGCCGGACCATATCGAGGGCGCCGTAGCGCTTTCTCGCCAGGAGAATTGGCCGCATCGCCCGCAGGACTGGCAGATGGCGCTGCAGCTCTCGAACGGTGCGGTCGCGCTCGACGACCAGGGCCGCGTCACCGGAACCATCCTGGTAACGCCCTATGGCATGGATTGCGCCATGATCAACATGGTGATCGTCGACAGGACTGTGCGGGGCAAGGGGCTTGGTCGCCGGCTGATGGATCAGGCCTTCGCCCTTGCCGGCGACCGTCCGTTGCGGCTCGTCGCGACAGCGGACGGCATTCCTCTCTATGAAAAGCTCGGCTTCGTGCCGTCCGGTACGATCCGGCAACATCAGGGCAGCGTTGCCAAGCTTGGTGCGCCCGACGGCGTGGAAGTTGCGGACACCGCCGATCTCCCGGAAATCAAGGCGCTGGACCGCGACGCCTACGGCGCCGACCGTGAAGCTCTCATCGATGCGCTGGCGGAGCGCGGCCAATTCGCCGTCATCCGCCGCAACGGTGCCATCGAGGCCTATGCCGCCATCCGCCCGTTCGGACGGGGCGAGGTGATCGGTCCGGTCATCGCGGGAAGCACCGACGAGGCTAAGGCCCTGATCGGCTTCTTTGCCGCGCCACGTCCCGGCGCCTTCCTGCGCGTCGATACCGGCAGCGGGACCGGCATCGCCGGCTGGCTGGAGGACATCGGCCTCGCCCATGTCGGCGGTGGCGTGGCCATGGACCGTCCACCCAAGACGGACATGGAACAGGCATGGCCAAGAGTTTACGCCCTCGCCAACCAGGCGCTGGGCTAGTCCGGAGGATAGAATGCTCGCCAATTCCCTGATCGAACTCGACCGCGCCCATCTCATCCACCCGGTCTCTTCATACCGTGGTCATGAGGCGCAAGGCGTGCGCGTCTTGAAATCGGCGAAGGGGGCGACCGTGACCGATGCGTCCGGCCGGCAACTTCTCGACGGTTTCGCGGGACTGTGGTGCGTCAATGCCGGCTACGGCCACGACAGCATCGTCGAGGCGGCTGCCCGGCAGATGCGCGAGCTTCCCTACGCCACCGCCTATTTCGACCTCGGCTCTGAGCCGGCCATCCGGCTCGCTTCGGAACTGGCCGAGCGCGCGCCCGGAGATCTCAATCACGTCTTCTTCACACTTGGCGGGTCGGACGCGGTCGATAGCACGATCCGTTTCGTCCGCTACTACTGGAATGCCAGGGGCGAGCCAAAGCGCGACCAGTTCATTTCCATCGAGCAGGGCTATCACGGCTCGTCGGTGGTCGGCGCGGGCCTGACCGCCCTGCCCGCCTTTCACGCCGGTTTCGGCATTCCCTTCGAATGGCAGCACAAGATCCCCTCCCCCTATCCCTATCGCAACCCGGTGGGCGAGGACGGGAACGCGATCATCGCCGCATCACTCGCCGCGCTGAAGGCCAAGATCGAGGAGATCGGGCCGGAGCGGGTCGCTGCCTTCTATGCCGAGCCGATCCAGGGCTCAGGCGGCGTCATTGTTCCACCGAAAGGCTGGATCAAGGCGATGCGCGAGCTCTGCCGGGAGTACGGCATCCTGTTCATCGCCGACGAGGTGATCACCGGCTTCGGCCGCACGGGACCCTTGTTCGCCTGTGCCGATGAGGACATCGTTCCCGATTTCATGACGACCGCGAAGGGGCTGACCTCGGGCTATGTTCCCATGGGCGCCGTGTTCATGGCCGATCATGTCTACGACGTCATCGCCGATGGCGCCGGCTCCTCGGCGGTCGGTCACGGCTACACCTATTCCGCTCATCCCGTCAGCGCCGCCGTCGCGCTCGAAGTGTTGAAGCTCTATGAAGACGGCCTTCTGGAGAATGGCATCAAGGCCGGCGCTCGCCTGATGGCGGGCTTGGAGAGCCTGAGGGACCACCCGCTCGTCGGCGATGTGCGCGGCCGCGGCATGCTTGCCGCGATCGAACTGGTGGTCGACAAGCAGAAGAAGACACCGCTTCCGGCGTCGGCCATGCCGGCGCGGCGCGTCTTCGACAGGGCATGGGACAATGGCCTGATCATCCGTGCCTTTGCGCATGGGGTTATCGGCTATGCACCGCCGCTCTGCTGCACCGACGGCGACATCGATGCGATCATCGAGCGCACGCGCCGGACGCTCGACCAGACACTGGACGATCCCGACATCGCCAGGCCCTGGCATGACGGCAGACCAATACCCCGTGTTTTGAAATAGCGCCGGGGTAGATGATTTCGCAATTTTGTGCCGCCCCCTCGCGCCTTTTCGGCGAATCCAGCGCGGGGGAAGTGCCAGACTGCTTATAAGACAAGGCCAGAAAGCTTGGATTTCCGGGCCTTCGAAAAAGGCCGACGCCCCGGACAGCACGGAATTTTGTTCTGTTCAACACATGCAATTCGGCCGTACGCAGAGGAGACCCAGTCTTGGCCAGGGGCTTTAGCGAATTCAAATACATGACCTTCGATGTCGTCGGCACGCTGATCGACTTCGAAGGCGGGATAACGACCTGCCTGGCCGGAATCGCCGCCGAGGCCGGCGTTTCGCTCGATGGTGAGGAAGCGCTGAGCCTTTACCGGCAGGCCCGCTACATGCCCGATGCGAGCCTGTTTCCCGACGATCTCCTACGTGTCTACATGGTCATCGCGCCACGGCTCGGCCTGCCGGCCGAGGAGAAATACGGCATCCGCCTGCGGGACTCCGCCAGCGTCTGGCAAGGCTTTCCTGACAGCGCGGCGGCATTGGCCGAGCTTGCGAAATCGCACAGGCTGATCGCCATGACCAATGCCCGGCGCTGGGCGCTCGATCATTTCGAGAAGCAACTCGGATCGCCCTTCTTCGCCACCTTCACGGCCGACGATACCGGCATGGAAAAACCGGACCCGGCCTTTTTCCAGAAGGTCTTCGATTTCGTCGCCTCAAGGGGCGACAGCAAGGATGACATCCTGCACGTCGCGCAAAGCCAGTATCACGATATCGGCATATCCCGGGCGCTTGGCTTGACCAACTGCTGGATCGAGCGCCGGCATGCCCAGAAGGGCTATGGCGGCACGATCGAGCCCGAGCGCTTCACCGTGCCGGACTACCACTTCACCTCAATGGCCGCGTTGGCGTCGGCCGTACGGGAAAGCCTGAAGCAACGAACCTGAGCCCAAGCCCGGAAAGCCGCGTCAAGACGAGCAAGCCGGAAAACAAACAGAAAGGGGAATGATATGACCGACAAGATCACGAACTGGACCAGCGCAGACGATGCCATGGTCGAAAATGCCATTCGGCGGGGCGCGAGCCGCCGCGAACTCCTCAAGATGCTGTTGGCCGGCGGCGCCGCGGTTGCCGCGGGCAGCATGGTGCTTGGCCGCGCCACTAATGCCGTCGCCGCCACGCCGGTTTCCGGCGGCAGCTTCAAGGCCGCCGGCTGGTCGTCCTCGACCGCCGACACGCTCGATCCGGCAAAGGCGTCGCTGTCGACCGACTATGTCCGCTGCTGCTCGCTCTACAACCGCCTGACTTTCCTCGACAAGGATGGCGTCACGCAGATGGAGTTGGCCGAAAGCTTCGACAGCAAGGACGCCAAGACCTGGACGGTGAAGCTGCGTAAGGGCGTCACCTTCCACGACGGCAAGGCCCTCACCGCCGACGACGTCGTCTTCTCGATGAAGCGCCATCTCGATCCGGCGATCGGTTCCAAGGTCGCCAAGATCGCCGCGCAGATGACCGGTTTCAAGGCCGTCGACAAGTCCACGGTCGAAATCACGCTCGCCGATCCGAATGCCGACCTTCCGACCATCCTGGCGCTGCATCACTTCATGATCATCGCCGATGGCACCACCGACTTCTCCAAAGGCAACGGCACCGGCGCCTTTGTGCTGCAAACGTTCGAACCAGGCGTGCGGTCGGTCGTCACCAAGAACAAGAACTACTGGAAATCCGGCAAGCCCTACCTCGACTCGTTCGAATTCATCGCCATCAGCGATGACAGCGCCCGCGTGAACGCCCTGCTTTCCGGGGATATCAACTTCGCCGCCTCGATCAATCCGCGCGCGATGAAGCTCATCGGCGGCCAGCAGGGCTTCGAATTGTCGAAGACGACCTCGGGCAACTACACCGACCTCAACATTCGGCTCGACATGGATCCCGGCAACAAGGCCGACTTCGTGACCGGCATGAAATACCTCGTCAACCGCGAGCAGATCGTCAAATCGGCATTGCGCGGCCTTGGCGAAGTCGGCAACGACCAGCCCGTCTCACCGGCGAACATCTTCCACAATGCCGACCTCAAGCCGAAGGGCTTCGACCCGGACAAGGCCAAATTCCACTTCCAGAAGTCGGGCCTGCTCGGTCAGTCCATCCCCGTGGTCGCCTCCGATGCCGCGACCTCGTCGATCGACATGGCGGTGATCATCCAAGCCGCCGGTGCCGATATCGGCATGAAGCTCGATGTCCAGCGCGTCCCGTCCGACGGCTACTGGGACAATTACTGGCTCAAGGCGCCGGTCCATTTCGGCAACATCAATCCACGCCCGACGCCGGACATCCTGTTCTCGCTGCTCTACGCCTCCAACGCGCCCTGGAACGAAAGCCAGTACAAGTCGGAGAAGTTCGACAAGCTGATGATCGAGGCGCGCGGCTCGCTCGACCAGGCCAAGCGCAAGGAAATCTACGGCCAGATGCAGACCATGGTCTCCGAGGAGGCCGGCACCATCATCCCAGCCTACATTTCCAACGTCGATGCCCTCTCCAGCAAGGTGAAGGGTTTGGAGGCGAACCCGCTCGGTGGCATGATGGGCTACGCAATGGCGGAATATCTCTGGCTCGAAGCCTGAGAGGCGCCTGCCAGGGACCGGACAGCCGGTCCCTGGCACTTATTGCGCAACATGGCTTGGCCGAAGGCAACCGCAGGAGCGCTTCCATGACGTCTGGGGTTCTAAACCTCGTGTTGAAGCGGCTGGCAATCGCGGTCATCACGCTTCTGATCGTCCTGTTCGCCGTTTTTTTCGCCACCAGCATGCTGCCCGGCGACACCGCGTCGATCCTGCTCGGCCAGGCGGCGACACCCGAAGCCGTCGCCGGCCTGCGGCAGGCCATGCATCTCAACGATCCGGCAATCCTGCGCTTCCTGCGCTGGCTTCTCGGCCTGCTCCACGGCGATCTCGGCACCTCCTATGCCAATGAGATGCCGGTCGCGGCACTGATCGGCGGGCGCTTCATCAACACCATGGAGCTCGCCGGCATCACCACGCTGCTCTCGGTCCCCCTGGCGCTGACGCTGGGCATCACCGCCGCCATGCTGCGCGGCTCGCTCTACGACCGCACCGTCACCATTCTTTCGATCGGCGTCATCTCGGTGCCGGAATTCATGGTCGCCACGCTGGCGGTCCTGCTTTTCGCCGTTTATCTCAAATGGCTGCCAGCGCTTTCCTCGGTCAATGAGGCGCATACGCTGACCGACCTCGTGCGCATCTATGCAATGCCGGTGATCACGCTCACCTTCGTCATCTCCGCCCAGATGATCCGCATGACCCGCGCCGCGGTGATCGAAACGCTCTCCACGCCTTATGTCGAGATGGCGCTTCTCAAAGGCGCCTCACGCGGCCGCATGGTGCTCAAGCACGCACTCCCCAATGCGCTCGGGCCAATCGTCAACGCGGTTGCGCTGTCGCTGTCCTATCTGGTCGGCGGCGTCATCATCGTGGAGACGATCTTCAACTATCCCGGCATCGCCAAGCTGATGGTCGATGCCGTCGCGACCCGCGACCTGCCGCTGATCCAGAGCTGCGCGATGATCTTCTGCCTTGGCTATCTCTTGCTCATCACCGTCGCCGACATCATCGCCATCATGTCCAACCCGAGGCTCAGGTGACGATGGCGCGCGTGGCAGCTTCCCGACGGTCATTCCTTGGCCACAGCTACAATCTCGTGGGCGTCGTGGCCGCGCTGGTCATCCTGGCGTGGACGCTGATCGCCATCTTCGCGCCTTACATCATTCCCCATTCGATCGGCGATATCGTCGACGACGATTATTTCGGCCCGATGCGTCAGGGCCTATGGCTCGGCTCGGACTATCTGGGCCGCGACATGCTCTCGCGGGTGCTGATGGGCGCGCGCTACACCGTCGGCATATCGCTCGCAGCCGTCGCCATCGCCTGCTTCTCGGGCGTCGTGCTGGGGATGATCGCTGCCGTCACCCGCGGCTGGCTCGACAGCTGCCTTAGCCGCTTCCTCGATGCCATGAACTCCATCCCCAGCAAGCTGTTCGGCCTTGTGGTCGTCGCCGCTGTCGGCTCGTCGATCCCGGCGCTGATCCTGACGCTCGCCGTCATCTATATTCCCGGCGCCTACCGTTTCGCGCGGGCGCTCGCGGTCAACATCAACAGCATGGACTTCATGACCGTCGCTCGCGTCCGCGGCGAAAGCACCGCCTATCTCATCGGGTCCGAGATCCTACCCAATATCATGCGCCCGGTTCTGGCCGACTTCGGCCTGCGCTTCGTCTTCATCGTGCTCTTGCTCTCAGGCCTGTCCTTCCTCGGGCTCGGCCTGCAGCCGCCGCTCGCCGACTGGGGCGCGCTGGTGCGCGAGAACATCGGCGGCCTGCCCTTCGCGGCGCCCGCGGTCATCATTCCGTCGCTGGCGATCGCCAGCCTCACCATCAGCGTCAACCTGCTGATCGACAACCTGCCGCAGAAGATCAGGGACAGGGACGCATGACCAATCTCGTCGAGGTCAGGAACCTAAGGATCGAGGCGACGACCGACGCCGGTCGTGTCGTCGAAATCATCAAGGGCGTCAGCCTCGACATCGCCGATGGCGAGATCGTCGCCCTGATCGGTGAGAGCGGTTCCGGCAAGACGACGATCGCGCTCTCGCTGATGGGCTATGCGCGGCCTGGCTGCCGGATTACCGGCGGCGAAATCAATGTCAACGGCAAGAACATGGCGGCACTTTCCGAAAAGCAGCGCGCCAGGTTGCGCGGCACCGACATTGCCTATGTTCCGCAAAGTGCCGCCGCCTCCTTCAACCCCTCGTCCACCATCATGGAGCAGGTGATCGAGGTTACGCGCATCCACGGGCTGATGTCGCCCGAGCAGGCGCGCAAGCGCGCGGTCGAGCTGTTCCGGGCCTTGTCGTTGCCGGATCCGGAAGGGATCGGCGCGCGCTACCCGCACCAGGTTTCGGGCGGGCAATTGCAGCGGCTGTCGGCGGCCATGGCGCTCATCGGCGATCCCAAGCTGATGATCTTCGACGAGCCGACGACGGCACTCGACGTTACGACGCAGATCGACGTGCTGAAGGCATTCAAGTCGGTCATGCGGGCGGACGGAATAGCGGGGGTCTACGTTTCCCACGACCTCGCCGTCGTCGCCCAGATCGCCGACCACATCGTCGTGCTGAAGGGCGGCGAAGTGCAGGAGACAGGCACCACGGCTCAGATACTTTCGGCTGCCCAGCACCCCTATACGCGCGAACTGCTGGCTGCCTTCGAGCCGAAACCGCGGCAAGCGCATGCGGACGCGGATGCCGGGACGAAAGAGCTGCTGCGTATCGACAATGTGACCGCCGGCTACGGCGCGGTGCGGGGTGACGGACTGCCGATTATCCGCGCTGTCGATTCCGTCACCCTAGTCGTCGAGAAGGGACGCAATCTCGGCGTCATCGGCGAATCCGGCTGCGGAAAATCGACGCTGGCGCGCGTCATCGCCGGCATCCATCCGGCGGCGGCCGGCGACATCGTCTTCGACGGCAAGGAATTGGAGCGCACTGCGGGGAAACGCAGCCAGGACCAGCTGCGCGAGATGCAGATCGTGTTCCAGTATGCCGACACCGCGCTCAATCCAGCCAAGCCGGTGGAGGACATCATCTCCCGCCCGCTGGCCTTCTATCACGGGCTCGACAGACAGGCGCGCTCGAAGCGCGTCGACGAACTGCTCGACATGGTTCGCCTGCCGAGGGGCCTGCGCTATCGCCGTCCGTCGGAGCTCTCGGGCGGCCAGAAGCAACGCGTGAACTTCGCGCGCGCTCTGGCGGCCGACCCCAAGCTCATCATCTGCGACGAAATCACCTCGGCGCTCGACACGGTGGTCGCGGCCGCCGTGATCGAACTGCTCAAGGAGTTGCAGCGCGAGTTGGGCCTTTCCTATATTTTCATCAGCCACGACCTCTCCGTCGTCGAAGCGATCTGCGACGAAATCATGGTCATGTATAATGGGCAGCGGGTGGAGCAGATCACGCCCGACAAGTTGCAGGCGCCCACCCACCCCTATTCCAAGCTTCTGTTCTCCTCCGTGCCGAAGCTCGATCCGACGTGGCTCGATGGCCTCGTCCGCGATCCTGAGCTCGTCAGCCAATACGGCCATCGCTAGAGCCGCTCAGCATTTTACGGAAACGGTGAGCCGCTCTGACTACATCGGGAACAGGCTGGGCAACGGCATGTGCGCCTTGACGATGGGAGATTTCAGCACCACGAAGCTGAAATACTTGTCGATGCCGATATCCATGTCGCTCAGCCGCTCCATGATCTCCTGATACTCGCCGATGCCGGCGGCCACGAATTTCATCAAATAGTCGTAGCGGGCCGAAACGCGGTGGCATTCGACGGCCGCATCAACCTTGTCGACGGCGGCAAGGAAACGCGCGAAGTCGATCTGTCGATGGTTCTTGAGCGTGATTTCCGTGAAGACGGTGAGCGTCCGCCCCAGCTTTGCGATGTCGATCTGCGCCGAATAGCGCACGATATAGCCTTCGGCATGCAGCTTCTTTACCCGCATCAGGCAGGGGCTGGGAGAGAGATTGACCCGTTCGGCCAACTCCACATTTGTGATGCGGCCGTTCTTCTGCAGCTCGTACAGAATCTTGATGTCGATCCGATCGAGTTTCATGGCCCCATCTACAATTGCGAGCAGAGCCGGTAGGCCTCGTAGATCGACGAGTAGATGTCCCGGCTGGCCACTGCGTCTCCAATGCGGTGCAAGACGAACGATCCGGCAGCTTGCGGACCATTGTCCCGCTTCGTTGCCGTTCCCGTCATCAGCGCTATGTCGGTGACGCCGTTGTTGGCGGAGCGCGCACGCAGTTCCTGGTAGGTATCCTCCATGGGCACGGTGCCGCGCTCGACAATGAGTTGGGCCGCCGTCATTTCTGTTTCCGCACCGGTGAGTTCATGCCGGAACGTGGCGGCGATGCCGTTGCCCTGGCGCGCTGCCTTGACCAGACGCATATCGCTGACGACGCGGATGCCGCGTTCCGAGGCGCGTTTGCGAAAACTCACCCGGTCCGGATAGGGCGTCTCGATCGCCAGCGTGTCGTCCGCTATGGCCAGGCTGACCACGCGCCCGTGTTGGGCGAGATGCAGGGCGCAGGAAATTGCGGCCTGGCGTCCGGTCTCGTCGTAGATCAGCACATCGTCCTTCGCCGGCACGACCCCGGTCAGGACGTCCCATACGCTGTCGCAATGTTCAGCACCCTCCAGCCGTTCCATATCCGGAACGCCGCCGGTGGCGACGATGACCGCGTCCGGTTCCGCAGCAATGACGATTTCTGCGTCCGCATAGGTGTTGAGACGGACTTCCACTCCAAGCCGCGCGAGTTCGTCTACGCGCCAGTCGACTATGCCGATGAGATCATTGCGATCGGACGCCGAGGCCGCGATGAGCACTTGCCCACCAAGCCGCGCCCCAGCTTCGAGCAGGCTCACTCTGTGGCCGCGCTCGGCGGCGACCCTTGCCGCTTCCATCCCGCTCGGGCCACCGCCGATCACGACCACCCGTTTCGGCGTTTCAGCCCGCATGATGGTATGGCTGATGATCGTTTCATGGCCGCTGGCCGGGTTGTGAATGCACTGCACCTTCTTGTAGAGGCAGTAGGACGCGCCGACACACGGGCGAATGCGTTCTCCTTCGCCGCGCATCACCTTGTTGACGATATGGGGGTCGGCAATATGCGCTCGGGTCATGCCGACCAGGTCGACAAGGTTCTCGCGGATGGCATGGCGGGCCGTCGCTATGTCCCGAATGCCTGCGGCGTGGATCACGGGCAGCCTGGTTTCCCGTTTGAACTGTCCGACCAGCGGCAAGAACGGCGCGCTCTGGCTGAACATGCCGGGCATGTTCTGCTCAGCCAGCGACAGATCGGTGTCCATGCGGCCAAAGATGCAGTTGAAGAAGTCGATATGGCCTTCCCGCTCGAACAGCTTGGCGAAGGCAAGGCATTCCTCGAAATCCGAGCCATCCTCGACCGCCTCGTCGATCACGAACCGGATGCCGACAGCGAAGTCGTCGCCCACCGCGCGGCGGATCGCCTCGTGAACCATCAGGCCGAAGCGTGCGCGGTTTTCCAGCGAGCCGCCGAAGCCATCCGTGCGCCTGTTGGTTCTGAGCGAGAGGAATTGCCCGATCAGATGGCCGCCGGTGACGGTTTCGACGCCGTCCAGACCGCCGTCCACGCAGCGCCTAGCGGCACTGGCGTAATCCTTGATGATCCTGTCGATGTCGGGGGCGTCCATCTCCTTTGGAAAATTCCGGTTCCGCGTCTCGCGAACGCGTGACGGCGCCACCGGCGGCAGCCAGTTTCCGGCATAGGCGGTAGCGCGCCGGCCAAGGTGTGAGACCTGGCACATGATGGCAGCGCCATGGCGATGCACCCGCTGCGACAGGGACTGGAGATGAGGCACGATGCGGTCGGTCGAGAGGTCCAGCTGACCGCCGCCCCAGCTCGAGTCGGGCGACGTCATGGCCGAGCCGCCCACCATGGTCATCGCCAGGCCGCCGCGCGCTTTCTCCTCGTGGTAGCGTTGGTAGCGCTCGAGCGGCAGGCCGCCATCGTCCAGCATCGAGGCATGGCTGGTGCTGACGACGCGGTTGCGCAGCGTCAGACCCTTGAGCCGAAACGGCTGAAGCAGAGGATCGCTGGATGTGCTGCCCGCTTGAGATGCCGCTGCCTTCACGTCCTGCTCCCCCATTCATCAGGGTTATACTTCGCCATTTCCGAGATCGTAGAAAGCTTGTAAATTGTTGGG
The DNA here is from genome assembly GCF_020164775.1 of Mesorhizobium sp. ES1-6. Taxonomy (NCBI): domain Bacteria; kingdom Pseudomonadati; phylum Pseudomonadota; class Alphaproteobacteria; order Hyphomicrobiales; family Phyllobacteriaceae; genus Mesorhizobium; species Mesorhizobium sp. ES1-6. Next base: position 72,415 of record NZ_JAIUGU010000016.1, read on the forward strand.
GTGGCTATACGCTGGGCGTATGGCTGGTTTCGCAAAACTCGTTCCTTCCGCGCGCGGACTGCTTGTCTTCGAAGCTGCTGTCCGGTCGGGTAGCTTCACGGCAGCGGCGCGCGAGTTCAACGTCACGCAACCATCGATCAGCCGCAGCATTGCCCAGCTCGAGGCCGATTTTGGTGTTGCTCTTTTCACGCGGAGTCCTGCGGGGTTGACCCCGACCCCGGACGGACGTGCCCTCTATTCGGCGGTGCGGGAGGGATTTGACGGCATTGCGGAGGCGATCCGCAGGATCAAGCAGAACAGTGCTGCAAAGCCGGTGGTGACTCTTTCCCTTTCGAGTTCTCTGGCAACCTATTGGTTCGTTCCGAGGTTAGGGGCATTCAACACCAGGTTTCCTGACGTCGACCTGAGGTTCGAACTGATCGCGGGCGTTCTGCGAGGACCCGCCGAGACTGTCGACCTTGCCACGAGAATCCTGGCTGATGACGACACCCACTATCACCATTGGGCATTCTCGCCGGAGATCATCGTTCCGGTGTGCAGCCCATCCTATTTGTCGGCCCACGGCCGGCTGATCCATGCCGGAACCGGGGAAGGTCATGCCTTGCTTCACCTGACCGACGCCAAGGAGCAGTGGCTGGACGCCTGGGGCAGTGTGGCGGACCGCAAGACCAGCAGGGCAAAGTGGCTCGAATTCTCGGACTACGCGGTCGTGCTTCAAGCCGCGATGAACGGGGAAGGCGTGGCGCTCGGCTGGCTCAGCAACGTTTCAAGGGCATTGCTTCAGGGAACCCTTGTCCCGGCCTCGGACAGGCAGATTAAGACGGGTCGGATCCATCAGCTGATAGCGCCGCGCTCAAGGCCGGTACGGCCTGTCGTCTCCGATATCCGCGCCTGGATGATTGCCGAGATGCAAGCCGAATTGAAGGCACTGCACCCGATATTGCGGCCGGACGCCTTGTAGCGGGCCGCAGGCGACAAGCGCGGCGCGGTCGCCGCGGACTACCTCGGAAACAGGCTGGGCAGCGGCATGTGCGCCTTGACGATCGGCGACTTCAGCACCACGAAGCTGAAATACTTGTCGATGCCAATATCCATGTCGGTCAGCCGCTCCATGATGGTCTGGTACTCGGCGATGCCGGCGGTCACGAACTTCATCAGATAGTCGTAGCCACCCGACACGAGGTGGCATTCGATGACCTGGTCGATCTTCTCAACCACGGCGAGAAAGCGGGCGAAATCCACCTGGCGATGGTTCTTCAAGGTGATTTCGGTGAACACGGTCAGCGTCTGGCCGAGCTTGCCGATATTGATCTGCGCGGAATAGCCCTCGATGTAGCCCTCCGATTGCAGTCTCTTGACCCGCATCAGGCACGGGCTTGGCGACAGGTGCACCAGATCAGCCAGTTCCACGTTGGTGATGCGGCCATTCTTCTGCAACTCGTACAGAATCTTGATATCGATCCGATCCAGTTTCACTGTCGTCTCCGCAGAACATGCCGCAGCACAAAATGCTGCCTTGCTCATAGACATTGACACTACCACAGCCCGTTGGCCTGTCCATCCAAGCGGAGAGCGCTTTGAAACGCAGCGGTTCCCGATTTTGACTGCGTTGCCGGAATAAAATTCTGCTTCGGCCGCAACTGCGGCAGCGGCTGCCTGCGCAACGCGTTAAATTGGCGCGTCAAGGCAGAGAGACCATGCGCGCACCCCTACAGAAAATCGAGACATCCGGAGACCTGCCACGGAACGCGGACGCGGTGGTGATCGGCGGCGGCATCGTCGGTATCTTCGCGGCCTACTACCTGGCACGGCGCGGCATGAAAGTGGCGCTCGTCGAAAAGGGACGCATCGGCGCCGAGCAGTCTTCCAGGAACTGGGGATGGTGCCGCCAGCAGAACCGCGACGCGCGCGAGTTGCCGATGGCGACAAGAAGCATCGACCTGTGGGGCAGCTTTGCGGCAGAGACTGGCGAAGACACCGGCTTTCGCCGCTGCGGCCTGCTCTATCTCAGCAACGACGATGCGGAACTGGCCGGCTGGGTGCGCTGGCGTGACTTCGCTAAAACGGCTGGCGTCACGACGCATATGCTCGACGGCACCGAGGCCTGCGAGCGGGGCCGCGCCACCGGCCGGACATGGAAGGGCGGCGTCTTCTCGCCCACCGACGGCACCGCCGATCCGTCGCGGGCAGCACCCGCGGTCGCCCGCGCCATCCTCAAGCTTGGCGGCTCCGTGCACCAGAATTGCGCCGCGCGGGGTATCGAGACCGAAGGCGGCCGCCTGAGCGGCGTGGTCACCGAAAGCGGAACGATCCGGACCAAGATGGCTGTGCTGGCCGGCGGTGCCTGGGCCTCCTCCTTTTGCCGGCAGTTCGGTTTCCGTTTTCCGCAGGCGTCGATCCGCTCGTCCATTCTGTCCGTCTCGCCAGGCGCGGAAGGTCTGCCGGATGCGCTGCACACGAAAGGGATCTCGGTCACGCGTCGCGGCGACGGCGGCCACACGCTCGCCATAAGCGGACGCGGGCGCGTGGACGTTACGCCGCAGCAGTTGCGCTTCTCCTCGCAGTTCCTGCCGATGTTCCTGAAGCGGTGGCGCAGCCTCGCGCCTGGCGGCCTGCAGGGCATGCGCTCGGGTCACGAAACGCTCCGACACTGGCGGCTCGACCAGCCGACACCGATGGAGCGGGTGCGCATCCTCGACCCGGTTCCGGACCAGGCGACCATCCGCCTGGCCCACGCCCGGGCGCTCGAGCTGCTGCCGGCACTGCGCCAGACCAGGATCAGCGCGACCTGGGCCGGCTACATCGACAGCACGCCCGACGGTGTGCCTGCCATTGGCGAGATCCATATCGTTCCGGGTTTGTTTTTGGCTGCCGGGTTCTCGGGGCATGGCTTCGGCATCGGACCCGGCGCCGGGCATCTCGTCGCCGATCTGATGACCGGCTCCAAACCGATTGTCGATCCGCAATCCTATGATCCCAGGCGCTTCGACGCTTCGTCTTGGGGGAAGGTCGCCGACTTTTAGACGTGATACAGGCAGACATACCAGGTCGGCCCAGAATCGCATCAGCCGTCCCGCAGAAAGGCGCCGATAGGCGCCGGGCGGACAGGCGCTTGCCCGCGGAACCGACCGACAGCGCCAGGCGTGCAGCCGGTCTGCGCCGCGATGAGTTCGACGGCGGCCAGCTGACAATAGCGCCCCTGGCATCGCCCCATGCCGACGCGCGACAGCGATTTCACCCTGTTGGCTTCGGTACCGCCGAAATCAGTGCTCTGGCGTAGGGCCGCGGCGGTCACGTTCTCGCAGCGGCAGACGACCGCGTCGTCGGGGAGTGCCCGCGCCATCGCCGTCGGCCAGGGAAAGGCGCGAGCCAGGCCGCGGGCAAAGCGTTCGAGCCGTGCGAGTTTGCGCAAATCGGACGCGGTGGAGGGCGCTGGAAATCCGAGATCGGCAAGGCACGCCACCGCGGCAAGACGCCCCGCGATCTCCGCGCCGTCTGCTCCCAGAAGACGAACTCCATCGCCCGCAAGATAGGCTCCGTTGCCGGCGCGGCCCATCTCATCGGTCTTTGGCAGCCATTGCCGCCACTTCTCGTCATAAATGAAGGCACATCCCGCCAGGTCGGCGAGATGCGTCTCGGCCCGCAAGTGCCAGCCCACGCCTATCGTGTCGCATAGCGTGAGATGTTCCCTGCCGCCGGCGTCGTGCCAGCGGATCGCGGTGACACCTTTGCCGTCGGCCTCGATCCGTTCGAGCGTCACGCCGGCATGATAGCGGCCGCCGAGCCTCGCCCGCAGGGCTAGACCGCGCAGCGCGACCAGCGGCCGGGCGGCAAGTTCCCAGAGTCCCTGCATCTGCTGGCGCCGGGAAGAGGTGTCGAGCACCGCCACCACATCCGCTCCAGCCTTGACGAGTTGGGCGCCAACCAGCGTCAGCAAAGGCCCCGATCCGATCAGGACGATGCGCTGCCCCAGCGCCACGCCCTGCGCCTTCAGCGCGATCTGCGCCGCGCCAAGGCTGTAGACGCCGGCACTCTGCCAGCCCGGGACCGGAGCGACACGGTCGGATGCGCCCGTCGCAAGGATCAGGCGGTCATAGCTGACCAGCTGTACGCCGCCCTCCCCCAACACGTGCAGCCGCCCCTCCTGCAAGGCGATGACCGAGCTTGCCGCGCAATGGGTGAGGCGCCCCTCTTCGGCCAGCCGGTCGAAGAGGGCATGCAGTGCGACCGCTTTCGCCGCCTCCGACCCGTAGAGCTGCTCCGGCGTGCGGACGAACCCGGCAGGTGGGCGGCGGTAGATCTGCCCGCCCGCGCGCTGCCCTTCATCGATCACCACCGGGTGGAGCCCTGCCTCGACCAGCATGGCCGCGGCCCTTATGCCGGCGGGACCGGCGCCGACGATCACGATCCGCGGCGAGGTCTCGCTCACGGCCAGCTCTCCGGCTCCGTTGTGCGCAACCGCATGCCTTCGGTGATCGGGGCCGAGCACGCGCGGATGCGCGATCCCTCGTCCTGCCATATCCAGCAATCCTGGCAGGCTCCCATCAGGCAGAACCCGGCGCGCCACTCGGGTCCGAACTCGGATTTTCGCAGCGCGTGTCCTGATGCCAGCATCGCGGTCAGCACGGTGTCGCCCGCCAATGCGCTACACATCTGTCCGTCGAGAAAGAAATGCAGCTGCGCCCGCCCGAATTCGGCGAGCCGGACGATGCGGCCGTCGGTGATCATTCAGCCGCCTCTCGCACCGGGCCAGGACGAGGCAGTTCCGGGAACCGTTCGCAAACAGCGTCGAACGCCTGCTGGACGCCTGCCGGCCCCGAACGCCCCTTCATGCGGCGGAAGATCTCCGTCTTGGTGAAGAACCGCCAGTGGATCGGCAAATCTCCCAGTATGGCCGTGAGCCGGTCATAGGCGGCCGGCGTCCACTGCGCTTCGTAGCCGTCGCGCTCCGGACCGAAATGGAAATGGCCGGCGGCAGGCGCCTGCCGCGCGCGCAATTGCCCCGTTGCCTGCTCGTCGATCTCGCCGCCGCGGATGACCACGCCATAGCCGTGCTCGGCCGCAGCCGGCGAGACATAGCCGCGCCGCACATCCTGCGCGACCCGCCAGGGTTCGCGTTGATGCGGATCGCCGCGCCCGCCGCCTCCGGCGGAGCGTATCTCAAGCACGTCGCCGGGCTGCAGCACAGTGGTGTCGATGTTGCCCAGCCGCCGCTCATGCTCGGTCCCTGGATTGACGATCATGTCCGACAGGCCGGCCGCCTTGCCGCCCAGCACGCCCCAGGGACGAAAGAAGCTGCGGTCGCGGTTGCGCGCCGTGATCCTGGAATCGGGGGCAAAGACACGGAAGGCCATTTCGGTCGCCAACCCGCCGCGCCAACGCCCCGCCCCGCCGCTATCCCTGGCGAGCCCGTATTTCACGAATTCGACCGGGGTCTCGGTCTCGGTGATCTCGATCGGCGTGTTCTTGAGATAGGCGGCATCCGCGCCCGATCCATTGGTTCCGTCGCGATGCGGCATCGCCCCGCCGCCGCCGACCACGGGATTCACCGCCGTGATGACGGTCCGGTAAGTGCGCTCGTCCGTGGTCATGACATTGACGATGCAGTTGTTGCCGGCCGGAGCTGCTGGCAGGCGCTCCGGCACCGTTTGCGAGAAGGCGCCGAAGATAACCGACCGCAGCCGGGCGCAGGTGAGCGAGCGCATTCCCACGGCGGCGGGGTGTACCGGGTTCAGCACGGAGCCCCGGGGCGTGATGCAGGTAAACGGCCGGGTAAGGCCGGTGTTGAGCAGGATCTTCGGGTTGAGCGTGTAGAGCACGTAGTAGACGCCAACCAGCAGCATGGTGTGTCGCGGGTCACCGCCCGAAGGCACGTTGAGCGAGGAGCCGAGCTGCGGATCGGAGCCGGTGAAGTCGAGCACCGCCTCGTCGCCCTTGATCGTCAGCGTCAGCTTCAGCCGGCACGGATTGGCCTCGACGGAATCCTCATCGGCATAGTCGCAGAAATCCCATGTGCCGTCGGGCATGGAGCGCAGCACGTCGCGCGCCTGCGCTTCCGCCTGGTCGAGAAGAGCGGAAACGCCTTCGATGAAGCCTGCCTTGCCGAACTTCCTCACCATTGCCTGGATCTTGCGCTCGCCGGTGTTGAGCGCGCCGACCAGCGCCTTGATGTCGCCGATGTTGAGGTCGGGCTTGCGCACATTGGTGCTCATGATCCGCAGGATCGTCTCGTCGAAGACGCCCTCTCTCACCAGCTTCATCGGGGGAAAGCGGATGCCTTCCTGATGGATTTCGGTCAGCGCCCGGCTGAGCGAAGCCGGCACGGCGCCACCCATATCGGTGTTGTGGATATGCCCGCCGGTCCAGGCGACGATCTCGCCATCGACGAAGACCGGCTTCCAAAGATGCGTGTCGGGCGCGTGCGTGGCGACGTGCCCGGAATAGGGATCGTTGGTGAAGGCAATATCTCCCGGCCGGTAGTCATCGACCATGGCGATCGCGCGGTGATACGAAAGCCCCGGATACCAGGTGGCGCCGAGCTCCATCGGCACGGCGAAGGTCGCGCCTGAACGGTCCATCAGCATCACGGTAAAGTCCTGCGTCTCCTTGACGAAGGCGGAGTGCGCGGTGCGGTGCAGCGTGTGCGCCATGTTCTCTGCGGCCGCGCGGGCATGGTTCGCCAGAACCTGAAGGTTTGTCCGGTCAAACAAGGCATCACTCCGGGAAGGTCAGCAAAAGGTTGAGAAGGCGGTCGACCCTTGCCTGCGCTCCCGCGGGAATGGCAAAGGTGGTGTCTTCCTGAACGACCACGGCAGGCCCGTGAAACATGCTTCCCGGCACGAGGGCTTGCCGGTCGTGGAGGTCGACAGTCTCGACGCTCGCTCCCGTGTAGACGGAGAGCCGGCGCGCCGGAATGGCCAGAGCATCGACCTCGTCGATTTCCGGGAAGGAGAGTTTCGGCCCTGCGCCTATGGCCGATAGCCGGACATTCACAAGTTCGATCCCGCCCTCCGGGTCGTGGAAATCGTAGAGCCGCTCATGGGTGAGGTGGAAGGCCTGCGCGATGGCGGCCACATTGCCCTCCGCCAGCCATTCCGGCTGAAGGACGACCTCGATCTCATAACTCTGCCCGACATAGCGCATGTCGCAGGTGAGACTGAGCTCCGCCGCCGCATCGTGCCCCTGCGCCGCGAGCCAGTCGCGGCCCTCGCGCGCCAACGCCTCGAAGGCTTCGCGAATTCCGGCAAGCGCCACGCCAGACAGCGGGCTGAAGATGGTGCGAATGAAGTCACCGCGCAAATCCGCCACCAGTCCGCCCAGCGCCGACACCACACCGGGCCGGCGGGGCGCCATGACGCGCTTCATGCCGAGTTCGCGGGCAAGGAATGCGCCCAGCATCGGCCCGCCGCCGCCGAAGGGCATCAGCGTGAAATCGCGCAAGTCCACGCCGGCGCGCGAGGCAAGCTTCTCGACCTCGACGAACATCTCCGACACCGCGATGTCGAGGATCGCCTGCGCGGTGTGCTCGATGGGGCGGTCGAGCCGGGCGGCAAGCTCGCCGACCGCGCGATGCGCCAGGCCGGTGTCGATCCGCAACTGGCCATAGGCCATCTCGCTGTGACCGAGCCATCCGCACACCACCATGGCGTCCGTCACCGTCGGCCTCTCGCCGCCACGACCATAGCACGCCGGTCCTGGCGTCGAACCGGCCGATTCCGGTCCGACCCGCAGCACACCTTGCGCATCGACACTGGCGATCGAGCCGCCGCCGACACCGATCGAGCTTACCGACACGGAGGGGATATGGAGCGGAAATTCGCCGATCAGTTCGCCGGTGCCGAATTGCGGCTCGCCATCGATAATGAGCGCGAAATCGGCCGAGGTCCCGCCAATGTCGAGGGTCAGGATCCTGTCCTCTCCGGCCTGGCGCGCCAGCCACGAGGCGCCCATGACACCGGAGGCTGTCCCCGACAAAAGCATGTTCACGCAGGCGCGCTTGCCTTCGGCAGCGTTCATCAGCCCGCCATTCGATTTGGTCAGCATGGGGCGGGCGGGTACACCGTGGTCCTTCAGCCGCTCTTCCAACGCCGTCAGATAGCCGGAGACGCGCGGATGGACATAGCCGTTGAGGATGGCGGTCGAGCTGCGCTCATATTCACGGATGACCGGCCAGACCTCGGCCGAGGAGAAGACGAACAGGTCGGGCGCAAGACGCGTGATCCTCGCCTTCACCGAAGCTTCCTGAGCGGCATTGCGCCAGGAATGGAGGAAGGACACGATGATGCCTTGCGCTCCGTTCGCTTTCGCCACCGCCACCGCCCTTTCCACCGCCGCCATGTCCGGCGCCCGGGACTCGCTGCCATCGGCACGCATGCGGGCCGGAATGCCGAAAACCATGTCGCGCGATATCAGCGGGTCCGGCCGCGAGCAGAACAGCGAATACATGTCCGGCATGCGCAGCCGCGCCAGTTCGATGACGTCCTCGAAGCCGGCATTGGTGAACAGTGCCAGCGGTGCGCCCTTGCGCTGGATGATGGTGTTGATGCCAACGGTCGTACCGTGCACGAAGCGCGTCATGCGGGCAGGATCAAAGCCTTCACGCTCGGTCAGAAGCGTGAGGCCCGTCATCAGTTCGGCACCCGGATTTTCCGGCGTCGTCAGCACTTTCAGCGAGGCGACGCGCCCCGAATTTGCTTCGAGCGCGCAGAAATCGATGAATGTGCCACCGATATCGACGCCGACCTTCCAGTCGGCTTCGTTGCTCGCCTCGTCCGCCACGATGGCACCATCCATGATGCGTCCCTTCCTGTCTGCCAACCAAAGCTGACACGACAGGATGGCCAGGGTCCAAGACGTATGACGAGCGGGACTATAAGTCTTGCTTATGCCCTTGCTCTGTCACCGCCCAGCACGGCGGAACAGGCCGCGCGGACTTGCTCGCGCATCATCTCATCGGCCCGCGAAAGCGCCCGGGTGCGCGAGGTCAGCAGCGCGATCGGAAATTCCGGCCCCGCCGCGAGCGGCCTGACGGCAAGCCCGGCAAACTGGTGCCATGGCAGCAGCGCGTCGACGAGCGCGACACCCAGGCCGGCCTGGACGAAGCCGACGGCCGAGATGGAGACGTCGATCTCGAGCGACGGCGAAAGCACCACACCCTGCGCGCGGGCAGCGTGGGTCAGTTCGTCGGCGGGACGGGTGTTTGCGCGATAGGATATCAACTCTTCGCCGGCGAGATCGGCGAGCGTCAGCTCGGTCTTCCCGGCCAACGCATGCCCCGTGGGCAGCAGGCATGAGAAGCCGACGCTGCCGATCACTTCCGCGTCGATATCGGGAGGCAGGCGGTCGTCCATGGCGACGCCGAGGCTGGCATCGCCGGCGCGCAGCATGTCGATGATCGCGGCGACCGGCGCCATGTGGGACCGTAGCAAAATGTCGGGATGCTGCGCCCGGAAGCTGGTGAAGGCGCGCGGCAAGATCGCCATGGACGGCGGCGGCGAGGCCGCGACCCGCACCAGCCCCGTCCGGCCCAGCCGAAGGTCGGTGGTCTTGCGGCGCAAGCCCTCCAGCCCCGCCGACAGCCGCTCGGCATCGGCGAAGATCTCGAGCGCCTCCGGGGTCGGCCGCAGCCGGCCCTTGACGCGCTCGAACAGCGTGAAGCCGAGTTCGTCCTCGGTGTGGATCACGATCTGGCTCAAAGCGGGTTGGGAAATGTTCAGCATCCGCGCCGCGGCGGTCACGGTGCCCGCGCGCATGACGGCGATGAACACTTCGAGCTGACGGGCCCGCATTGCCACTCCATAGGTTCGGCTTATGGCTGTTGTCCAAACTCATCTTTGACGCAATGAAGCGGTGCCGACAAGATCGGCGTCTTCAGGGAGTATCCGCTCCGCACAAGGAATAACCATGGACGTGATCGTGCTGGGCGGTGGACTGATGGGGACGGCTTCGGCCTATTTCCTCGCGAGGCGCGGCGCGCGCGTGACGCTGGTCGAGCGCAAGCGGATCGGCACCGGGGCGACCGTCGCCTCCTTCGGCAACATCCGGCGTACGGGGCGCCATCTGTCCCAGCTTCCGCTGGCCGACCGCTCGCTCAGGCTGTGGGGCGAGGCTGAAGAGATGCTTGGCCGCGACGTCGAGTTCCGCGCCACCGGCCATATCCGGCTGATCTTCGATGAAGGAAGCCTTGCCGATATGCGGGCCTATGCCCAAGCCGCGCGGCCGTGGGGGCTCGAGCTGGAAGAACTCGGCCCGCGTGAGATCCGTTCCCGGTTTCCCGGTCTCGGCCCTTACTCGATCGGAGCGTCGTTTTCTCCGCAAGATGGCAGCGGCAATCCACGGCTGATCGCACCCGCCTTTGCCGAGGCGGCCCGCAAACTGGGGGCGCAAATCATCGAGGGAGCTGAGGTCGAGAAGATCACCCACACGGGTTCTGGTTTCCTTGTCACCAGTTCGAAGGGTGCATTCGCCGCCGAGTGCCTGCTCAACACCGCCGGAGCCTGGGGCGCGCGCATTGCCGCACAGTTTGGCGAAGAGGTCCCGCTCGACGCCCGCGGTCCGCAGATGGGTGTGACCGAGCCGCTGCCGCATCGGATTCTGCCGGTGGTCGGCATCTGGACGCGCGACAAGGACCATGGCGCCTATTTGCGTCAGGTCGAGCGGGGCAACATCGTTTTCGGCGGCGCCGCCGAAAGGGTGTCGGTGAACCTCGAACCCGGCCATGCGGCCGCCGATCCCATGCGCCTTCCCCTGCAATTGCGCGCCGTGGCGCGGTTGTTGCCGGCAATCGCGCGGGTCGCGGTCATCCGTACATGGTCCGGCTGCGAGGGCTATATCAGGGACATGCTGCCGGTCATGGGCCGCTCGGCAACGACGCCAGGCCTGTTCCACGCCTTCGGCTTCAGCGGACATGGCTTCCAGCTTGGTCCGGGCGTGGGCGACGCCATGGCCGAGCTCATCGCGACCGACCGTTGCGAAACGCCGCTCGACGATTTCATGATCAACCGCTTCAGCCGCGCTGCTGCATGATGGTTACAGAGAAGAATCGGGTCGCACGAAACGGTTGTAACGCGGTCATCCGTAGCTCTATAACCCTGGACAACACTCAATGCGTTGCAGTTCCCGCTCGCTCATCGATGACCGGTTTTGGGATCAGTGCTTTGCTGCCCTGAACGTATATGAGAGGCGCAAAGCTTCCGTTCAAAAAGTAGCACACTTGGAGTCGTGCTGACGCGCTATGGCGCACTTGCCAGAAGTCGATGGCCAATTGTAGAACCGTCTGACGTCCGGGTTGGGGCCGCTTTCGGGTGCCGTGCCATCCTAATATCGGCAAGTCGCCTAACTCGGATGTCCTGCCGTTCCCGAGCCGACAGGTTTTGCGTCTCGGCGTGCATGTACTCGTTCTTGCCGCATCGCTTGCAGCTCATTTTGTTCCCGACCAGCTCGGCCTCGATGTCCCCAAAGATTCCCTCAGGTCACTCGGCTGATACCAACGTTTGACGTTACAAGCCCGCATCTGACAAGCACGAGTTGACCAGTCTCATGGGCATTGCTGAGCTTCCACTCGCCACCACGCTTTCGTGTTCCACCAGTGTCAGGCATGACCCCAAAATAGGAACTCATTCCTCTCCTGGTCAATCCGCTCTTGACATTTTTGTTCTCTTTCTGTTCACTGCAAGCTTGGAACATTTGGAGTGATCGGCATGGACCACATTGTGCATTGAATAGCCGCCAGGAGGCTGCCCTCCAGGCCCATGCCGAGGATTTCATTGCCGTGCACAAGGGTGATGTGATGAAGGCGCTTAAGGAAATGATCGTGCTCAACGGGCACCTTCAGGAACGACTTGATGCACTCACTGCACAGCGCAGGGCAGCCCGTTAGGAGATATTGCGATGGCCACGATGCATCTCGATTCCGATTCCAAGGCCGACCTACATGCCGAAGCGGAGAAGCTTATAGGCCGCTACGAGAGCCCTCTTGAGACCGTGAAGGCGCTCATGGCCTACAACTATGAGCTGGAAACCCAAATCCTCACCCTCGCCCATCGGCATCCTGGGCTGGTGGCAATCAGCTTTGACCCTACGCCACCCGTGCTTGGATGAGGGACCCCGCTCGATGCACGACCTTATCGCTTTTATTGGCGGCAACACGGCGCTGGTTATCGCTAACCCAGTAGCGTTCGCTACTTTTGCCGCGTTGTTTGGCGGCGGAGGATTTGTCGTCGGACGCTATTTCTTAACGGAGCGCATTGCAAATCTAGAAAGCCGAATTGCGCGCCGCGACGAGGAAATCACAGACCTCAAGGCCAAGCAGAAGACGGCAGAGCCGGAAGCCTCCACGGCCACAGTGCCACTGTTCGAGATGACTGAGGTTCTCCCCCCTGCACCGCTCAACTTCAACCGGCTTCTAGTCCAACGGAGAGATGACGTTCATGCCGGATAACTTACAGCCTCAGCACAAGGCACCGAAACTAATCGTCGTCACCGCCTTCGACCGCGATGAGACAGGCGACCTTCAGCCTGTGTTTGGGCCAGCCGAGCAGCAGACCGAGGATCGCGCGATTAGGACCGCAAAGGGATTGGCGGGAAAACATGCTGGGGTCATTGCGTGGTCACGCGATGCCAACCCTTCGCTTGGTGAATACGGTGAGCCGACAACACTCTTTGTAGGAGGCGACGTGCCGGACATGGAGTGAGTGACGGTTGATCAGCACCCCCTCAGGCTCCACTGAGGTTCTCCTCAGGAAGCAGCAGGGGGCGCAGGAGACCTCTTATCTGCCACTTCTTCTCTAGCCCGATGCTCGAATGTGTTGCCATTGCAGTCAAGCTCAGGCGCCCCGTAACCCATGATGCGATACCACTTTCAAGCTGCGGGTGTTGCGAGAAGGTCATCGACTTGACAACTCAGAAGACAAAATGGGGGCGCCTTAACCCGGTTTTTCCTGGTTGGCTCGTCAAAGCTTCCTGACCGGCTGGAATGTCCAGTACCGTTTGAAACCTTGCGAGATGCTGCGGGAAATCCCGCGCAAGGTGTCTGACCACCCGTCCATTGTCCAAGAGCCGGTCGAGATATAGCCTCGCCGCCGTCAACTCCAGCGCCCACATGCCACGAAGGCTGGCGCAGTAGAGGAATTCTTCGTTCAACAACTCAAGTTCGCCTTCCATGATGGCAAGATCGTCGGCTGTCACCCCGACAAACTTCTTTCTCGGCCTGGAAGGGTCAACCAACTGCGACGCCGGGGTAAGCGTTGAGAGGAGCTGCGCATAGTGGAAGCTCACTCTCTTTAGGGCAATCATGAGCCTTGCCGCTTTGAGCTGCCTTTCCGGAACCATCTTGCGCAAGGACGCGAAGACTTGGGGCGGCACCCTCCAATCCTGCAATAGCTCGATGACTTCGGGAGAAACACCATTGACCAACGGCCTTGGCGCGGGACTCTCCACAAGCAGGTTCAAGGTAGGTCCTTCGATCAGGGCCTTCGGCACAGAAGCCAGGCTTTCGGCCGACAGCAGGCGACGAAAGGATTCCTGTTTGATCGGATATCGAAACACCTCGGCAATCGTCTCCAGTAGCTTCCGGGAGATAGTCGCTTCGGCGATCATGTCCCGCGTTCTTCGGCATTCATCCTGATAGGTCTTGCACAGCCAGGGACCGGTGAACCATCTGTTGGGCTCGTGCATCGTTTCCAAAAGCGCCGCGTGTCTTGTGCGGCTGTTTTGCAAAAGCCGGTCGGCCGCTTCCAGGCCCAGAACCTTGCGGCGCTCCTTCATGTGGCGTTCCCGACGAATTTTCGCTCAGCCAGGGCAACGAGCGGATCCAGCGATGGGAAAAGAAACGCATCCAGCTTCATTCCATCGTTGACATGAAAATCTCCTTTGAACCCGGCAATTTCATTCATCGGAGCAATCAGGTAGTCGCGAATGGTCAGATTGCCTGGCTGCATTCGGATCAAGACGAAAATATCCGACTTGGCTTCTCGAACGGCCCTCGAAGACCAGCGCGGGAAGGCGCAATGCGAAACGCGGCACCTGGCGATTGCGAGTGCTACAGTCGACTCGCCGTTGATGCGGATGTTCTCCGTTTCAGGATCCTGGGAAGCGCGGCCGCCTGCCTGTTCGATCGCGACCTTGAGGTCTTCCAACGCGCCATGGCGGATAGCCTTGAGCCGCGCGCCAATATCGATGAAATAAGACTTTCTGGGCGGCAGGCAACCGATCAGCTTGTATGCGCCGAGCAGACCTCCGAAATGGGCGCTGTAGCGATAGGCCGACGGGCATTCGGGCGCTGCGTTGATGATGCCCCATGACAGTTTCCCATGCCGCTGGTGGAGCTTTCGCAGGGCTGCCAGCATCTCTTCATCGCTCATGCGGAGATAAAGCGATTTCAATATTTGCTGGGCTCTGTCGAATAATTGACGACTGATGATGGGCTCAAAGGCGTTGTCCGCTCTGACCCATTGTTCCGGGGGATTGTACGCAACTTTGGTTTTCAGCTTCGTGCAGCGCCTGTTCCAGACGTTGTTGCCGATATATTTCTCATTGGTCAGGACGCGGCGTACGCTGTGGGTCTTCCAAGGCCGACCGAAGTCGTTGAGAATTCCCCGGTCATTCAGATATTTTGCGATTTGAGGCTCGCTTTTGCGGGACCTGACGAACAGGCGAAAGATCAAACGAACGGTAGCTATCTCTTCCGGTGGCCCGGGTACGATGATCACCCGGTCTGTCTGGAAGTTCTTGTGTTCATAGCGGGCGAGGATGAGTTTGGGCTGTCCGAACTGGTCGACCATAAGGCGCCTCAGTCCGAGCCCCTGGATGCCGCCGACGTGGAAGCCCATGCGGGCCATCCTGACCTGGCCCGAGAAGACCCTCTGTGACAACATCCGGCTGTACTCTGCGGCCATGCTACGCTTTATGGATTTGAGGACATCGGATCCTACGGTGCCATCGTTCGCGAATTGCTCGGCGCAAAACTCGATCCGCACGCCCGCCATCTGACATCGATATTCGTAGGAAGCGCTTTCATCGACGCTCTGGAACCGGCCCCATCTGCTGACGTCGTAGACGACGACCGTCTCGTAGTCGGCCAGTCCGTGTTCAATGTCGAACAGCAGCTTCTTAAGGCCGGGCCGGCCTTCCATGTGCAACCCGCTACGTCCGGGGTCTGCATAGGTTGCGACGATGTCGTACCCCATGAGCTCGGCATAAGCGCGGATCGCATCTTTCTGATTCTCAAGGGAATAAGCCTGGTGCTCTGTGGACATTCGTACGTATTGGGCCGCGCGCACTCTGCGCCTCTCCTTGGGAGGTTCGCGAGCCGCAGCAACCTTGTCCATCGCCTAGCACCATCAGGACGAACGGAAAATCTAGCGCGTACCGCATGGCAATTCCAGTCAATACTGGGTCGAAGCGTCCGTCCGGCCAGCTTTCCGCTTTAGAAACCATGGCTTTCAATTACCGGGAAACCTTGAATCACTTGGTGAGAAGGCGCGCCGCCGTTCCGCCGCAATGCAATCTCACTTGGCTGGTCATCGGCCCGCGTGGCCTCAAAGGAGGTTCTTCAGATGCTACTCAAGAAAGCGATTTTGGCCGTCCTCATGACCGCAGCGCTCGCCGGCTGCGAAACGCAGACCGAAGGCCAGCAGCGCGCCACCACCGGCGCCCTGCTCGGCGGCGCCGGTGGCGCCCTCGTCGGTCAGGCGATCGGTGGCAACACCAAGAGCACGGTTATCGGCGCGGCCAGCGGCGCGCTGCTCGGCGCCGTCGTAGGTTCCGCCACCACCCCGCAGCCCCGCGGCGAACAGATGTGCCGCTACCAGGATCGCCGCGGCATCTACACCGCTCCCTGCGACGACCGTTATTACGACGGCAATTACTGATCGCCGCTGATCGGCTTCGGCTCCAGAGAAGTAGGCTTGACAAAACCCGGTCGCGGTATTGTGTCCGGCAACATGGTGGCGTCGATTGTCATTCGGAAATTGCTCCTCGAAGGCGCGCGGGTGACAAAATGTCGGGGTCGGCGCCTTCGACAGCAAATGTGTCAGGCATGGCGCTCGCGGCCACCAGCCCTGCGGTCAGCTGACCGAGCGCGGGAGCGGTCTGGATGCCGTAGCCGCCTTGTCCGGCCAGCCAGAAGAAACCTTCAACTTGGCTATCCCATCCGACGGCCGGCGTCTTGTCGGCAAAGAATGACCGCAATCCGGCCCAACTGCGTGAGATGCGCGTTACCGGCAGGTCAGCGGCCTGTTGAATGCGGTCGACCGCGATGGCGATGTCGATCTCTTCGGGCTGCGCATCGCCAGCTTCGCTTGGCGTCTCGTCGGCTGGCGAGAGCAACAGCATTCCCGAAGATGGTTTGAAATAGAACATCTCGTCGACATCGATTACGCCTGGCCAATCCCTGGCGTTGACGCCGGGCGGCGCATCGACAAGCATCGCGGTTCGTCGTTTCGGCACCAGCCCAAGCGGCGTGGCGCCGGCCATGGCAGCCACCTGGTCCGCCCAGGCGCCGGCGGCGTCGACAAGGATACGCGCGTCAAAGACGCCGACCGGGGTCGTCACAATCCAGGTGCCGCCGACACGCTCGATCGCCTCGACCCGTGCGTTGGTGACGATCCGCGCGCCGTGACGGCGTGCGCCCCGCAAAAAGCCTTGGTGAAGAGCGTCGACATCGATGTCCATCGCCGAGTGATCGAGATACGCAGACCCGATGTAATCAGGTCGCAGGATTGGAATGACCGATCGGGAAGCGTCGGTGTCAAGCCAGTCCAAGGGCGCCGCCGATTCCGTGGACGTCTCGGCAAACAGCGCCTGCAGTCTTGGCCTTTGCGCGTCCGTGCCGATGACCATTACGCCGCGAGGAGTCAGCAAAGGGACATCACAGAAGCCGGAGGGCGGTTCAAGTAAGAACTGGCGGCTGGCGCGGGTGAAGGCGCGGATGGCGGCGTTCCCGTAGCCCTCGCTGAAGAGGGCGGCGGAACGTCCTGTCGTGTGCATGCCGCAATGGGCTTCGGCTTCAAGCACGGTCACTCGACTACCAGACGCCAGGAAGAAGGCCGCCGAAGCGCCAGCCATGCCGCCGCCGATGATAAGAACGTCCTGCATTGCCACTCTCAAACCAAGCGCCGGCAACCAAGCAGAAGATTTCCGATCGGTCAAATATCTTTCCTATGATAAATGCGTCATCGCCTGCGAGTCGACTTTGCCCGGTCTCAACCCTAAAGTGCGGCCAACGTCAAAAAGGGGTGCGCCATGAGCGATTCGAAGCCAAGTCTGGGGGAATGCCTCAAAGAGCTGCGGCGGGAACGAGGCTTGACGCTGACGCAGGTCAGCCAGATGTCGGGCCTGGCCATCTCGACCTTGTCGAAAGTCGAGAACAATCAGATGTCGCTGACTTATGACAAGCTGCTTCAGCTTGCCCAAGGGCTGAAGGTCGACATAACTGAACTCTTCGGCGTCAAGAAGGCCAGCGCATCTCCCATAGCTCACGGCGCGCGGGCGGTAAGCCGGATCGAGGACGGCCGGATCGTCGAAACCCCCAATTATGTCTACCGTTTCCTATGCACCGAGCTGTCGCGCAAGGAGATGATCCCGATGCTGGGAGCAATCACCCAGCAGAGCATCGACACCTTCGGCGAACTGATCAGTCATCCCGGTCAGGAGTTCACATACGTTCTTGAAGGCGAAGTCGAATTGCATACCGATGTCTATGAAACACTGAGGTTGAAGACCGGAGAGTCGGTTTATTTCGAAAGCACCATGGGGCACGCCTATGTCAGCGTCGGCGACAAGCCTGCCCGGATCCTATGCGTGTGCACATCGGCATCTGGCCAATCGGAGCAGACATTGATCAAGGGCGTCCAAGGCATGCGGCTCGATGACGGCCAGCAGCCCCGCGAAGCTGAAATGACACTTGGCTAATTAGAAAAATATCTTTCCTATCCGAAAAATCGGCTTGCCATCCCGAATGCGGATGTTAGCGTGTGCGAAATGCATCCTTCGGGCCATCCCGTCGAGGTGCAAAACACAAGCTCGAGGGGAGCGCATCATGTTGTTACGTCGCCTGCCGACCCTTGCGGCATTCGCCGCGCTGGCCGTCTTCACCCACACCGCACCGGGCTGGGCCACCGACAAGGATGTTCTGGTTATCGACAAGGCCGAGGATCCGCCCACCGCCGACCCAGGTGTGGAGGTCTCCAACAACGGCTATACGCTGATCTTTCCGGCCTACGAACGTCTGGTGAAGTACGACGGCGCCAAGACCGACGTCATTCCCGAGCTTGCCGAGAGCTGGACCATTGCGCCCGACAATCTCAGCTGGACGTTCAAACTGGCGTCGGGACACATGTTCGACGATGGCTCGCCGGTCGATGCCGCGGCCGTCAAATATTCATTCGACCGCGTCAGGAAGCTGGCAGCTGGCCCTGGCGACATGTTCCCGACCGTCAAAGATGTTGTCGTCGTCGACCCGCAAACCGTGAAATTCGAACTGTCGGCGCCATTTGCGCCGTTCCTGTCCGCGCTCGCCACGTCGGCCGGCTCGATCATCAATCCGAAAGCGCAGGACCACGCGGTCAATGGTGACGATGCGCGCGCTTGGCTGGCCGAGCACAGCGCCGGCAGCGGGGCCTTCAAGATCGCGAGCTGGGAGCGCAACCAGCAGATCACGCTCGATCCCAACCCGCATTTTGCGGGCAAGGCTCCCGCGTTCAAGCAGGTCATCTTCAAGATCGTGCGCGAGATGTCGGGGCGCCGGTTGCAGCTGGAGAACGGCGACGCCGATCTCATCGACCAGGTTCCGGTCGATCAGGCCGAGGCGATGAAGACGAGCGCGGGGGTGGCCATCGAGAGCAATCCCAGCCTCTATGTCATTTACCTCTATCTGAACAACAAGAAGGCGCCCTTCGACAATCCGAAGGTCCGTCAGGCCATTTCCTATGCCGCCGACTACAAGGGCCTCGTCGATGGCGTCATGCAGGGCCAGGCCGAGCAGATGCGCGGGGCTGTCCCGGACGGCATGTGGGGCCATGACCCGCAGGGCATGCAGTACACTTATGACCTGGAGAAGGCCAAGCAGCTGCTTGCCGAGGCTGGTGTTTCCAATCTGCACATCAGCTACACCTATTCGCAGGCGGACTCCGCGTGGGAGCCGGTGGGTCTCGCGCTACAGGCTTCGCTCGCCGAAATCGGCGTCACGCTGGACATGAAGAACGTCGCCGACACGACCAAGCGCGAGCTGGTCGCCAAGGGCGATTACGACATCGCGACCGGCGCCTGGACGCCCGATTTCGCCGATCCCTTCATGTTCATGAACATCTGGTTCGATCCCACCAAGATGGGCGCACCCGGCAACCGCGCCTTCTACGAGAACCCGAAGGTCACCGACCTCATCACCAAGGCGCTCCAGACGGTCGATCAGAAGGAGCGCGAGAAGCTCTATATCGACGCGCAGAAGATCACCAACGAGGATGCGCCTTACGTCCTTCTGTTCCAGAAGAACGACATCTTCGCCATGCGATCCTCGGTGAAGGGATATGTCTACAATCCCATGCTGATCCAAGTCTACAACATCGCCGATATGTCGAAGTCTGAATAAGAAATCGGCGCCGAAGGTATGCCGCTTATCTCAACGATCCTTCGGCGCCTGGTCCTGCTGGTCTTCGTCGTGGCCGGTGTGGCTGTCGTCACGTTCACGATTTCGCATCTGATCCCCGGCGACCCGGCACAGCTGATTGCCGGGGACAAGGCGTCCGCCGAAACGCTGGCGCATGTGCGCCAGGACCTTGGCCTGGACAAACCCGTCACCCAGCAGTTTGTCATTTACGTCAGGCAGCTCCTGTCGGGCGATCTCGGCCAGTCCTTGCGCACACGACGTCCGGTTGCCGGCGACATCGCACTGTTTTTGCCCGCCACACTTGAGCTCGGCATCACCGCGCTGGTGATGGCGATCATGATCGGCGTGCCGCTCGGCGTGCTTTCGGCGATCTACAAGGACGGTCCGATCGACCAGGCAGCGCGCGTCGTTTCCGTTGCCGGCATATCGATGCCGGTATTCTGGTTTGGACTGGCTCTCATTCTGCTGTTCTATGTGAAGATACCCATCCTGCCCGGCAGCGGCCGTATCACGCTTGGCATCGCGGCCCCAGTGCGCATCACCGGCTTCTTCCTGGTCGACTCTCTTGTAGCCGGCAATATGAAGGCCTTCTGGTCTTCGCTCTATCATCTCGTCCTGCCGGCCTTCGTTCTTGCCTTCGCCAATCTGGGCATCATCACGCGTCAGATACGGGCTTCGATGCTGGACGTCCTGCAGGAGGACTATGTCAGGACCGCACGTGCCAACGGCCTGTCGCGTTCGGCGGTCATCCTGCGGCACGCACTGCCCAACGCCCTGATCCCGTCGGTGACGCTGCTTGGTCTGGCCTTCGGCGACCTGCTCTATGGAGCGGTGTTGACCGAGACGATCTTTGCTTGGCCGGGCATGGGCAGCTACGTCGTATCGTCCATCCAGACGCTCGATTTTCCAGCCATCATGGGCTTCACCATCGTTGCCTCGCTGGGCTACGTGCTGATCAATCTGGCGGTCGACCTGACCTATATGATGCTCGATCCACAGATCAGGGAACTCGGCTGATGGCGGTGGATGGGATCGGCGCACCGCGGCAGGCTGTATCGCGGTTTCGCGAGGGCCGCTTGTGGTACCGCGTGAAGGGAAGTCCCCTCACCCTGGTCGGCGCTGCGATAGCGCTGGTGGTGTTGTTCGTCATCATCGCAGCGCCTCTCCTGGCACCCTATCCGCCCGACAAGATCTCGCTGTCGGCGAGGCTTGCCGCGCCAAGCCTGCAGCATGTCTTCGGCACCGATGAGGTCGGGCGCGACCTGTTTTCGCGGGTGCTCTTCGGAGCTCGTGCATCCTGCGGCATCGCCTTTGCCATCGTCATTCTTTCGACCGTCATCGGCTCGATCATCGGCTGCCTCTCCGGCGTCATCGGCGGCATAGTCGACACCGCCATCATGCGGTTGATGGATGTCTTCCTGGCGCTGCCCGCACTGATCCTCGCCATGGCACTGTCGGCGGCATTGGGGCCAAGCCTCTTCAACGCCATGCTGGCCGTTGCCGTGGTACGGGTGCCCGCCTATGTCAGGCTGGCGCGCGGGCAGACGCTGTCCTTGCGCAACCGCACCTATGTGAAGGCATCGCGCAGTTTTGGCGCCTCGCCTGCCTATCTCTTGCGCTGGCACATTCTGCCCAACGCGCTATCGCCTATTATCGTCCAGGCAACGCTTGACCTTGGCGGCACCATCTTGACGGCGGCAGCCCTCAGCTTCATCGGGCTCGGTGCACAACCGCCAACTTCAGAATGGGGATCCATGGTGTCGAGCGGGCGCAATTATTTCCTCGACCAGTGGTGGTATATCACCTTTCCGGGCCTCGCCATCCTGATCAGCGCCATGGGCTTCAATCTGCTTGGCGACGGATTGCGCGACATGCTCGACCCGAGGCTGGGTGGACGATGAGCGAACCGTCTGGCGATGTCCTGCTCGAAATCTCCGATCTGTCGCTTGTGTTCCGCACCTCTCGCGGGCCGATCAAGGCGCTGAATGGCGTCAGCCTCAATGTCCGCGCCGGCGAGATTGTCGGCATTGTCGGCGAGTCCGGCTGCGGCAAGTCGGTGACTATGATGGCGGCGACACGGCTGCTGCCCAAGGGCAGCGCGCACATCACCGCTGGCGGCATCCGGCTGTTTGGCAACGATCCCATGAAGCTCAGCGAACGCGAGCTCCAGCATGTGCGCGGAAAGCTTGTATCGACGATCTTCCAGGAACCGATGAATGCGCTGAACCCGACCCGGCGGATCGGCGAGCAGATCGTCGAGATCATCCGCCGTCACCAGCGCCTCGACGCCAAGGCCGCAACTAGCAAAGCCATAGGCCTGCTGCGCGACATGCTGATCAGCGAGCCTGAACGCATCATGCAGGCCTATCCGTTTGAGCTTTCCGGGGGCATGCGGCAGCGTGTCCTGATTGCCATGGCCTTCTCGTGCGAACCAAAGCTTATCATCGCCGATGAACCGACGACGGCACTCGATGTCACCGTGCAGGCGCTGATCTTGAGCCTCATCAAGCACAAGGCGGCAAGCACCGGCACGGCGGTTGTTTTCATCTCGCACGACATGGCCGTGGTGTCGCAGCTTTGCGACCGCCTTTACGTTCTCTACGCTGGACGGGTCGCGGAAGCAGGCACGACCGCCTCGGTGCTGGCAGCGCCAGCGCATCCCTATACGCGCGCCCTGATCCGCTGCCTGCCGGGGCTTGTCGCACCCAAACAGCCGCTGGAACAAATCCTGGGCACCTTGCCCGACCTGCTTGACCCGCCCGCTGGCTGCCTTTTCAAAGCTCGCTGCCGCGAAGCCGATGAACGCTGCAAGGCGGTGCCGCCGCTTGCCGCGATAGGTGCTGCCCGGCGCGCCGCCTGCTGGCGCCGTATCGAGGAGACGCAATCCGCGTGACCGAGCCGCCTCTCCTCTCCGTTGAAGACCTGGAAGTCCGCTACCGCGTCACGTCGGGCTGGTTCGGCGGCTCCGACGTTCATGCCGTCAACGGCGTGTCGTTCAGTGTGGCTGAAGGCGAGACGATCGGCATTGTCGGCGAATCGGGTTGTGGAAAAACCACGCTTGGCCAGGCAATCCTGGGTCTGACCGATATCTCCGCGGGCGCGGTCAAACTCAGGGGGACGGAACGCGATCGGGCACGGCGCACCCAGATCCAGATCATCTTCCAGGATCCGCAATCCTCGCTTGATCCGCGCCTCCCCGTCTGGCGCCTGATCACCGAGCCCCTCCACATTCGCGGTGGTTATGCAAACAAGCAACTGATCGACCGCGCGAGCGAACTCGCCGTCTCGGTCGGCTTGCGGCCGGAACACGTCGATCGCTATCCCCATGAGTTCTCGGGCGGCCAGCGCCAGCGCATCGCGATTGCCAGGGCGCTCGCCGTCGAACCGGCGCTGCTGGTCCTCGATGAGCCGACCTCCGCGCTCGACGTGTCGGTGCAGGCGCAGATCGTCAATCTGCTGCTGTCGTTGCAGGCGCAGCGCAAGCTCTCTTATGTGCTCATCTCGCATGACGTGTCGCTGGTGCGTCACGTGGCCGATCGTGTCGCCGTCATGTATCTCGGCCAGATCGTTGAAGAAGGTCCGACGCTCGACGTGCTTGATGCGCCAAGCCACCCCTATACCAGGACGCTGCTCGATGCCGTTCCGCGTTTCGACCGTCCATTGGCCTCAATTGCACCGCGCGCCGGCGAGTTGCCGAGCAACCGCACGCTGCCGACCGGTTGCTTCTTTCGGGAGCGATGCCCGTCTGCGACGGCCGGCTGCGAGCAGCCGCAGCTTCTGGTCGCGGCCGACGGCTTGCGAAAGGTGCGTTGTCACCTCGTCACAAACGTCCACGGGATGGGCCGGCCGCGCTCAGCGCCGCGTCCGGCCTTCCCCAGCGATGCGACGGCTTAAGCCGCCTCTGTGGCGAACGGGTCTTCTACCTTGGGCCAGTAGGGCGTCTTGAGCTTCGTATAGGGTATGGATGCGAAGTTCGGTTGGGTCGCACCGGGCGGCGCGCAAAACAGGATGCGCCTGGCGATCGGGGCGAAGCCTGCCTGGAAGTGATAGTTCGACTTCACGATGATGATGCGTTTGCGTGCGGGATCAAGGCCAAGTGCGGTCATGCATTCGGGATGGAAGACCTGCGTGCGCACGGTGTTGATGACCAGGTCGATGCCACTGTCTGTCGTGACCCAGACAGCGTCGCCGAGCGGCCACGGCATGGTGCCGAAGCGCTGCGTCAGGTCACGTCCAAGGCCCTTCACGGTAACGCGCAAATCCACCGGCATACCGGAAAAGACGCCGCATTTGCCACCGACGCGAAGGTCGATGGTTCCGCCAACGCCTGCCTCGACGCAGAAGCGGTAGGCGATCGGGTCCCAATACATGGCGCTGGCGACGTTCGTGATGCCGCGCTCGACCAGTCGCCGCAGGATGTAGGTTGAATCGCCAGGCGCGCCGCCTCCGGCATTGTCGGACACATCGGCAATCACCACCGGCCCTTCCAGCTCGGCGAGCGCGAGATCGAGCGCCTCGTCGATGCCGAGGAAGTTAGGGCTGAGTTCGTGGCGAAGGGCAAAGAGTTGTCTGCCGAATTTCTGCGCTGTCCTTTCGGCCAGCGCCGTGTCGCCGTCAGTCACAACCAGCATCCTGGCGCCGACATCCTCGACATCGCCGTGAGGGAAGCCGTGCCCGAGAGAGACAGACAGGATGCCGTCCTCCTTCTCGGCTGCGGTCATGGCATCGACAAACCCGCGCATCGGCTCCTCCTGCACCCGAAAGGTGCTTATCATGCGGCAGTCGTAGAGCGCCATGACCGGCCGAACCTTGCCTTCCACTGTGTCGACGATGATGCGGTAGAGCTCGCCGGCGCGGTCCATGATATCGGTGTGAGGATACTCTTTGTAGGCGACGATCGCGGTGGCGCTGTCGACCATCTGCCGAGTTGTGTGGCAATGCAGATCGAGTTCGGCGCCAACGGGGATGTCGGGGCCAACAACGGCGCGCACATGGGCCAGAAAGTCGCCTTCCGTATCGTCATAACCTTCCGCTACAAACGCTCCGTGCAAGGCAAGCAGGACGCAATCGACGGGCATGGCTGCCTTCAGCTCGGCCAGAATCTCGTCGCGGAACTGCTCGTAGACGTTGCGGATGGTGATGCCGCCAGGCTCGGCGCACACGCAAAGGCTTTCGATGATCTCATGCCCATCTTCCTCGCCGCGCTGGCGCCAGACGAACAGCTGGCATGAAGGCTCGTTGAGCGCCTTGCTGGTCGCGTCGCCGCGCGCGATCCCCATTTCCTCGAAGCTATTGTAGCCCGTGGGAATGGGCGCGAAGGTGTTGGTCTCCGTATCCATCCCGGCTATGAAAATCCGCATCGTGCCCTCTTTCCGTTCTTTCGTTTAAGAAAAAGTCTTTTCTCATCATCAAACCATTGTATGATTCATGCAAGCACCTTGAAGGCGGAAAACAAGACGCGAGCCGGCCGATGGCGCCGGAAATTCACCCGCCAGGAGCGCAGTAGGGAGCGCAAAGCCAATGAACCTGGACCCACTGGACGATCTGATCCTCGACGAGACTACAAAAGGCATTCCACCAGGCGTTTCGGCGCGTCTGCTGGACATAGGATCTATGGGTTGGAACCTTGTCCGTGGAGATGTCCCGTTGCCTGCGGCCATCGTCCGGGAGTCGGCACTCGATCACAATTCGCGCTGGATGCAGACCTTTGTCGGCAAGCGCAATGCGGTCATCGCACCGCATGTGAAGACGACCATGGCGCCGCAGATCATGCAGCGCCAGCTGCGCGACGGCGCCTGGGGTGTCACGGTAGCCACGCTCCATCAACTGAAAGTCTGCCGCCGCTTCGGCATCGATCGCATTGTGCTGGCCAACCAGCTTATCGGGAGGCTCGAGCTCGACATCCTGGTTGCCGAATTGACCGCGTCGCCCGCCTTCGATTTCTTCATGCTGGTCGACAGCCTGGATGGCGTCAGGGCAGCCTCCGAAGCCGTCGGGCGGGGCGGGGCGAAGGCTCCTCCTATCCAGGTTCTGGTCGAGCGCGGATATGCGGGCGGCAGGACGGGGTGCCGCGACAATGAGACCGCACTCGAAATAGCGCGCGCGAGCCGTGCAGCGCCGGAACTGAAGCTCTGCGGCATCGAGGCATTCGAAGGGTTGTTGAGGACTGGGAATGGCGGCCCCGCCGATACGGTCAGCACCTTCATCGACGAGATCGTCACTCTTTTCGACAGCTGCGTTCTGGAAGGTCTTTTCGAACGCACCCCGCCAATCGTCACCGCCGGCGGCTCCTCCTTCTATGATGTCGTGGTCAAGGGCCTGGCCGGCAGCAACGCGCAGATCGTCACACGCAGTGGCTGCTATGTCAGCCATGATTCAGGCGTCTACCAAGCCGAGCAGCAGCGCATTCTTGCCGCGACCGGAGAGCCTGTCGGACTGGTCAATGCGCTGGAAGTGTGGGCCCATGTGCAGTCATGTCCTGAGCCTGGCCTTGCCATACTGACCGCCGGCAAGCGCGATTTCGGTACCGATTCCGGCCTGCCCGCCCCGCTTCTGATTTCGCGCGGCGGCGGGTTGCCCGAACCATTGACCGGATGCGAGATTTTTGCCAGCAACGACCAGCACGCCTATATGCACTACCCCGCCGCGGCGGCTGTGCGGATTGGCGACCGCATCGGCCTCGGCATCTCTCATCCCTGCACGACGTTCGACAAATGGGATGTGCTGTTCCTCGTCAATGACGACTACGACATCATTGGTGCGGTTAAGACCTATTTCTGATCAAAATCCTTGTCACGGCGCCCTGTTGGTTCACACGACAAACCGTATGGCGCGCAGGATGTCGAAGAAATTGTCTGCCTCGAAGCGAAGCGTGCGCGCCGCAGGGTGCTCGATGCCGGGATACCAGCTTCCCCGGTAAGCTTCGATCGGCGTGGTATACTCGACTATGAGTTCGAACCTGTCGGCCAGTTTCGGCAGGCATTTCGACAGATCGCGCGACAGCGAGGCTTCCACGGTCCCGCGGATGGCCTTGACGGCGCCTTGCGGCGACAGGGAGGACGTGGCCGGTCCGAAGCCTTCGCTGGTCGCAACCGTTGATATCTCGGGCACCAGTGCCCTTGCCTCACCGCACATGCCGGCGTCGCCCGACAGGAAGACCGAGGGCACACCGTAACGAGCAGCGCAGTGCGCATTGAGGGTATATTCGGACGCCACCTCCCCGTTGATTAGCATTCTGGACACGGTGCCGGTCAACGTATGTGCCAGCGGGTTCGTGTCGGTTCCGGCCTTGTTGTGATAACCCGTGTAGAGAGCGGCATCGAAGCTTTCGTCAATGCCGAACATCATCGCATCGGGGTGTCCACTCCAGCCGCGCACGATGCGCACATAGTCGGGAAGCCTGGACAAGATGAGGTTGCGGGCCGTCGAGTGGGCGTCCTTGACGACGACTTCGGTAGCGCCTGCCGCTTTGGCGCCTTCGCAGGCTGCGACCAATTCGTCGGTCATCAGCTCGCGGAATTCCGCATAGTCGGGATTGCCCTTGCGCGCCTCGTCCCAGTTGGTAATGCCCGCCGTGCCTTCGATGTCGGCGCTGATGAAGACCTTCATGTTCCTGCCTTTCGATTTCGCAGTGGTCGTCGTGTCGCCGCTCACGCGGCGTCTGTATTTCTTGCCGGCCGTGCGGTCCATGACACGCGCTTCGCAAGGTCCGACCTCACATGGCCCGACCTCACATGCTCAGTGTCTGTTCCTCAGGCCGCCATTTCAGCCTGCCGGCGCACCAGGAACATCGGCCCGACCCGAATGCCCCGGCGGCCATTGTCGTCGACGGCGTCCAGTTCGAGGATCTCTTCCTCGTAGAGAAGGCCGTGCATGCGGAAGCGGCCAGCATCAACCGGCTCGCATCTATGGGTGCAGAAATATTCGATCAGGCATTTCAACTGACCGTGGCTGTAGCTGAGATAAGTGATGTTGAAATCCGGTCCGTATTCGCCCAGATGCGGCGCGATCTCGGGCGGCACCTTTTCGACAGGAAGCGTGTCGACACGCGACCAATTGGCTCCTTTCCAGGTCAGCTCGTTCGCCTTGGAGAAGGACAGGTTCATATGCGCGTAGTCGGCGCCGCGCCCATAGATGCGTCCGTCGATGACAAAGTCATTGCCCGAGACCGGGCGGATCTGAAGCGGCACGCCCTCGCCCATCAGATAGAGCTTACCGTCCTTGTTCTTGACCTCAACCACCTCGCCGCTTGCCTCTTGGCGATAGAGGCCAGGCAGCGCCGCGAACTGATCTTGCGTAATGGATGGCGGGTTCTGGTTGCGAGACGGCATGCGTCCCATGCCGCGATCGGCAAGTGCGATCCGCAGGCCGTCGCTGGCCAGCCGCGAGGCGATCTGATTGGCGAAATCAAGCGTCGCGAAGATCAGGATACCGAAACCGGCGCTGGGCAAAAGCATCATCTGAGATGCGTAACCATAAACGGCGCCGCCATGACCGACGGACGTCCATCCGTCCATATCGCCGACGCCGAAGCAGAGGCCATAACCGTTCAGGTCTTTGTTGTGACCTTCAGGGCGCTTGCCGATCGGGGTCCACATCTTGCGCAGCGATGCGGGACTGACGATGGGATCACCATTGGGGGCAAAGCCGCCGCGCAGCAGGCACTGCGTGTAGCTGGCCATGTCCGATGTGGTGGAGAAAATATTGCCGGCAGGCGAACCGCCGAGGTTGAACACCGGCGCTGGACTATCCCCGTCCAGCGTCCACATGTCGGCGGGCGCCAGCCTTTCGCGGATGCCCGGAGCCATCCCGGACGACGTGTCCTTCATGCCCAGCGGTTTGAGGATGTTTTCGGTGATGTAGTCGGAATAGCTCTTTCGCGTCACACGCTCGATCACCATGCCGACAATTGCAATGCCGGCATTGGAATAGTGCATGATGCCGGTGCTGGGGTCCTGCTTCAACGTCGACGTCGCAAGTTCGGCGACTGTGTCGGCGAGCGGCGGCTTGTGCGAATCCAGGTAGTGGCCGCTCTTGGGCTCGCGCACGATACCGGCAGTGTGGCTCAACAGCTTGGACAGGCTTATCTGAGAACCGTGCGGTCCGCTTTCGCGGCCGGCGAACGGATTGACCGGATGGAATCCTGGCAGGTATTCCGAGACATCGACATCAAGGTCGACCAGGCCCTTCTCGACAAGCTGCATGATGGCAACCGATGTAAAGGTCTTTGTGATCGAGCCGATGCGGAAACACGTATCGCTCTTCATGTCGAAGTGACGATCATGCCGCTGTATGTGGCCCTGCGATATCAGACCTTCCCTGTCGACAAGGGCATAGGAGATGGACGGGATCGCCTTGTCCTCCACCTCATGGCGGATAAGGTCTTCGAGAAGCTCGATGGCGCTGGGGGAAAGCGAAGACACGGAAAGATACTCCCTGATTTTCAATCTGTATGGCGGGGATCGAGAATGTCGCGCAACGCATCGCCGACTAGGTTCCATGCCAGCACGAACAGGAAGATCGCGGCGCCTGGAAAGGCCAGCGTATACCAGTACTGGAACGGATTGCCGGGTTGTCCAACGATCCAGTTGCGGGCGTAGGCGATGAACTGCCCCCAATCGGCGTAGCCCTCTTCCGTGCCGACGCCGAGGAAGCTGAGCGCTGAGGCAGTGAGCACCATTGAACCGGTGGCCATGGTTGCCAGGACGAGCACGGGAAAGAATGCGTTGGGCAGGATGTGGAACACGATCAGCCTGAAGTCGCCGGCGCCATAGCATCTGGCCGCATTGACGAAATCCATCTCGCGGATGCGCAGGATTTCGCTGCGCACAACACGCGCATAGCCCATCCATCCGAAGGTCGTCAGCGCGACCGTTATCGGGCCAAGGCCCTTCCCCAGCAGAGCAGTGAGCACCATTGCGGCGATGAGGAATGGCACCGCCATGAAGACGTCGACGATGCGCATCAACACCTCTTCGACGACACCGCCGTAGAAGGCTGCGATCGACCCTACGACCGTTCCGATCAGGACGGAGATGGCAACGACGCCGAGGCCGATCTTGAAGGCCGTGCGGGTCCCCCAAATGACGGCGTAATAGATGTCGTACTGTCCTTCAGTCGTCCCAAAAATCGCTTCTGGCGATGGCGGCTGCGGGGTTGCCAGGAAGCCCGCGCGCGGGGTGTCGTAGACCGACATCTGGAATTCCTGGGGCGGTGCAAGGACAGGTGCGAAAATCGCTACCAGCACGAAGGCTGTAAGCAGGAGCACGCCGACCAGCGACATCGGATTGCGCTTCAGATAGCCAAGCGCCCTCATCGCGTCTTCACCCTTGGATCAAGCAAGGGATAGATCAGGTCGACTGCAAGGTTCAGCACCACGAGTACGACCGCAAAATAGAGGCCGAAGCCAAGCACTGCGGGAAAATCCAGATTGGCCGCCGTCTTGGCCGCGAACTGGCCAAGGCCCGCATAGTCGAAAATGGTCTCGGTGATGACGACGCCGCCCATCATGGCTGCGAGCTCCATGCCTGCGATGGTCGTGACAGGAAGGAGCGCGTTGCGCCGGGCGTGATGCAGCTCCACCACTCGCCGGGGCATGCCCTTTGCCCGTGCGGTCCGGACATAATCCTGGCGCAGGGTCTCCAGCATCGAGGTGCGCATCACCCGCGTCATGTTGGCAAGGTTGACATAAGTCAGCGTGATCACGGGGGCAGCAAGATGCCTCAACGAATCCCCGAAGATTGCCAGATTGCCGTTGAGCAGCGCGTCAATCGTGTTCGCGCCGGTGTAGCGGGTGAAGCCCGGCGAAGTGACGGCAGCCTGCGCCCATTGGCTGAGGCGGCCCGGCGGGAACCAGTCGAGCGCCGAATAGAAAATCAGCAGCATCAGGAGCCCGAAGACATACACCGGGAACGACCAGCCCAATATGGTGAAGATGCGGATCAAATGGTCCGGCCAGCGGTTGAGATGGATGCCGGCCCGCGATCCCAGATAAATGGCAAGCAGGAACCCCGGAATGAATGCCAGCAGGACCAGCTCCAGCGTCGCCGGCAGGAGCGACGCCAGGGCATGCGCGACGGGCTGGCGCGCGGTCTCGGACCAGCCCATATTGCCGGTCAGGACATTGCCGATCCAGCGTCCGTATTGGAGGTAGAAGGGGTCGTTGAGCCCGTATTGTTCGATCATCTTGCGAATGCTCTCCTGACCGCCCTTCAGGAAGTCCGGCGACGGAGCGTAGGCGGCCAGCCGCTGCGTTGGCGACAGCGACATCTGCAGCGCAAAAAGCATCAGCGACAGGGCAAACAGAACGAAGGGCAACATCAGGAGCCGCCGCAAGGCGTAGTTCAGCACATCAGCATCCGAGCCATGAGGAATGGATCGTCTGCCGGGCGGGCGATGCCGCCCGGCAGACGCGAAACTCAGTCGGCCTTTTTCTTGACGGGATAGAAGTCCCAGGCGCCGTACAGGATCATGTTGTGGACGTAGCCGTCGATGTTGCTGCGGGTGACGATGTAACCGAAGTCCTCCCAGAGGAATTGTGTGGTGGCGTAGTCGTAGGACATTTCTTGCAGCTTGGCGTAGATCGGCTCGCGCACGGCCGGATCGCTCGAGGCCCAGGCCTGGTCGAGAAGCGGCTTGAACTTTTCCGCCATCAGGTCGCGGTAGCCCTGGCCCAGCATGCCGCCGACGAGTCCGGTCGGCGACAGGTAGTAGGTTGCAGCCCCAAGCGGACCACCAGGATCGGAATAGTCCGGTCCCCAGCCCATATAGGTTAGCGGTGCGGCGGGCTTCTCACGATTGTTGAGCTTGTCGGAGATCGATGACCAGGGCAGCGACTGGATCTTCATCTTGAACTTCGGGTTGATGCGCTGCAATCCCTGCTGGAGCGCCGAAAGCGCGGCCGTGCCTTGCGGCGTGCCTTCCTGCACGAAGGCCGTGAAGGTGAAGCCGGTATCCCACAGCTTGCCGCCGAAAGCCTTCTTGAAGTGCTCCGCGGCCTTGGCCGGGTCGTAGGTGTAGATCGGCGAGTCCGCACGGTAGCCCATGATGCCGCGCACGGTCGGGCCGCGTGCCTGCACGGTTTTGCCAAGCAGCGCCTGCTTTATCAGCGCATCGTAGTTCTGAGCATAGTTGAAACCCTGCCTGACATCGATGTCGGAGAAGAAGTCAGGGGGAATGCCGTTGCCGTCCAGCTGGCCGCTGCCGATGGCGGCGTTGTCGGCATCGTCGATCGGCCAGGCGAAATAGAGGCCACGACTGAAAACCTTGGGCAGGCCATCGATGACCTTGACCCCGTCGGTCTTGCTGAGCTCGTCCAGGAATTCCACCGGTGTAGCGACGAAATCGGCATCGCCCGAAAGCAATTGCAAGCGACGCGTCGTCCATTCCGGAACGGTGCGCATGACCACGCGCTCGAGCGAAGCCGGCCCCATGAAATAATTGTCGAAACGCTTCAGTGTGATGCGGCGGTCCGTCCTGTCCCACTCATCGAGCATGAACGGACCGGAGCCGTTTTCCTCGGCAAACAGCGGATCGTCGCCGAGTTCAGGGCGGTAGTATTTCTTCCAGGTGTCGCCATTGCCATCCCAGCCTCCGACGGAGGAGACCCATTCCTTGTCGACGATCGAGGCGCCGAACGGCAAGGCTAGGACGCCAAGCGTTGCAGGGAAGGATTTCGGCAGCTTCAGTGTGACATTGTCGCCCTCGACGGTGATCTGCGAAGCGAGTTCGTCATAGACCTTTCGAAGCGCTTCAGGGCTGGCAGCCTTGATATCCGAGACCTTGCCTTCAGCTTCGACCCATTTGGCGACGTCTGTGTATTTGCTGGCCGTCACCACTTCGGTGATGGCGTTGGACATCCAGGACTGGCCCATGAAAATGGCGCGCAGCAGCGAGTAGCGCACGTCTTCGGGCGTGATCTCTCCGAAGCCGGGTTCGATCTTGGCCTTCTGCTCTGCGCTCAGCCCGTCGAAATACTGCCAGGTGATTTTGCCGTCGTCTCCCTTGATGCCGACCTTGTGGGTGTGGACGCCCTTGCGGATCGGGAATGTATAGCTGACCGAGCCGTCGGCATTCTGTTTGATCAGGCCGTTTTCGAGGCTGGGCACTTGCGACGACAGTGAAGGTACGAACTCGGAAATCTGGGAGCCGTTGTAATTCAGCAGGCGGCTGTAGACGTTTAATACGCCGTACGAACTCGGAGTATTGGCGATATAGGCCGGATCGAAGGACTGAACGTCATCGGTCCAAAGGAAAACGAAGGTTCCGGGGTTTTTGGTTTCTGCCGCGGCAGGCGCCGCAACAGCGCCAATTCCCATGCAGAAGGCTATGGCCAGGGCGCGTTTCATTTTCATGGTGTTGTTCCCACAATTGGCCTAGGGCCTTTTCGACCCGAGTCGTTTTTTATCGTTGCGAGGGAAGGTAGGAGGAGCCTTGCGCTGGTGTCCAATGCGTAGATAGGATCAGTTATGCGAATAATGCATGGGGCTGATCATGGAGCTGGCGTGGTTTGAAGATTTCCTCGAGATCGCCGCAACGCGGAATTTTTCGACCGCGGCGGCGTCCCGCAACATCTCGCAGCCTGCCTTCAGCCGGCGCATCAAGTCGCTGGAAGCATGGGTCGGCATTGAACTGGTCGACCGCAGCACATACCCGGTGCGTCTCACCAGCGCGGGCAACGTTTTTTATCCGCGCTGCCAGGAAATGGTTCGTGACATGTATCGGCTGCGCACCGATTGCCGCAACGCCGCGGGCGCCAGCTCAAGACTCCTGACCTTCGCAGCACTTCATACGCTGGCTATCTATTTTTTCCCCAAGTGGATCAGCCAGCCGGACATGCCCAATGCGCCGGTCCGCAGCAGCATGCACACTGGCGACTTTCTGGAATGCGTCGAACATCTGTCATCGGACAAGTGCGACTTTGCCATCACTTACGATCACCCCGACGGTCCGCCTGTGCTTGAGGGAGGCCCGTTCGAATCCTTGCAGATCGGCAAGGATCGCTTGGTTCTGGTCTCAGGTGTCGACCAAGACGGAGCGCCGCTCTTCGACATCGATGTGCCCGAAGGGACCGTCATTCCATATCTCGCCTATTCCTGGAGCGACGGCTATCTGGGAAAGCTGATCTCGCTCATCCAGTCCCGCTGGCGCCGCCCTCTCAATCTCAGCATCGTCTACCAGTCGTCGCTTGCCGAAGGCCTCAAGCAGATGGCGATCGCGGGACAAGGCGTCGTGTGGCTGCCGCAGATCTGCGTCCAGAAATCGATCGCCCACGGCGAACTAGTGCAGATCGGCGGTCAGCAGATGTCGCTGGAGATCGAGATCAGGATCTTTCGTCGCGTCGGCGCGCGCAATAGAGAAGGCGACGCGCTTTGGAAATATCTCCTGCGGACCGCCGAGCAAACGCGCGGGCGCAACACACTTGATCCAACACTCACCATGCGCTGAGACGGTTGAACGAACCGATCTCGCACATAATGCGAAATCCGATGGACACATGCAGAAATTGCATAACGCTGCGCAGCACGGCTGTAAGCCGGACATTGTAAGGCTGGCGTCGTGCTCGAAAACGCCCGGAGGCCTTCCGGTGGGGTTGCTCACAAGGCCCGCCGGCGAGTGGCCCTATTGACAGCCCGCGAGCTCACCGCGTTCGATGTGGATCAGCGTTTGCACGTGGAGCCCATTTTTTTGACAGCCAAGTCCGCCGCCACAGCCAACCTTCCCGACAATGTTGTCCTGTCGGTCGAAAACCTCGAAGTCTGCTTTGGGGCGGGCGCGACAAAGGCTGTACGGGCAGTTCAAGGAGTTTCCTTTCAGATCCGGCGCGGTGAGACGCTGGCACTGGTTGGTGAATCGGGCTCGGGCAAATCCGTAACCGCCATGACGGTCATGCGACTCACCGAATATGACGGCGCCAGGATCACGGCAGGGCGGGTCCTAATGCGGTTGAAGGATGGCCAGGTAGCCGATCTGACGCAGCTTTCGGAGAAGCGCATGGAGCGCCTTCGCGGCTTCGAGTTCTCGATTGTCTTTCAGGACCCGATGTCGAGCCTAAATCCTGTGTTTCCCATCGGCGACCAGATCGCTGAGGTGGTCATTCGCCACCAGGGCAAGTCACCGCGCGAAGCGCGCGACATCGCGTTGAATATGCTCAAGCTGGTACGCGTTCCCGACGCTGCCCGACGGCTCGATCAGTATCCGCACCAGCTGTCTGGCGGCATGCGCCAGCGCGTCATGATCGCCATTGCCATGGCGTGCCGGCCCTCGCTAATGATCCTCGACGAACCGACAACCGCGCTTGATGTGACTATCCAGGCTCAGATACTGGATCTCGTGCGCGCCCTGCAGCGTGAGATCGGCATGTCGGTTCTTTTCATCACCCACGACATGGGCGTGGTCGCCGAAATCGCCGACCGTGTCTGCGTGATGTTGAAAGGGGAAATCGTCGAGTCGGATTCCGTGGGCCAAATCTTTGCGGCTCCCCGCCATCGTTACACTCGCGCGTTGATCTCCGCGGTGCCGCGACTGGGTAGCATGGCCGACAAGGATGCGCCCGAAAAATTCCCGCTCGTCTTATGCGATGCGGAAGCCTCCGAGCCTGAGGCTGCAGCATGAGCGCCGGGTCGCAAGCGACGGACCGCAAGCCCCTGGTCGAAGTCCGCGACCTTATAACCCGGTTCGACCTGAAAGGTGGGGCCTTTGGCCGCGTCACCGGGAGGGTTCATGCCGTGGAGGGCGTTTCCTTCGATATTTTGCCCGGTGAGACGCTGGCGCTGGTGGGAGAATCCGGATGCGGCAAGTCGACGGTGGCGCGCAGCATAATGCAATTGGACAAGCCCCTGTCGGGCTCCATTCGCTATGATGGCAATGAGATGGTCGGTGCGCGGCGAGCGGCGCTCGCGCGGTTTCGGCGCGAAGTGCAAATGGTCTTCCAGGACCCGTTCTCGTCTCTCAACCCACGCATGACGATCGGGCAGGCGCTGACCGATCCCATGCGCGTCCACCGCATTGCACCACGCGGTGCGCTGCAGAAAAGAGCAGCAGAATTGCTTGCCAAAGTGCATCTGCCCCCTGAGTATCTCGACCGCTATCCACATGCGTTTTCCGGCGGGCAGCGGCAGCGCATCTGCATCGCCAGGGCGCTGGCGCTTGATCCTCGCCTGCTCATTGCAGATGAAGCGGTCGCGTCGCTCGACGTGACGATCCAGGCGCAGGTCATCAATCTTCTGATGGACCTGCAGCGCGATATGAGCATCGCGATCCTCTTTATCAGCCATGATATGGCTGTGGTGGAGCGCATCGCACATCGGGTTGCCGTAATGTATCTGGGCGAGATCGTGGAAATCGGCGACCGTCGTTCGGTCTTCGGCAACCCGCAGCACCCCTATACCCGCAAGCTGCTTTCAACGGTTCCGGTTGCTGATCCGGCACAACGATCGGTTGGACGAGAGCCGATGTCAGACGAGATTCCAAGCGCGCTACGCGGAATCGATTTCGTTCCGATACGCCTAGCAATGAACGCTGTTTCACCCACGCATTTCGTGCGGGAGACGGCTTGATCCGCCAACCGATGATGCCTGGGAAATTATGTCCACAGAACGTCGCTTGCCTGCCGAGATCTGAGCCCACTGATTGATGTTGGATGTGCGCACGTACCGATCTCGGCGAGTTTGGCATCGCTTGGTCGACGCTATGAACGCAGCGACGCTGTCCCGACCTTTCCGGCCAGCAGGCGCCGATCAGCGCAGAGGTCACCTAGGCCCTGGCGCAGCGCCTCGGTCAGCGCGCCATCGATCGCCTTCATGCGTCGGTTCCGTTATAAGAAAAACGCTTTTCTCTTATAACTCCATGACTCAGGGACGCCACCCGAAACACCGTGTGCTTGTCGGAATAGAACACCACCGGGCATGGGACCCGACCACGGCTCTCGGTGAAGGCCCGCGCAACGAATGACGCGGAGCGCAATCTCGCCTAGACCGTCCGACATTGGTCATAGCGCCGACAAGCTCCGTTCCGAGGCGACCAGGCAGGATACCTAGTCCATTTGAACGATGCTTTCTACGTCAGAAGACGTATACGGTATAAACGGCCGGAACAATTCTAAAAAAAGCAAGTTATTCATGGCTTTTGATTCGCTCCAACATGAGGCAGACTGCTGCAACGAAAATAACCCTAATTCACGCACGCGCATCCATTATGGCGTTTTTCTTGAGCACCGCGAGGGGTGCCTAGTAGACAGAGGACCGTGCCCAGTGACACCCACACATGAAGATTATGAGGAGTTCGATATTCGCCCGGCGTGGGTTCGCTTCAGCATCCGCCATTGGAGGTGGAGCGCCGTTCCCGGAGGCATCTTCCTCTTGGCGCTGATATCTCCGACGGACAATGGCGCCGAAATGCAGCAGCAGATCGTTGCTGCGCGAGGTGAACTGGCGTCGACAAAGGCCCAGTTGGTCCAGAGCCAGCACGCCGAGCGTACAGCAAGCGCGCAGGCAAGAGTGCTGGCCGGCACCTCAGCGGAGCAAGCAAACGCCTTGAATGAGGCGAACCAAACCAACGAAGCTCTCAAGCTCGATCTGGAGGCCGCGCGGCGCGTCATCAAAGGCTTGAATGCACAAGTCATTTCCTCGAACGAAACACGCAACGCAATGGAAGCGTCGCTGGCCGTGGCAAATCAATCGCTTGCCGAAAAGCGGGATAAGGTCGAACAATCCGAACACGAACTCGCAATGGCCCGTCAGGTCGGCGATGCCAATGCGAGACGCGCAGATTTGGCTGTGACCGAGCGAGCCGCCGACCTCCAGTTGGCTGTCGCTGCTGCAAAGCATGCCAACGAGGCATTGGACCTGGAACGCGCGCGCGCCGCTTCGGCCGCAAGTGATGTCGACGTTGCCCGTCAAGAAAGAGACGCGGCAAGGCACACATCTGCCGACTTGAGCGCCGCATTGGAGCAAGAGCGTCAAAAAGTGACCGACATGTCGGTTGTCCTTACCGCCGCGCGAAAGGCGATCGACCTTGTCAAGGTGCAAATCGCGCGCCGCACGGCGCAGATCGAGCACGCGCCGAGGACGCGTTCCACCACAGTTTCCCTTGCCGGCCGTAATGGCCAACCCGCCCGTCAAACAGGTTTGCAGGACAAAAACAAAGCAAAGATTGCAAGATCGCCGAAGCGGGTTCTGGTGGCGACAACGATTACTCTCCCCGATGCATTGCTTCCGACCCCGGCTAGATGACGATGGCCAGGAGCGCATCTAAGCTGGCGCTAACGCATGCCGCAGAGGTTTCCGAAATGGGCAAATACCTGGCAGCCGCTTTGATGATCGTAGCCGCCGCCGGACCAGCAGCGGCCCTCGATGTCGGTGGAGGTGGCAAGGTCGGCGGCCTTGGCGCGGGCGCTGGAGTCAGCGTCGGTTCGCAAGGCGTTTCCGCTGGGGTGGGTACAAGTGTCGGCGGGTCGGGAGGCGCAAGCGCTGGCGCGTCAGTGGGTACAGGCGGCGTTAGCGTTGGCGCGTCGGCAAGTGTGGGTGGCGCAAGCATTGGCGCGACCGCGAACGCTGGCACCGGGTCAGTCGGCGCAGGCGTTTCGGCTGGTGACACTGCGGGAACCACCAGCGCAGGCGTTTCGACAGGTGCCGGCACAGCAACGTCGGGCACTGCGGACACCGCGCCCGCCCACAACCTCGCGGTTTTCTCCGCGAAAAGCGCAACAACCGCTGTCAGCCTCCCATCCCTCCTGAAGCCTTTCAGCACACGTGGTGGCGAACCTGGGCGATCTCAGGTGGGCTATCCCTTTGCGCCATTGGTGTCGCTGAAAGCGGAGCCAGGCACGCCGCCCAAAGTTGTGAATGCGTGCCGCGCGGCTATCGCGTCTGCCGCGACGCCGCTTGGCGCCGTGCGCGTATCCGCCGTCAGCGGCGGCCCGATGCGCCAACGCAACGCTGGTCTGGCGGCGCCGATCGAGGTGCGAATAAAGTATGCGCTCCGGGGTGGCGTACAACTGCGACAGGCGAAAGTCCTGTGTCGCCTTGATGCAACGGGCAAGGTCATCGCGGTAACGTAACGGCCGGCCATCATTGATCCGGCCATCGGCATAGATGCCGAGCTTGCCGAGCTGAATTGGCAACGCATTCGCCTCCGTCCGGTCCGGATGCCTCAGATGGGTCGGCGTTATGCCGGTCTGCTGACGGAAGACACGGCTGAAATAGCTGGCAGGCCCGCGTTCATTGAATCCCGGTCAATGTCTGAGCCCAAGGCGGGAATCTTGCGACTCGGTGATGGTCCGCGGCGCCTCACCCGTTACTACGAGCTAGGATTGGCCGAGGAGACACGCGGATTAAGACCCGCTGCGCTTCAACGTTTGCCGGTCTTGGTGAACTTGGTGTTGACCGAATTTCCAAGCGCGCCTGCACCGGTAATGATGGCAAGCGCGATCAACGCGCGATGAGACCATATTCAATTGCGGTCGCACCGGATCGTCGAGCATGAGCGGGAAAAGGGTCGGCCCGTGGAGCAGGACGAGACCATATTTGAGAGCATGCGAGAGAGCTTGAAAGTCGCGCTCAAAGCTCTCCGACGGGTCGACAAGGGGTAAGCTTCGCAGGCGGCAAAAATCATTTCTGCTGGGGAAATTCGGATCAGTTCTTCATGAACTTGACAGCGACGCCGTGAGCGCGCCGCCGTCCGCTTCGTTCGGCGCTCACCGGTTTGTGATTGAAGACCGACATGCAGGGCGACCTCTGCGAATGTGCCGTCCGGCATCCGGCCCCTTGCTATTTCTATCAGCGCCCGTGATGCCTCATCTTCAGCGGCTTCCAGGCTCGGAAGGTCGGTACCTTCGGTGTCCGGGTATAGAGTTCCGTTGTCGTTCAGGTCGAAATTATAGAGCGCCATGCCCCTCGAACATAGGTGCGTCGCGTTTGTTCCTCACCTGCGCTTACGCGTACGGATTGGTACAGAGAAGCGAGAGCGCGCACCGCGTGTCGACCTGCGAATTCCTCAGTCCAGAAGACCAGCATCATGATGCACGATGGCATCGGACACCGCTTCATAGACGCTCCCGGTCTCCTCCTCGATCTCGGTACTGCTGATCCCGATTGCCTTTCCGTCGGCAAAAAGCTTCTGGATCGCCTCGGCGACGGAGAGCACGTCTGAACTGGCCATGCCAGACACATTGCTGCTTAGCCACTTGTCGAGGAAATTGACGCCGCGCGTACTCATGTAGTCCTCATCCGGGCAACGTAAGCAAAGGTTCGTTTCTCGCCCTTCATCTCGGTGACACGGAACCAGTTTTCTTCCTGTCGCCTGAATGTGACGGGCTGGCCGATGTGTGCCTCTGCCGCTTTGAACGGTAGCTGGGCAGTGACCATGCTCGACGACACAACCAATCCGGCCGCCATGACCTCAACCCGATATTGCGGCACCTCGCGCCCCGCGATTGCTACCAACGCGATTCAATCAGCTTGCGCTAAAATGGTTCCAAACCTGGGAATTCCTGCGCAGTGCAACGAAGGGCACGGATTCACGTTGCGCATCGGAATGGATGCTCCGGGAGATTGAGGGTGCCGAAATATCAGGTCGAAGAGATGGACGGAGAGACGGTCACCGCCACTCACGTCGTCAACGCAACGACGCCGATCAGAGCCGCACGCGAAGCGACGGAGCGCGACGTGACATTGCGCACGACCGAGCAGATTTGGATCAGGGTGGCCGACGAGAAGCGAGGCCACATCTTCGAATACACGTTCAGTCTTTAGGAGAGAGACTCCTTTCGACGCGGGGCGCGCCTAACGGTGCTCGACGCGCCGGAGTGCTTCAAGCGCCCTCTTCATGCTCTCGCGAATGCTCTCAAGCAGGCGCTGGTCCTGCTCCACAGGGCGACCCTTTGCCCGCTCTCGCTCGATGGCCCTATCTTGGATGGACAGAGCTTTCTCATAGTAGTGAACGACTTTGAGAAGATATGATCGGACGGTGCTCATGCTCCCCCTGTTCGGGGCGAAAGCATGATGTTCACTTCCAAGCGTCCGATTGCCGGAAACCGTCACAGACGACCAAGGCACTGTATTCCCTGTTGGGGCAGATAGCGAATCGAGCCATCACATTGACGGCGTCGCCCTCGCTCTCTGTCAGCGCCTGGTGGTCCTGCGGGTCGCATGGCGGGCGCAGTAGCTCTCAGGCACCGCGTCGGCCTCCTTCACTCTGCTTTTGGTCGTGGCCGGATCGTGTTTGGAGAGCCGCCTGCAATCGTGCGGCGGTGAGGAGAATGCTGCCCGGTATCGGCCTTCAGGCTAACAATACTTCCGCTCAAGAACATCTTCTGGTTGACCACAGGTTTAAGCGTGGCATGTTCGGAGGAGGGTCGGTTGACACGAGTGCGGTTGTCCATCCCTGACGCTCGCCCGAAAAAGGTAAGGCCGATGTTCGATGATCTTACAGACGAGATCTACGAGGCTGCTTTTATCCCCGATCTGTGGGCCGGCGTCCTCGAGGCGGCCAGCGGCATTTTGAGCTTAGTCAGCGGCTCTATTTTCGTCATCAGCGATAGTTCTCCAACACGCGGCAGAATAAGCGACAATTCCTTGGGTCAAAACGCCGCCTACGACCAGATCCGGCCCCTGTTTGAAGAATTTTTGATCGGTCACAACTGGAAAATGTCTCCTGGCGTCATGCGCATGTACGACATGAACCCATCGAGCTTCGTCCATGTCGAAGCCTTCATGAGCGAGGAAGAAATCGAACAGGATGCGGTGCGGATGCGGCTGCGGGCGGCGGGAATTGGCGCTCACCTCTGTTCAGCGGTTTCAATGCCGACCGGCGAACTGGTAACGTTTGTATTCCAGCGATGGACCGACCAAGGCATTCCAGATCAGGCCTCGGTGGACCGGCTCAACCTGCTTCGTCCGCATTTTGCGCGCGCTGGCTTGGTGTCCGCGCGATTGGGAATGGAACAAGCCAAGGCTACCGTTTCGGCGCTGGACGCTATCGGGTTGCCTGCGGCGGTGCTGACCGCGTCGGGGCGGACCTTGACCACCAATGCCCTTCTGGAAGACATGGGGTCGGTTGTCCTCGCTACCGCTCAGGGAGGCATGGCACTCACCAACACAGTCGCCAATGCGCTTTTTCAGGAAGCAATCACTCACAACAGGCACAGTCAGGTCGTGCGCTCGATCCCCATCCCAGCGAAGGAGGAAGAGCCTGGGCTGGTCATTCATCTGGTACCGTTGCGGCGAGCGGCGCACGACATCTTTTCAGGTGGCGACATCCTGGTAGCCGCGACAGCGGTTAGCGCCAGCAACATGGTGCCGTCGCCGAGTGTGCTGAACGGCCTGTTCGATCTGACGCCGGCCGAGGCCCGACTTGCCGCGACGCTCACCTCAGGCAAGTCATTGAAGCAGACAGCGTTGATCTGCGGCATTCAACCCACGACCGCGCGCTACTATCTGGAGCAAATTTTTCGCAAGACCGGAACAAGCCAGCAGAGCCAGCTCGTCGCGCTGCTCAAAAGTGCCACGCCCCTCGGCCGCCAAAGGTGAGGGCCAACCCGAAGTTCCGGCGCAACAGGCGGAAAAAAATGCCCACACCCCTGCCATATGACAGGTAGGCAAAGCAGCAGTCGCCCGGCAAAGCTCCCGCCATGGATGTCCTCGGATCGGCTCTTCCGGTCTCAACGGGGACTTGGAATCGGGGGCTATCATGGACATTCGAGCGTTGACGGGCATTCTGGGCGGAGCTGCGGTAACGCAGCGACCTGACCGAAGCTATCGGGTTTCAACGATGGCTTTGGTTGCTTCGATGGGGTTTGTCATCGCGACATTCGCTCTAGAGGATGCGTCGGCCGGCGAGTGCGCCGGCGGCCACGACGGCGGCAATGCCAACAGCCTTGCCTGCGGCGATGATACAAATCTGCCACTGGGATTTGCCTTCACTCCGGACCCGTTCGGCGTCGCAATCGGCCCGAATGCGTCGGTGGCCGGTGTAGAAGGTTCCGCTGTTGGTTATAGCGCGGGTGCCAGGGCCCAAGGGGCCGCGTTTGGTGCCTACGCGAAAGCGGGGTTTGCTCCCGGCATATTGAGCAGCGGTGACACGGCCGTGGGGATGGGTGCGGAAGCTGGCATGGGTGCCTCGGGCCAAGATGAAGCCACCGCACTCGGCCATAATTCAACCGCAAATGCCCTGAATGCCACCGCGCTGGGCGCCGGCTCGACAGCCAACTTTACAGGCTCTACCGCACTCGGCCAAGGCACATCAACCGCCCGCGACAACCAGGTGGCGATCGGCACCGGCGGAAACACTTATACGCTGGCAGGCGTCAATTCGCAGGCGAGCAAAGATGCCCAAGGCGGCCAGACCTATCTGATGACGACGGATGGCAGCGGCAACCTCGCAGCCTCGACGTTCGATACCGCGACGCTTGAGGCCCTGCCGGCCCAGGTTGCCCAAAACAGCACCGACATCACCGCTCTGAACACCACAGTGAACAGTCACACAACACAGATCACCGCCAATACCACCGAACTCGCCGATCACGAGACGCGCATCACCAACAACACGACCGAGCTTGCCGACCACGAGAGGCGGATCACCAGCAACACCGATGCTATCGCTGTAAATACCGTCCAGATTTCCGGTCTCGACACGCGGGTCACCGCCAACACCACCAACATCGCGCAGCTCGATGGACGGGTCGGCGCGTTGGAATCCAGCTTCCAGCATCTCGGCGGTCAGATCAGCGAGAACCGCACCGAGGCGCGGGCCGGAACAGCCCTGGCGCTGGCGACAGCTGGACTGCGCTATGACGATCGTGCTGGCAAGCTGTCACTTGCCGGCGGATTCGGCAACTTCAAGGGGCAGTCGGGCCTGGCGCTTGGACTGGGCTACAACCCGAGCCTCGACTTCCGCCTCAACAGCGCGATCTCGGCAACCACGAACCATGGCGATGTCGGTGTCAGCCTCGGCGCGTCCTGGACCCTCAACTGACCTTGGCTTCGACAGTGCCGATCGCACGCATATGGCGGACCGGCGTGCGGCCAAGCTGTCTTGGGCGGGGGGCGATCGTTGCCGGCGCCATTCTGGCACTCGCGACGATCGCTGGGCCGCCGTTCCCCGCCCACGCGCAGGCCAAGGAAAAG
This sequence comes from Mesorhizobium sp. ES1-6, assembly GCF_020164775.1. NCBI lineage: Bacteria > Pseudomonadati > Pseudomonadota > Alphaproteobacteria > Hyphomicrobiales > Phyllobacteriaceae > Mesorhizobium > Mesorhizobium sp. ES1-6. The sequence continues at coordinate 116,140 of NZ_JAIUGU010000016.1, forward strand.
CGCGTCGGCCAGAAGGCGGCTCAGGCCGCCGACATCGATCGCAATGGTGTGCTGATTCTGACAAGGAGTGCGTTGCTGGCCTTGGACCAGGCGAACAAGACCGGCAATTACACCGTGCTGCGCGATCTCGGCTCGCCGAACTTCCAGGCAAACAGTGCTGCCAAGCTCGGCGATATCTTCGCCAGCCAGCGCAACCAGGGGCTCGATTTCAGCGCCGTCGCGGTGCTCGAGCCGCAACTGACCCTGCTGCCGCAGATCGAACGGAACGGCATGCTGCACATGGCGGGCTTCTTCCCGTCAGCTCCGCTAAAGGTAAATTTCGAGCTGCTGTTTGAGCCCGTCAACCGGCAATGGAAAATCTACGGCGTCTCGGTCAACCTCACGCCAGGCGGCCCGCAAGCCCCGGAGACGCCTGCTGCCGTTCCGGTCAAGCCCGCCGGCTCCGGTCCTCCACCCAAGGCACCGTCACTCGTCGTCGAGCCTGGGAAGGTCAAGCCATAGCGGGCCGCCTCAGACGCATTGCTGCAAGCCAGGTTCTTTTCTCAATCGGAGATCGCATCAAATGGCCGACGAGACTATGCGCGAGGGGTACGGCTGCATCCTCCACCCTGCGGACGCATGGATGGTCCGCTGGCCAAGCGTCTATGGGCGACGTCACGGCTGGTGTTTGGTGCTGGCGGTCGCGGCGGCGCTCGCGCCAACATCCGCCATCGCCCAGATGATCATCGACGATACGACCGTGACAGCTCCGCCTGATCTGCACGTCGCAGGTGATCTCTACGTTGGTACGCACGGCGTCGGCGCTCTCACCGTCGGGGCGGGTGGCACGGTCACGAACGGGTTCGGCAATATCGGCAGCAGCGGCACCGGCAATGGTACGGTAACTGTGTCGGGCGCGGGTGCCCTGTGGGAGAATTCCCAGGAACTCAGTGTGGGTATTTCCGGGACCGGCACGCTCAATGTGGGGGCGGATGGCACGGTCAAGAATTCGTATGGCTATATTGGCTGGGGCACTACCGGCTATGGTACCGCAACGATCTCAGGGGCTGGGGCGCTGTGGCAGAATTCCCAGGAACTCAGTGTCGGCAATCATGGCACCGGCACGCTCGATGTCGCGGCGGGCGGTACCGTCACCAATACTTATGGCTACATAGGCTGGGGCTCCACCGGCAATGGCATGGCAACGGTCTCAGGCGTTGGCGCGCGTTGGGAAAATTCCTACGATCTTCACGTGGGACATGACGGCATCGGGGCGCTGAATGTCGAGGCGGGCGCCACGGTCACGAACCGCTATGGCTATATCGGCTCCGGCAGCACCGGCAGTGGCACTGCGACGGTTGCTGGTGTGGGCGCGCTTTGGGAGAATTACCACGCTCTCAATGTCGGCTTTTCCGGAACCGGCGCGCTCAACGTCGGCGCAGGTGGCACGGTCAAGAATACGTACGGCTTTATCGGTACCGGTAGCACCAGTAACGGCACTGTGACAGTCGCCGGGACAGGCGCGTTATGGGAGAGTTCTCTCGATCTCAATGTCGGTAATAACGGCACCGGCGGGCTTGGTGTCGGGGCCGGCGGCACGGTCAAGAGCGGGGATGGCTATATCGGCACAAGCAGTACCGGCGATGGGCTCGCGACGGTCGCGGGGACAGGCGCGCTGTGGTACATTTCCACGGGTCTTCGTGTCGGCTATGTGGGCACTGGCGCCCTCACAATCGGGGCGGGCGGCACCGTCAAGAGTACGTTTGGTAATATCGGTCAGGCAGGCACCGGCAATGGAACCATGACGGTCGCGGGAGCAGGTGCGCTGTGGCAGAATTCCAACATTCTCATTGTTGGCGTTTCCGGAACCGGCGCGCTCAATGTCGGCGCGGGCGGCACCGTCAAGAACAAGTCTGGCTATATCGGCACCAACAGTGGCGGCATTGGTGGGGGAATGGTCTCGGGGGCCGGCGCGCTGTGGGAGAATTCTCTTGAGCTCCATGTCGGTGATGCCGGCACCGGCGTACTCGCTATCTCTGATGGCGGAACGGTTCGCGTGGGCACCAGCGGCGCGGGCGCGGTCTCGATAGCTGACCACGCTACCAGCACCGGCACGCTTGTGATCGGGGCAGCGGCGGGCAATCCGGCCGCAGCACCGGGAACGCTGGATGCCGCGCTGTTGAATTTTGGCGACGGCGTCGGCAGTTTGGTCTTCAACCATGCCGGCGCCGCCTACGAATTCTCCGCAGCCCTAGCCAGCACTGGTGTCGGCACGCACAGCCTTGACCATTACAGCGGCACCACCATGCTGACCGCCGACAGTTCGGGCTTCACCGGCGCGACGAATGTCAATGGCGGCACGCTAATCGTAAATGGCTCGCTCGGATCATCGTCGCTGATTACCGTCAATGAAGGCGGGGCACTGAAGGGAACCGGCGCAGTCGGCGACGCTCTCATTAGCGGTGGGGTGTTCGCGCCGGGGTCGGGCGTGCCGGGAAGCTTCGTTACGGTTTCCGGCGATCTCAACTTTAACGGTGGCATTTACCAGGTGTTCGTCGATCCCGTGACGTCGTCGTTCGCCAGGGTGACCGGCGTGGCCGATCTGAGCGGGGCCACGTTGGCGATTAGCGTCAACGGCCCCCGTGTGGGGCAATTCAAGGTGCTGACCGCCGCTGGCGGCCTCGGCGGCACGGAGTTCGCCTCGATCACCGGCATCACCAACACCGCGTTCCTGTCGATGACGGACAGCTACGACGCCGATAACGCCTATCTCGATGTGACGAAGGTGCGCGATTTCGCCGATGCGGGTCAGACGCTCAATCAGATCGCCGCAGGCAATGGCGCTGAAAGCGTGGGCAGTGGCAATCCCATCCATGACGCTATCGTAGTGCTGCCGACGGTGGCGGCCGCCCGCGATGCCTTCGACCAGTTGTCGGGCGAGATCGTCGCATCCGCCAAAGGCATGTTAGTCGAGGACAGCCGCTTTGTCCGCGACGCCGCAAACAGCCGCATTCGTGCCGCTTTCGGGGATGCCGGCTCCGCCGCGCTGCCGGTGATGACCTATGGCGAAGGCGGTCTCGAAATGGCTGCCGCCGACACTGACCGGTTCGCCGTCTGGGGCCAGGCCTTTGGCTCCTGGGGCAAGACCGATGGCGACGGCAATGCCGCCGCCCTCGACCGCTCCACCGGCGGCCTGCTGGCTGGCGCCGACACGCTGGTGGGCGGCTGGCGTGTCGGTTTGCTCGGCGGGTACAGCCATTCCTCCTTCGATGCCGGCAACCGCAATTCCTCCGGCAACGCCGACAGCTACCATCTCGGCCTCTATGGCGGCACCAATTGGGGTGCCATCGCCTTCCGCAGCGGTGCCGCATATAGCTGGAGCAGTCTATCGACACATCGTTCCATTGCGTTCAACGGTTTTGCCGATGGCCTGTCGTCCGACTACGATGCCGGCATCGCGCAAGTCTTTGGCGAACTCGCCTACAAGGTCGATATCAGCAACGGCTTCAAGCTCGAGCCGTTCGCCAACCTCGCTTATGTCGGCGTGCACAGCGACGACTTCACCGAGACCGGTGGCCCGGCGGCGCTGACCAGCACCGGCTCGACCATGGATGCCACCTTCACGACGCTCGGCTTGCGCGGCTCGACCGAACTGATGCTGGGCAACGTCAGCGCCACCGCACGCGCCATGCTCGGCTGGCGTCATGCCTTTGGCGATACCACGCCCCTGTCAACCGTGGCCTTCGCCGGTGGCGAGGCCTTCACTATCGCCGGCGTGCCGATCGCCGGAGACGCAGCGGTGATCGACGCAGGCATCGAGATGCAGATGTCGGACAACGCGACGCTCGGCTTCTCCTATTCCGCGGAGTTCGGCGGCAGCGTGGTCGACCAAGGCACCAAGATCGATCTTAGCTTGCGGTTCTGATTGCACATTAAACTCGGACCTGTTCCGAGCCTCTTGCGGCGAGGTAAAGCGTGCGGGAGAACGCGCTCTCTCCCCGAGTCCTCACGGACGGACGCGGATGATCGTTTTCCCCGTGCGCCGCTCAGCCGAGTTGAACGTGTCCACGGCATCGCCCAGGGCTGAGACCTTGCCGATGTTCGTCCGCAGTCTTCCGTCCCGAATTCGGTGAACCATTTCGGATAGCTGCGCGCGATCAGCCTCGACGACGAAGTCGATCGCCTGGCCATCTGCTGGTCGAATATTCGTCGGGCCGACGACTGTCACAAGCGTTCCTCCGGCCCGGATCAGCGCGGCGGACCGCTTCTGGACATCGCCACCGATGACATCGAACACCAGATCGACGCCGCCAATGTCTTCCAGGGCGTCGTTCCCGAGGTCAACAAATTCGTTTGCGCCGAAGTCGAGCGCCTTCCGGCGATCGGCGGCGCGACCGGTGCCAATGACATAGGCGCCGGCCTCCCGCGCAAGCTGCGTCACCACCGAGCCGACGGCGCCGGCGGCGCCATGCGCGAGCACGCTCTGTCCTGACTGAAGGTGGCCGTGCTGAAACAGGCCCTGCCATGCCGTCAGGCCCGAGATCGGCAGACTGGCCCCCACCTCGAAGTCGACATCACTGGGCAATGGCGCGAGATTGCGTGCTTCCATGGCGACGTACTCAGCAAGTGTGCCGTCGCGATGCCAGTCTGATAGGCCGAACACCCGCTGACCGATTGACAGCCCCGTCGTGCCATAACCCAGTGCAGTGACCACTCCGGCCAGCTCATGGCCGAGGATCGACGGCGTCCGGTCACGGAAGGCCCGATCCGCCCAGGTCGAAGGCCACTCCAGTTCAGTGTTGACGAAACCCGCCGCATGAACCTGTACCACGACGTCGTTTATGGCCGCCTGTGGTTCGGTCCGCTCCACCAGCGTCATTCCGGCCATTCCCGCAGCCTGGTCCGTCACTACGATGGCTTTCATGTGAATTGTCTCCTCTTGTTTGAGGTAAGTTGCAGGCGCAAGGCCTTTTCGATCTCCCACGCAGTTGGCTACCGGCTCGATGTTTTCCGCGACGACCTCGATGATAGCGCGCTAGCGCTCACCAATCTCACGGACCGATACATTCCTATTCGCGCCGAAATGACCGCCTGCCCCGTATCGCGGGTTAGCGCCAGGCAAGGGCACCCCCGCTCCGGCAAGAGCTTCGTCCATAGCGAGCACGGTCCCAAGGGCCTCACCGGCAAGAAGGTCTATTCGTGCTGGATTCCGGCGGAATCTATTCCAAAGGCGCTGCCGTCCAATTCGACCATGCCGTTCCTCACCTGCCCAGCGTACTCGGTTTGTCGGTATGACCGATATCGACGTCATCCGCATCGAAGGCGTCTCCAAAGGGACCTGACGCGGTCACCGAAGCATCCCCCAAGGCAACCGCCAAGGTCAATGCCGTGGCTTCCCGGACGCGCGAAGTCGCTGCGGCCGCGTATGGGCACTGCGTAATCCCGCATCGAAGGCAGGCGCTCCGCGCCTGCCTTCTCCTCAACTATCCCTTGCGTCCGCCTGCAACCCGGACAATGGCGGCAGAACGACAGCCGGATGGCGGCCTTCGCGCAACATCAGTCCGAGACTGTAGTCGACGGCCAGTTTCATGGCACCCAGCGCCGTGCCGCCATCTTCAAGCGAACTGACGGCGATCCGTGTGGGCCATGCGAGTTCCGCCGCAACGTTTCCAACGCTTTCCGTTATCAACGGGTTTCGGCCTACGCCGCCGCCAAGCACGATCAACCCGGGGTCAAGCATGCCGATGCAGCCGGCCGCCAGCCTGCCGATATCGGCGGCATGACGCTCGACGGCCATCATGGCCGGCCGTGACCCCTCAAGCGCGCGCGCGAACAGACCTTTGGCCGAGTCCGGCGGTGCGCCCTCCCCGGCGGGCCAGTCGGCACGGCAGCGCTCGATCAGCGCCCGTGAGCCGAGATAATGTTCGAGCCCCTCACGATAGGGCGTCTCGCTGGCTGACCACGGGAACGGCATGCGGCCAATTTCGCCGGCCGCACCGCCGGCGCCGCGAAACAGACGCCCCTCGGTGATGAAGCCGAGGCCGACCCGCACGCCAACCTGCAGGAAGGCGAAGGTCTGGTGGCCTTTCGCGGCGCCGAAATGCATTTCGCCAATGGCCGCGCAGTTGACGTTGTTTTCCAGTATGATCGGGACCGCGATGCTGCGGCGCAGCAGGCCAAGCACTGCGGACGGCCCGCCAGGGCGATCGAAACGATCGTTGGAGACAATGCGCGGCACTGCCACGGCAATGGCGCGCAGCGCGCGAAAACTCTTGCCGACCTTGGCCATTGTGGCATGCGCCACCGACAGGACGATGGCGCCCACCTGGTCGGCATCGCCGGCCTTGCCGTCTGGAATGGGTTCTTCCGCCGACGCAAGCTTCTGTGTGTCCATCGAATAGGCAATCGCCCGCACCTGGGCGGCGCCGACATCGATGCCAATCGCGTAGCCCGCACCCGGACCGATGCCGTAGATCGTCGCCGTGCGGCCAATGGCGCCGCGTTCCAGACCGCGGGAGGCAACGAGGCCGAGCGTGCTCAGTTCCGACACGGCGGCCGACATGGTCGGCTTCGACAGGTCGAGCATGGCGCCGAGCTTCGGCCGTGTCACCGGCCCATGCGAAGCGAGCAGGCGCAGCACGGCGCGGGCGCTCTCGGTCAGATTGGGGATTTCCGCAGCCGCCATCTCAGCCGTTCGACCTTTGCCTGAAATCCTGTCTCAGTCGGAGAAAGCGCGATCACCGCCCCGACTCGAAAGCCGTATTCCTCTCTCAATGCCCCATTGCTAGCCGGTTTGGCAATTTCCACCTGTCCGGATAGGGACGTCAGACTTCCGTCGGCGACCACGGCTTAAGCTTGGTGTCGGTTTGGCGATAGCGGAAAGTGATGTCGGTAAGGCCGGCCGCGTCCTGCATGTCGCCGACGACAAGCTGGATGGCGATGATTTCCAATATGGCGTCCGCCATGGCGTTGCCGAGGGTCGGAAGGGAGATCACCACCAGCATTTCGGCGCCGGCGACATCGGTGCGCCTCGTCACCAGCGCGGAAGGACAGCCGAAGCCGGACATGTCCTGCGCGATCTTGACCTCGCGGCCATCGCCGATGGCGATCAATCCGGTCGCCGCATCCTGCGATTCCATCGGTCCATGCAGATAGTTAAGGGTATCCCATCCCGAGGCCGGCACGCGGACCGCCTCACGGACCAGCATCGCCGCCTCGCCGGCATTGGCGAAGCCGGTGTCGGCACCGACGATATCGATCGACGTTCTGCCCTGCAGCAGCCGTGCCGCCTGTCCGGCAACGTGTTCCGCACCGGAGAGAAGGGTGGCGACCGCGCCGGGCAAACGAGTCCAGTCGAAGCTGTTGCCGGCCAGCCGGTCGATCAGCATGCCAAGTGCCAGCAAGGTCCCGGTATAGCCGGTCGAGCTGGCGCCATTGTCGGCGCCCGAATCCGTGGCGAGCACCGCGCCAGTCAGATCAGCCAGCGGATTGTCGCTGCCACGGCAGATCGCCAGGCGCGGCGAGCCCGACGCCTCGCGCATGACATCGGAGATCTCGCGGCTCTGCCCGGAGGCTGACAGCGCGATAAAGGCATCGGCGGCCGCGTCCGTGCGACCATAGAGATCGGTCGGCGTATAGGCGAAGGCCCTGATGCCGGAGGCGCGCAGATAAAGCGCGCCGGCGAGGGCCGCCTGATAGCTGGCGCCGATGCCGGCAAGCCCTATCGTCTTGCCGACAAAGGTAGCGAGATCGAGGCTCTCCAGCGCCTCTGCTACCGAGCGTCGGCCAATCTCGAGACTTTCCGTCTGGCGCGCCACCGCCGGGCGATAGCCGATACGCTTCATCATTCAAACAACTCCAATGTGCGAGGATAGCCCCTGGCCGACGAGCAGCCGCCGGGCCAAGGCGACGCCGCCGAGCACCGGCGGCTCGCGCAGCAGCACGATCTGGCTCGACGGCGAGACCTTTGCCATGGCCTCGACGAATGCCGCCATCAGCATTGGCTGCTCCGAGATGACACCGCCCCCAGCCACGACAAGGGCGGGATTGGCGCCGCGGTCGATCAAGAGTTCGACCAATGCGGCCAACCCTGCCCCGCCTTCCCTGATGACCCGGACAGCCAGAGCCGAGCCGGCGAACGCCGCGTCGAACACGGCATTGGCGTAACGGCCCCAGACCGCCGCACCGCGTGTTTCATTGAGCAGGATGCCAAGCTTGGTCTGGTCGTCGGTATCGAGTTCGCGCATCAGCGCGGCGATCAGCGGGTCGCCATCCTTGCCCCGGTCGAGGCTATGGCGGATCGCCTTGGCCGCCTCGCGCACCAGGGCCGGCGCGCTGCCCTCGTCGCCAAGGATCCAGCCCCAGCCCCCGGCTGCCAGCATCTTGCCATCGACTGTCCGTGCCACCGCGATGGAGCCTGTGCCGGAGACGACGCCGATGCCATCGATATAGCCGGCGGCGGGAACCATCAGCTCGGCATCGTTGACCACCTGCACTGCACCGCCGGTCCTGCCGGAGAGCAACGCCTGGAAACGAAGGCACTGTTCATCCGTGTCGCAGCCATGCGCGCCGACGGCTAGCGCAGCGGGGGCGACGCCGCCGCACAACCCGGCAACGATCCCAGCCAGCGTATCGGCATCGGTCTCCATCTGGCGAATGCGCCAGCTCTCCGTCACCAGCACCTCGTCGGCGATCATGCGCTCGCCCAGGCACGCCATGATGCGTGTCTTGGTGCCGCCTATATCAACGCCTGCAATGATCTTCTGGGTCACCGATAGCCATCGCGCAAGCCGGGACGAAGCGAGGTTGCCGCGTCCGATCCCAATTAGTTAGGAAACTTTACAAACTATCTTTCCAGACGGCAAGAACTATGATTTGATAATCGTCGTAAAAAGCGCATCAAGCGCGATTGGGAGATTGCAACATGAGCAGGAGAAGGATTGGGCTGGCTCTCGCGGCCGCGTCTTTGGCATGGGGATTGGCAGCCAGCGTGGCGCATGCCACCGACATCTCGTTCTGGACCTGGCGCCAGGAAGACAAGGCCGCCTACAACGAACTTTTCGCCGATTTCACCAAGGCCAACCCGGACATCCATGTGAAGTTCGAGTCCTTCCCGGACGAGAACTATCCGACCATCGTCTCGACGGCGCTGGCCGCCGGCAAGGGCGGCGACGTCATCCACACCCACGCTTACGGTTGGCTGGAGCAGTTCGTGAAGGCGGGTTATTTCGAGCCGCAGGATCTGACCACGGTGCCTTCGCTCGCCAACCAGCCCGCCGATGCGCTGGTAGCCGGCACCTACCGCGCCGACAAGAAGGTCTATTCCCTGCCCTTCGCCTCGCAGACGCTCGGCCTGTTCATCAACAAGGACGTCTTCACCAAGGCCGGACTGACGCCGCCGACCTCCTGGGATGAGTTCATCACCGTCAGCAAGGCGCTGAAGGACAAGGGTATTTACCCACTGGCCAACGGCATGGGCACCAGCTGGTTCAACGAGATGTTCGTGGCCATCTTCACCAACCCGTTCCTCGGCCAGGACTTTGTGAGCGACCTGACATCGGGCAAGACCACCTTCAAGGACCCGCGCTATGTCGCGGCCCTCGGCAAGCTGCTCGAACTGCGCGACTACATGCCGCCCGGTTTCGAAGGCATTGACTACGACACCGCCGGCCAGCTGTTCATCAGCGGCAAGGCGGCGATGTTGGCCGGCGGTAGCTTTGATATCGCCAGCTATCGGACCCAGAACCCGGCCATCAACATGGACTTCGTCGCGCCCCCCATGGCCAAGGCCGGCGATACGCCGCAGGTGACCAAGTTCTTCGACGGCGGCTATGCCGTCAACGCCAAGTCGGCCAACAAGGAGGCCGCGCTCAAGCTGGTCAACTGGATGGGCACCAAGGAGTTCGGTGACAAGTTCTCCGCCTTGCTCGGCAACATCTCGCCGATCAAGGGCGTCGTCATCAAGGACGAGCTCCTTGCCCACGTCGCCAAGTTGAACGAAACCGCCATGCCGCATATCAATGTCGTCTACTTCCGTTTCGAGAAGCCGACAGGATCGGAGCTGCTGCAGGGCGACATCACCAAGATGATGTCGGGTTCGATCACCCCGGACCAGTTGGCCGCCGACCTGACCAACGGCCTCGCCAAATGGTACAAGCCTTTCCAGGGCAAGTGACATGAACAGCGGCCGGCGCCACACGAAAAAAGCCTTTCCGTGGCGCCGGTCACTTTGGATCGCGTCCCTGCTGACACCGGCCCTGGTGGTCATGGTGCTGTTCGTGCTCTGGCCGCTGCTCTCGGCCTTCCGCCTTGCCTTCTATGAGTTCAACGGCCTGCAGCCGACCGGATTCATCGGCTTCGAAAACTTCCGCAAGGTGCTGTTCGAACAGCCTTATAGCGGCTGGACTTACAATGCGCTGAAACACAACATCATCGCCTTCGTGGCCCTGATGGTGTTCGAGAACGGCACCGCCTTCCTGCTTGCCTACGCATTGCTGAAGGCGCTGCCCGGTCACCGGATCCACCAGGTCATCGTCTTTCTGCCTGTCGTGCTGTCGGCCGTCATCGTCGGCTTCCTGTGGAAACTGTTCCTGCATCCGTTGTTTGGTTTGGTGAACCAGACGCTGGCGCTTGTCGGCATCGGCGCCATCCCGTGGCTCGGCAATGAAAACACCGCGCTCGGCAGCGTCCTGTTCGCCAATGTCTGGCACTGGCTCGGCTTCCCGACACTGGTGTTGCTCGCCGGCATGCAGCGCGTCGGCAAGGAAGTGATCGAGGCCGCTCGTCTCGACGGCGCCGGCGACTATGTGCTGATGACGCGCATCATCTGGCCGCTCATTGCACCGAGCGTCACCATCGTCACCATCCTGACCTTCATCGGCAGCTTCAACTGGTTCGAAATTCCCTATGTCATGGCCGGCCTCACTGGTTCGCCCGGCGGCGCTACGGATGTCCTCGGCCTCTATTTCTACCGCACCGCCTTCGGCTCGACGACGACTGGCATCCAGGATTTTGGCCAAGGCAGCGCGCTGGCCGTGATGATGTTCATCATCGTTGCCGGCGTCACAGCAATCGCGCTTCGCTATCTGCGCCGTCGCGAGATCGAACTGTGAGCGCAGCGGTCGGCACCAGGGAACGCGGCGAGCTGTTGAAGAACGGCGCCATCCAGCTGATGCTGGCAATCAACGCCATCATTATGATCTATCCGCTGTTCGTCATGGTGATGTCGTCCTTCAAGACCAATGCCGAGATCTTCAGCTCGCCCTTCGCCCTGCCCGCGCACTTTTCGCTGGCCAATGCCGAGCGTGTGTGGAGCGAAACCAACTTCGTCCGCTACCTCGCCAATTCCCTCGGCATCACCCTGGCCGCGGTAGCGTTGATCCTTCTGTTCAGCACCATGGCCGCCTATGCCATCGCCCGCTACCAGTTCAGGCTGAGCGCGCTGGTGCTGATGTTCTTCCTGAGCGGCATGACGGTGCCGCTGAAACTGGCGATCATTCCATTGTTCATCCAGCTGGATTCGCTTGGCCTGGTCGACAGCTATGCCGGCCTGGTGCTGGTCTATGTTGCCATGGGCATTCCCTCCGCGGTGTTCATCATGACCGGCTTTCTCAGGACCTTGCCGCGCGAACTGGAGGAGTCGGCGCGCATGGACGGCGCCAGCGAATTTCGCATCATGCGCTCGATCATGCTGCCGCTGGCGCGCCCGGCCCTGGTCATCGTCGCAATCCAGAATGCGGTGCCGATCTGGAACGACTTCTTCTTTCCGCTCGTGCTGATCACGTCGGACAAGTTCAAGACGCTGCCGCAGGGCCTCACGGTTTTCGTCGGGGAATTCACCACCGACTGGGGGGTGCTGTTCACTGGGCTGACGCTGGCCGCCCTGCCGATCACCCTGCTCTATATCGTGCTGTCGAAGCAGTTCATCTCCGGCATCACCCAAGGCGCGGTTAAATAGGCGCGCGTCAAACAGGATCCTTTGAAATGGCGAACCAGAACAAGATCATCATCACCTGCGCGGTTACCGGCTCGATCCACACGCCGTCAATGTCGCCGCATCTGCCGGTGAGCGCGCAGGAGATCGCCGATGCCGCGATCGGCGCGGCCGAGGCGGGTGCGGCCATCGTCCATCTGCATGCGCGCAATCCCGCCGATGGCCGGCCCGACCAGTCGACCGAAGCCTTCGCACCCTTCCTGAAAGTGATCAAGCAGCGCTCGGACTGCGTGGTCAACATCACCACCGGCGGAGCCGCGACGATGACCGTCGAGGAGCGGGTCAAGCCGGCGTCGACCTTCGCGCCGGAGGTTGCCTCGCTCAACATGGGCTCGATGAATTTCGGACTCTATCCGATGCTGGAGCGCTTCAAGACATTCGAGCATGATTGGGAGCGCCCCTATCTGGAAGGCTCCCGCGACCGCATCTTCCGCAACACCTTTGGTGACATCGAGCACATTCTGCGCACCTGCTCGGAAAACGGCACGCGTTTCGAGATCGAGTGTTACGACATCGGCCACCTTTATACGCTTGCCCATTTCGTCGAGCGCGGCCTGGTCAAGGCGCCGTTCTTCGTCCAGAGCGTGTTCGGCATACTGGGCGGCATCGGCACCCATCCGGAGGACGTCGCGCATATGAAGCGCACCGCCGACCGCCTGTTCGGCAATGACTATCATTGGTCCGTGCTGGGCGCCGGCCGCAGTCAATTGCCGATCGCCACCCAGGCCATCGCGCTGGGTGGCAATGTGCGCGTCGGGCTGGAGGATTCGCTGTGGATCGGCAAGGGCCAGCTGGCAGAATCCAACGCCGAGCAAGTGAAGAAGGTTCGCCAGATCATCGAGGGGCTCGGCGCCTCGGTCGCCACCCCCGATGAGGCGCGGCAGATCCTGCAGCTCAAGGGCGGCGATAAGGTCTCTTTTTGAGGGAAAACACCAATGAGTGCGGTAACCATATCGGGTGTCGATAAGGCCTATGGCAAGGCGCGGGTTATCCACGGCGTGTCGGTGGAAATCGCGGCGGGCGAGTTCGTCATCCTTGTCGGGCCGTCCGGTTGCGGCAAGTCGACCTTGCTAAGGATGATCGCCGGCCTTGAAGACATCAGCGCCGGCGAGATCGCGCTCGACGGCAAGGTTATCAACGACATCGCGCCAAAATCGCGCGATATCGCTATGGTATTCCAGAACTATGCGCTCTACCCGCATATGACGGTCCGCGAGAACATGGCTTTCGCCCTGACGCTGAAGAAGACCGACAAGGGCGACATCGACGCCAAGATCATGCGCGCCGCCACGATTCTTGGACTGCAAGATCTGCTGGAGCGCTATCCCCGCCAGCTTTCCGGCGGCCAGCGCCAGCGTGTCGCCATGGGGCGCGCCATCGTACGCGACCCGAAAGTCTTCCTGTTCGACGAGCCGCTCTCCAATCTCGACGCCAAGCTGCGGGTGCAGATGCGCTCCGAGATCAAGGCGCTGCACCAGCGCCTGGGAACCACCATCGTCTATGTCACCCACGACCAGGTCGAAGCCATGACCATGGCCGACAAGATCGTCGTCATGAATTGCGGTGTCGTCGAACAGGTTGGCGCCCCGCTCGACCTATATGATCGGCCGGCCAATCTGTTCGTTGCACAGTTCATCGGCTCGCCGTCGATGAACATTTTGCAGGGCAGCACCACAGCGGAGGGCTTTACCGCCAGCGACGGCACGGTTTTCCCTCTGCCGTTATTCGAAAAGACGGAAACTGCCCTCGCGTGGGGCATCCGGCCCGAACATCTCAGGCTGGCCGACAGCGGTGTGCCGGCCGTGGTCGAAGTGGTCGAGCCGACCGGCGCGGAAACCCTGATCGTTGCCAAAGCCGGCAACAACACGCTAAGCGCACTGCTGCGCGAGCGGATTCGTGTAGCGCCAGGTCAGCATGTTTTCCTCGCGCCGGACCTGACGCAGCTCCATCTGTTCAACATCGACGGTCGGCGCATTCCGTCCACGGTCTAAGTGACATAGCCGCGCCCGCCGAGTTTGTTTGGACGCGAGGCGATGAAATTGACCTGCCGCGCTGAGATGGTCCGGATGGGCGACTCGACTGAGGAAGGGCGTGGTCATCTCGCGATCCGTCCGGCGTGCTGCTGAGGGCAGCCATGAACCGGCGCCTTGACGACGTCAACCAAAATAAGCCCGTGGTCGTCGGGAATGTCTGCTTTCGGGCAGATGCAAAGCCGACCTCAACGCCCGACTTCAGGCGCATTCCAGTCCGGCGACTTTGGGGCCGGAAGCGGACTGGCAGCTTCATGCCCTTTTCGGACACTCACCTCGGGCGAGCTACGGGCAAAAAGCCTAGCTGGGGTCTCGGACCACGGTCTCGACCCAGGCGAAGCGCGTCGCCGGGCGGCACGGCCCCGGAGGATGCCGAAATGCCGTCGGTTCGATAAAGTCGAGCTCGTATGGCCCGCATTGACTGAGCGAGTTCCAAGGTTGGATCGGCAACATTTCCCGAGTCTCCGACAGCGGGAGTCGAAAGATCAAGCTCCAGGGCAACAAGGTAGCGGGATCTGGTTCGGCTTCGGCGACAACCAACATTGATCAAGCCCTGATCGGATGCGGGCGATGGCCTCGCTCCATTCCCAACGCCCCGGTCAAGTCGACGCTCACGCGCTCGAACTGCGCGACACTAGTGAGCCTCTCCTCAATCTCGACAGAGCGCTCATCGCGAATGGTCACCAGCGTGACCGACTTCTCGCCGGCTTCGTTGATATCTCTCCCCTGAGGAATCCCTGGCATAACGAGCGTGCTCGCGTGCGTAGACGTCATGGCCTGGGGAGCCGGCCAGGCTCGTGTGCACGATGCCGATGTTGACAGCTCCCTCCCGTGGGCCGGGGGCAGCAGGCTTTCGGGCGCCTTCGGACTGGCGAAGCTCAACCCATGGAACGCGACGTCCATTCCAGCGCCAGGCTGGATCACGGATTGGCAGCGACCGCCAAAGATGGTCGCCGTGTCTGGCGAGACTAGCTGCTTCGCAATTCGCGACATGGCGTCGTGGTTGCCGCGGATCATGTAGACCCTGACGCCGGCCTGGTGCAGGCGCGTCATCTGCGAGGCCAGAAAACGTGCCGTCTTCATCGAGGTCTGGTCACCATCGTAAAGATCGCCGGCAACAACGAGAGCGTCGACACGCTCCTCCAGGCATTCACGATCGCGGTGAACGCCTGGCGGCTGGCATCCCCGACGAACTCGGCAAGCTCCGGATTGCGCAGCGCAAGTGAGCGCAAAGGGGAATCGAGACGGATGTCGGCCGTATGAACAAATCGAAATGCCATTGCAGGCGCTCTCCCGGCTGGAACCGAAGCTCAGGCCAGCTCTGTTGAAGTCCAGTTCGTTCAAACCACAGCGACCAGGTCAAAGCCTCGTTAGCAAAACCCGACAGCGTTGGGCAACGGAGGGGGTCCAGATATGATGGCCCATGCTCCTCGGCAAGGCGGGAAGGCAAATCGATGTCCCCGGACAAACGTCAGATGATGCCAAATTTGAGCGCGGCGCGCTGCTGCGTTTTATTTTTACGGTACCCATTCGCCGATGCACAACTTCGAGACTGAAAACTGCGGCACACCCTACATTCAGACGCGCAAAACATAGAAGAGGCTTACCTAAACCCTCGGAGACCCGATAGAAAGCCCAGATCGAATGCTCTCAAGGCGACGGCGTGCCGAGGCGTGTGTTGATCATGCGAGTTCGCTAAATAGTGGCACGGTCGGAGCGTGCGCATCGATTGCCTTCACGACGGTATCGGCGAGAGGAAGATGCGTTTTCTCAGCCTCCCAGACTTGCCGAAATCGTCGGACGGTTTCGGCGGCGGTGTTGACGACAAGCTTTTCTGGCAGAAGTGCCTTGGCCGCCAGATGCCGAAGCTCATCGGTATCGAGCTTGGCCATCTTCTTGGTCCGAGAGTAATTAAGCGCAGCCGTGTCCTCGCCCTTAATATAGGGAATGGTCGACACCAGGTCATAGGCCGGCGAGAGCGCGGCCGAACGCCGGTCCGGATAGATCAGCGACCAGTTCTTGAGGTGCATGTCGCCATTGCCGATCAGCGCGCTAAACACGAGGCGGCGAATGAACTCGGCCGCGCCACCATTGCCCGCTTCGGTGCCGATCACGCGCGCGACGTTGGCGTAATTTGCACGCCTGTACTTGTCGTCCGGGAAGACCCCGAACACCTGCGCGAAATCTTCGGTGTGGATAGGACCGTCACCGGATCGGTCGAAGCGGCTGATAGCAAGCGCCTGCCCTCTTAACTCACCCACTCCTTCGGGAATGCCGGCGATTGCATCGAGATCGACCAGGTTGATGATGGGCACCTCCATGCCGATCATTCCGGCGATCGTCATCATCGAAAATTCGTTTTCCGGAACGCCGGTGTACTGCTGGGACGGGAGCTTAACGATCCACGATCCGCCGACGCCCTCGGCGGGAATGGTCAGGCCGCCGCCCTTCCCTGCGTTCTGAAACGCGGAGAATTTGAGCTGCACACCGGCGAGCGAAAAGCGCAGCGCATTGGGTTTGGCGTTCTTCGGAAGATCCTCCTCATTACCAGGTGGGAGGCCTTCACCGGCCGCGGGATGGATCGAGAGTGCTCCGGGCAGGTCGAGCCCCAGCACCCAGAGCAGGAAGAATTCGCGCTGCTGATTGACCCCGGCCCGCTCAGCGAGATAGCGGCGCAGGCCGCCCTCCGGCAAAAGGTTCGAGAAGAACGGCGGCACCACCCGCTGCGTAGGTCGACTTTTGGTAATGAGGCCGCCCAGGTCATCCTTGAACGACAGGCTGAGGGTCGGTCGATGCGGATTCTCGACGTAGGCTTCGTTGAACGCAAAGATCGTCCGATCGCCCTGCAGGTGGGTCAGCGTGCCAATAGACTCATCGTAGAGCCGTACATCCAGAACCGAGACATCAGGCATCCGCATCTCCATCATCCAGCGAATAGGCGGGTCGTGGTTCCGACGGAGCGGGGTGGGCGATCGAGTTGCGCAGGCGCTGCAGGTTCTGTGCGATGTCACGCACAACAGGTGCTGCTTGGGCGCTCGCCTGATAGCGCTCAAGGCGGGCGATCAGCTCGCGCACCAACTGCATCTCTTGATCTCTGAGATTCACCCGCCGCAGAAACCGAAGCGTATCCTCGATGCGATCGAGGTCGGCTGAGCTGCCGTAAAGGTGCTTCATTTTCTTGACCAAGCGCTCGGCACGGGCAAAGCGCTTGTCGTTTGGCTGACCGGCATGGATATGCATGTCGGGCGTTGCCTGGGCCTTCACCAGACCCAACACGGCAGGCACGAGCTTCTTCGGGACAAGCATGACCTCGAGATCAAGCGCGCGGGTCAAGTCGATGAAGCTCGACAGTCCCGGCTCCATCTTGCCGCTCTCGATTTGGGAAATGTGGCTCTGCGTCAGCCCAGCCCGCTCGCTGAGCGCGCGTTGACTGACGCGGGATGCCTCGCGGATTTCGCGCGCTTGCGCGATCAGGTTTTCGCTCTGGTAGGCCATGATGTAGAATCCGGATCAAAAGGGCAAAGTGATCAGGATATTATATCTACCGACCTCCTCAGTCTCTGTCAATCGAACGATATAGCATAATGATCACCAGAAAGTTGTGATATAGAATACTGTATTGGATTCACCAAACCACGCTATCTTGGCCCGACACAAATCCCGGCCGCCTTCAGCAACTTTTAAGATCTCAACGCGTCGCATTCCTCCCAGGAGGTCTCCATCGGTGTCGGCTGCGCCGCGCAGCGGCCCAAGCAACTGAGGGCGTACAAAGCGCAGACGATGAAATGTCCGCCGCACGGACATTGTCATTTCATCGTCGGGCCGGTTCGTGACGCCGAGACCGGTTTAACAGGGCGGCCTAAGGAGCGTCAGCATAGCGCCGACGCAGGCGGGACGCGGGGCAGACCGCCCCCGGCAAGGTGTGCCGCACGGCATTCGTCCTGATAACTTCAATGGGCAGCCTGTCACGTCTGGCCGCCGGCAGTCGAACATCACGAGACGCTGGCTAGACAGGCGGACTTCTACCGACGACATGCGGCGCGTTGCGCCCGGTACCATCAATTCAATAATGGGTAGGCGTTGAATGCCCTACAAGGTGTTAGCGCTGTCCACTTGCTATGAACTGAAATATGGATATGTCGTGCCTAGGAGAACATTCGGAGATTTGTCGTGACCCACGCACGGCTCGCGCAATCGAAAGAGCTCTCAGGTTTCATCTATAGCTTGCAGGAACCCGGCACGCCCCATATCGCCTCGAAGCACCTATCGCAGGCGCTGGGGGTAAAATTGACCAACCTGGCGCGATTGACAGATGTTCACCGCAACACGCTCCGTAGCCCGTCATTGGATCGACTGCAGGGTCGGATGCGCGAGGTGGTGAAAGTGATTTCAGCCGCAACGGAATGCACCGGCGCCGCAGAGGAGGCCATCTACTGGTACCGCAACGGACTTATCGCCGACTATGGCCATAGCACGGCGGCTTGTCGCCGGCGGCCAAGTCGAGGCAGTTCTGGGCTTCGTCGGGGACCACGAGAACGGAGCGCGGATGAAAGTCGCCCGGGCCAGGAAAAACGGGATCGTCCATTGCAGAATTTGCGCGTTGCAATGCTCTTCACATAGGCGCAACAAAATCATCACAATACAAAAATGACATTAGCGTTGCTTCACATGATCCGGTGGATCATTATGGGGATTCGTAGCTTTCCCCGGCTATGCATATGTAGTAGGCAGCCGACCCTTGTTTATGAAATCCAGCATCGATCATCTCCCACCGCCAAAGCAGCGTGAGCTGACCAGGACTGTCGAGGTCCTTCTTGAGGAGCTCGAAGACGCGCTAAAAGGCGGAACGGCCGATTTCAAGAAGCGCGGCCGCATCCTGAAGATCATCCTCTTCGGGTCCTACGCCCGTGGCGACTGGGTCGACGAGCCGCATACCAAGAAAGGCTACCGTTCAGATTTCGATCTCCTGGTGGTGGTCAACAATCGAAAGCTTACCGATTTCGCCAGCTACTGGCAGGCAGCAGCCGACCGGTTGATGCGAGAGATCGACACTCCGGTAAGCTTCATCGTGCACTCACGCCGCGAGGTAAACACCGCACTGCGCGAAGGGCAGTATTTCTTTGTCGATATCCGTCGGGACGGGATTGTCCTTTACGAGCTCGACGAAGAGCCTCTCGCCAATCCCGTGCCTTCAGGCCCTGCGGAGGCTTTTCGGCTGGCAGGGGACTATGTTGCGGAGCGTCTTCCTCAGGCTAGAACGTTTGCCGAGGGTGCGGAATTCTTCGCTACCAAGGGGAGGCTTAAGGAGAGCGCGTTCCTCCTTCATCAGTCGATCGAGCAAGCCTATGCGGCATTGTTGCTGGTGCTGACGAACTACAGCCCCGCCTCTCACAACATAAAATTCCTGCGCAGCCTCGCCGAGGATCAGGTCCAAGAACTGGCCGAAGCATGGCCTCGTGAGCAACAGCGTTTCGTTGCGTGGTTCAACATCCTCAATGAGGCCTATGTCAAGGCGCGCTATTCGCGGCACTTCGCAATCACGGATGAAGCGCTTCAGTGGCTTGCAGAACGCGTCTCGGATCTCATAGATCGCATTGAATCAATCTGCCGCCACCGAATGGAGCAGTTAAGAATCGAGGCAGGGACCGCAGCGCAGAGAGGCGGTTGAGACAAACTACTGGCAATTCCAGGCTGCCCTTGTATGCGACTTTCGAAGAAGGGCGTTGAACGTTTCTGACGTCATTGGCCTGCCATTCACTCCGCAGTTCCGTAATTTAGACTAGCACTGACTGAAAAGGCACGGAAATGCGCGCTTACGGAAAGATTCGCCACAAGACTGGGCCTTTCATGAACCACCTGACAGCGCAATCAAGTACCGGAGTTGACCGCGGCTTAGTCAACTTTGATGTTCATCGTGATTTTCGAGGTACCCGAGCGCGCGGCACTCTTTCCCGTAACGGCGAAAACAAAGGTGTCGGTGCCCTTGTAACCACTTTCGGATTGATAAGTGAAGCTTGATCGGCTCGTGGCCTTAGTGACGCCGTGTTGAGGAGCGGAAATAATTTTCAGGCTCGAGTAGCTACTGCCATGGGCGTAGACAGGGAATACGCATTGTTGGCCGCTATGCGCCATTGCGCTGCCGGTGGTCTCTTGGCCGAAATAGATATGCAGTCGCCACGGACACGGATCGGCATTCGCAAGAGATGCAAGGCCCAGACTTAGAAAGCCGGCCAAGGTGAGGAGGATAGCAAGTTTGTTAGACCTCATGGGATAGAGCTTTCCGGCTGGTGTCGATGGAGCAGGCAGAACGTACTGTCAGTATTTTCTCTGGCTCACGTTTGGCGGATCGAATGGACCTCGTGTTGGTGAGGAGTTGGAGACGCGTGCTGCCGCTGCTGCCACATCATCTCTCCTTGAACGCCTCGCTGGAAATTTTAGACAAAGGCGAGACCAGATAATCGATGATGCGGCGCTCGCCGGTACGAACTTCGGCGACCACGCTCATGCCGGAGGCGAGCGGGATATCGGCGCCGTCGACGGCAATGCTGTTCTGATCCAGTGCAATGGTGATGGGGAACACAAAGCTTGGGGCCGACCCAGGCGATACACCGGCGGAAGATGTGGCCTCATTGGCCGCTGCGACGGCGTCGGCCAACTGCCGCTTGGCCTCCTGTTCTTCAACGGCTCCCGCAGCGATCCGGACGATATGACCGCGGACTGTGCCGAAGCGGGTAAACGGGAATGCATCTACCTTGATAACAGCGCCCTGGCCAAGTTTCAGGAATCCGATGTCGGTGTTGGGAACCAAGGCCTCCACCTGGAGGCTGGGTTTGGCGGGGGCTATCGTCATGATCTGCTGGCCGGTGGTAAAGACTTGGCCGATTGTGGTGGCGGCGAGATCTTGAACGATCCCGTCGACCGGCGCGGTAAGTCTTGTGTGCGCCAACTGCGCTTCGGCTTTGTTGACGGCCTGGGCTTCGTCATCGCCGTGCTTCTCGGCGTCAGCCAACTTGCCGGCATAATCGGCTAGGAATTGTTCCACCGCCTTGCGCTTGTCACTGGAAGTCTCGTCAAGCGCCGCCTGTCCTTCTGCCAGCTGGCCTGTGTCGGAAGCCAGTTGTGATTGAGATTTCTCCAGCTCCGCTTGGGCATCATAAAGATTGATCTTGCTATCGACCTCCCTAACCACAGACTCTTGGCGCATTGCGGCGGCCTGCGAAAGGGTTTCAATCAGGTCATTCTCATGGGCGATACTCATATGCAGGCGTGTCAGGCTGGCGTGTCTGCCCATTGACTGCTTGTCGAGACTTTCCAATGTCGAGGCCAAAACCGCAAAATCGGCTTGAAGCACAGCCTGCTCCCGTTGACGGGTCTCCGATGGAATAGGGGCCGTCCATCCCACATCTGCTGAGGTTTGAATGATTGGAACCAAAGCAGCGGCGGGCGCCGTTTGGTCCGAATCAGCCTGCAACTTCACCGCCAATCCCTGAACCTGTCCGATGGCGAAGCGCCTGCGGACTATCTCAGCCTGGGCTGCGTAGAGTTCGCTTTGCGCCGCGTCGAGTTCTGCCCGGCTCTCAGCGGGGTCGAATTCCACAAGAAGATCACCGGAATGAACATTTGATCCAGGCTCCACATGGATGAAAGCAAGCTTGCCCGGATCGATAGCTTCAACGACCTTGGCATGTCCCAAAGCCTCAATTTTGCCTGGGGCAACCGCATCTACATCGAGATGGCCGATGAAGGACCAGAGAATGGCTGCCGCCGCAAAGGCACAGATGGTCATCATGAAGGTGGTTGCCACTGGCGGCGTCGGTGTCTCCAGAATCTCCAAAGCAGCCGGCAGGAACTGCAGGTCACGCCCCCTGATTTGCCCTGACTGGTGCGTCTGACCGGTCCTCTCCTTGGCCCCCGATACCAGATTGCGCTTCATGCTGGTCTTGCCTGCTCTATTTGCAGCGCCCAGAGCCCCGCATACAGCCCCTTTGGGTTGCTCAGGAGCTGGCTATGCGTGCCGCTCTCTATGAGCTCGCCTTTGGCCATGCCGACAATTCGGTTGCAGGGTCGCAAGGCCGCTAGGCGATGGGCGATGATCAGCACCGTCCTCCCTTGCGCGATGGCCCGCATATTGTCCTGAATTATGCGCTCGCTCTCGTAATCGAGAGCCGACGTGGCCTCGTCCAGGATCAATATCCTCGGATTCGTGGAAAGGGCCCGGGCAATCGCTATGCGCTGCCTCTGCCCTCCAGAGAGATTAGCACCTCTCTCTTCGATCATTGTGTCATAGCCTTGGGGCAGCTGGGCGATAAACTCGTCCGCGCCTGCAAGACACGCCGCCTGTATTACCTGGGCACGCGGCATCGCAGGATCGCTGAGCGCAATATTCTCATGAATGGTGCGGTTGAAGAGGACATTCTCTTGCAACACCACACCGATCTGCCGACGCAGCCAGCCAGGATCGAGCTGAGCAATATCGACGCCGTCCAGGAGAATCTGCCCACTAGCCGGGCTGTAGAGACGCTGAACCATCTTGGACAGTGTGGATTTTCCGGAGCCTGAAAGGCCGACAACCCCGACTACTTCACCGGCTGCAATGCCAAGTGTGATGCTACGCAAAACATCCGGCGCATCGGGACGGTAGCGCATAGTGACATTTCGGAACTCGATGTGGCCGCGAATGGGCGGGAGCGTCAGCACACTCTGCGGGCTGGGCTCGGGTGGGGCATTGAGAATGTCCCCCAATCTTGCCACCGACACCTGGACCTGTTGGAAGTCCTGCCACAATTGCGAAAGCCGCAACACGGGTTGAACCACCTGGCCCGCGATCATATTGAAAGCAATGAGCTCACCCACCGACATGTTGCCAGACATCACTTCGCTAGCGCCAAGGAACAGGATCAGCGCATTGACCGCCTTGCTCACATATTGGATCAGCCCTTGGCCCAGAGAACCTGTCACGGTCGCATCGAACGAGGTGCTGACATAAGAGGCAAGGCGCTCCTCCCATTGCGCCTGCATCATCGGTTCCACGCTGGCCGCCTTCAGCGTCTGGGCGCCAACGATCGATTCGACCAGGAACTGCTGGGATCTTGCCCCCCTGTTGAATTTCTCATCGATCTGACGCCGCAGAAGCGGTCGTAGCAGCAGGGCAATGAGGAGGTAGACCGGGACGGAAGCGAGAATGACGAACGTCAAAGTGCTGGAATAGACAAAGAGAACGGCGACGAAGACGAGGGTGAACAAGAAATCCAGCGCCGCCGTCAGCCCCTGCCCCGTCAGGAAGCTTCGGATAGTTTCCAGTTCGCGCATTCGCGCTACCGTTTGGCCGGCGGGTCGTGTTTCAAAATAGCCAACTGGCAGGCGAAACAGATGGTGGAACAGCCGCCGTCCCAACTCGACGTCGATGCGGTTAGTCGTATGATTGAGGGTATAGCTTCGAAGGAATTGCAGGATAGATTCAAATAGTCCCAAAGTGAGAAGGCCAACCACTAGCATTGTCAAGGTGGAAACCCCCTTGTGTACCAGTACCTTGTCGACCACTAGCTGGAAGAATAGGGGCGTGATCAGCGCGAAGAACTGGATGAAGAGCGAGGCGGTGAAGACTTGCGTCAGAGCTTTGCGGTAGCGCCACAGCGACGGCAAAAACCAGAAGAACCCGAAATGGTCGGGATCGCTGCCAGCACCTCCCAGTCTGCGGGTGACCAGAAGCGCCTTGCCTGTGGAAAGCTCAAATGCCTCCTCGAGTTCTGCCTCATGGGCCGAACGGCGCAATGGATCGACCAGCCGCACTTTTCCTTTTTCCGAAGCAGCCGCCAATACCGCGCTGCCTCCGTCCTTGAGGAACAGCACGGCGGGCAACGGAATGGCTCCTAGGCGCTCCGCCCTGGCCAGTTTCACAGTCCGGGCCCTCAGACCCAGCAGCTTGGCGCCGCGGATCAGATCCTCAGGCTCAGAAGGAACCGAGAGTGCCAATTGGTGGCGCAGCTGGCTCTGATCGGCAGGGATGCGGTAGTAACCTGCGATCAAGCAGAGATTGGCCAAGCCAATATCGAAAGCAGTACCAGGCTCGGGCGCGTCAGCATGCTTCACAGGATCAAACCCGCCTTGAACAGATCAAACTGAAATGAAGACCAGCCCGCGCCGGGATGTCGCCCACGCGCGCAACCCTGCAGGGGAGGAACAGCTCTGTTCCCGTGCCAAACCGACCCTCATAGTCGCTCCAATCCCCTATCCGTCTGAGATCTAGGCGAAGCGAAACTCGCTCGAGGTCAGATTTGTCTTGGTCACTCCTGTCAAAGTGATCGTGTCGCTGGCATCGAGCCTGATCACTGTGTTGGAACCCGATTGAGTCATTGCGGCCTGCAATGCCGTCCAGTTGGCAAAGTCGAGATGAGAGAGCTGGATGATGTCACTGGAGGCGAAACCGCTCAGCGTGTCCGCGCCCGTAACAGTGCCATATTGAACAGTTTCGGATGTGCCGGACAGCGTCAGGATGTCACTGGAGCCCACGTTGAACACGTTCGAATTGCCGGTGACTTTGTCCGTCGATCCGTTCGCCACGCCCACGGTGTCGGAACTCGCGGTAATCGTATCGCTGTTGGCGAGATTGAGGGCGAGCCCTGTCGTCGAGACGGTGTCGGTCGAACTGGCTCCGAAATTGATGACCGAGCCGGAGCCGCCAGTGATGGTGTTGCTGTTGCCGGTAACCGTTGCGGAGGCTGCGGCGGCAACATTGATAGTGTCGGAAGACGCTGTCAGGCTGTCGCCTCCGACCAGCTTCACAGTCAGACCGGTGGTGGACACCGTATCCGTCGAATTGGCGCCAAGATTGATCACCGTGCCGCTGCCACCCGTGATCGTATCGCTGTTGCCGGTAATGGTAACAGTGGCACTTGCTGCAACGCTGACGGTGTCACTTGACGCCGCCAGACTGTCGCCCGCCGCCAACTTCACGGTCAAGCCCGTCGTTGCGACCGTAGCGGTCGAACTGGCACCGAGATTAATGACCGCGGCGCTGCCGCCGGTAATCGTGTCGCCATTCCCGGTCACCGTTACCGACGCCGCGGCAGCAGCTGAAACTGCATCGTTTGAAGCCGTCAGCTTGGCGCCATTCGCGAGGGTGATGGTGTTGCCAGACCCGGTCACCGTCACTGTGGCGGATGCGGCGACACCGATCGCTTCTGAGTTCGCCGTGATCACATCGCCGTTCGTCAGATTGAGCGTAAGACCCGTGGTCGACAAAGTGTCGGTTGAACTCGCTCCGAAGTTGATGACCGAGCCGCTGCTGACATTGATCGTGTCGCTGCTGCCGGTGAGCGTCACGGTGGTACCCGCCGCAATGGCAATCGTATTGCTTGAAGCCGTCAACGTGTCGCTGTTGGCGAGCGATATCTGGTTGCCCGAACCGGTCAGCACGTCCGCGGCGCCGGCCGCGAGCGTGATGGAAGCATTCGAGGCGATGGTGGTCGAATAAGTATCGCTGTTTGGATAGTCCCCAAAGCCCGACGGTCCAGCACCAATAGCGATGACGTCGTTCGTGGAGCCCACATTAAGCGTCAGTTTCGACGGCCCGGCTTGGGCGATCTGGTCATAATTGCCGGTCACCGTAGCGATGCTGTTGTAATCAAGCAGAACATCGGCATTTGAGGCCGTCACCGTTACCGTGTATCCCATGACTTCCACCGAATCGTTGAAGCCGTTTATGGTGACGCTGCCGCCCTCTCCCTGTATCTGGACGAGATCGTCGCTGCCATTGATCGTCATCGCCACCGCGTTACCAGACGTCGCGTTCATGTCGACAATGAAGTCATGCGAATAGGAATAAGTGCCGGCGGTTCCGACCTGGATCGAGCTTGAACCGGGACTGATCCAGTTGGGTGAGGTCGCACTGGTACCCGCACCGGCAAAGAGCAGGCTGACATTGGGATCCGTGGCGGTGCGACTAGTGTTGAAATCGTAGTCCGCCGCATACTGAGCCACCTGCACGGCGGCTTGTGCCCAATCGTCAGAAATGCCTTGAACGCCTTGGGAGTTTTCTTGCGCGATATAATACCCCGTATTGGCCATTTCTTCTGCCGTTGGCAGTCGACCGAAAGCGTTTTCATAGAATGGAATAGGGCTGTTCATATAGCCGGCTATGCCCTGATAGGTTTGCCATAAAGCGAAGTTCGCGTGATATTCTGGTGAGTCGAGGTAGATTTTATAGGCCAGTTGTTCTTCGTTGAAGACGCCGTTGGTGATGTATTCCGATAGGTATTGGGTTTCAGAATCGTCCATCGCGTGACCCATCATCACGCGGTACAATTCGTTCGCCTGGGCGATATATTGGTTTTCAAGTCCCACCGAGATGGTGATGGTTTTCTGAGCATCGCCCAGGCCATCATTTATCGTCCAGGTGTCCATGCCGTTGGCGTCAATGCTGTGGGTTGACCAACCGGAGGCCGAACCGTTGCTGGCGGCCACACTGCCCGCCGTCACACTGCGCGACCATTGATAGCTGCCATAGGCATTGGCAAAGCCCGCCGTGGTATCGGTTATGCCGGTCGAGGCGACCAGGGTCGTGATCAGGCCATTGGCGCTGCGGGTGTAAGTATTGCTGCCGGTGACCGCTCCGCCCGGCCCCGTGGTATTGCTGTAGTAGTTGTCAACCGTGGTGGAGGAGCCATCCGGGTTGACAGTTGTGGTGTCAACCTGTTCGACGACGCCATTCCCATCATTGTCGACCTGCTTGACGGTCACCAGCCCATTGGCGCTGACCGTCGTGAGGATCTTCTGGCGAAGATTGCTGAAGCTGTTGCCGAAAGCGCTTTGTGTCGTGGTGGTCTGGCTGCCATCGACATTGAGCACTGTGGCGGCGGAACCTATAATGTCGGTGGCCAGCATGGAGCCCGGCAGGCTGGATCCGGATTTGATATCCGAGGCTGCCGTGGTCAGTGTCGATTTCGATTCAAGCCCGGTCGTGTCGAAGGCAAAGCCAGTATTCAAGCCCGCGGCCGACACCTCCTGCGCACTCTGGCTGACCGTCAGGCCACGCGCGTCCTGGTCGGTGATTGCGAGCAGTTGTCCGGCATCGGCCGTGGTCGACCAATTGAAGGTCTGTTCGTAAGCAGGAGCCCCAAACGCACCAGTACCGCTCCTGGTCTCGGTCGTCGTGCCGTCGGCATTTCGAACATAGACATCCGTTGTGAGATTGTAGGGTGTGGCAAAGCTGGGCGTATAGGTGGCCGGAGGAGAATCCCCTTCCCCCAGATCGGCAGCATCGGCGGTGATGGTCTGCCCGGACCCATCATAGGCGCTCTTGGTCGTCGTCGTGGTAGTGCGCCCGTCCCAGCTCACATTGGTGGTGGTTTGCGCCAGGATCACGCTAAGCGCGCTTTGGTCGTAATAGGTCTCGGTCTCGGTGGTGGAGCCGTCGAGATTGATGGTCTTCTGGTCTGTATAGAGGGCGCTGGCCGCGCCCTGCTGCTGCAGCGACGTGGTGGTGGAAAGACCATTACCGGAGACCGTGATGGTCTCGGTGTCAGCTGCCGTGCCACCCACCGTATCGGCATCGGTGGTGGTTTCAGTACCGGTGGCCGCAATCACCGTGCTGCTGGTCTCCGAGGCGGTGGTGCTTGCGGCCATGGCTGAGTTCAAGCGGCCGCTGAGCGTCAGGGACGTGGTGGATGTGAGACCATTGCCGCTCACATTCGTGGTGCGGGATGTAGCGAGCGTCGTGCCCGAAACCACCACATCATTGTCGCTGAAGACTGTGGTCGCGCTGCCATCGGTGTTGAGGGTCTTGGTGGTGCTTTGGGTATCGGTGACCGTCCCTGACCCGTTCTTGTAGGTCATGGTGCTGGCCAGACCATTGGCGGTGGTCGCCGTCACGATCGTGCTGAGGAGCACGGCAGTGGTTCCCCAACTGGTCAAGGTTTCGGTAAGCGAGCCATCGGCATTGGTCTGGTCGACATCGGACTGGTCCAGATGGGTGATCGTTCCCGTTTCATCGAGATAGCGGTTGGTGGTCACCGTAAGGCGGTCGGCGCTGGTGGTGGTGACGGACTGGGTCTCGGTCGATCCGTTCTGGGCCTTGGCGGTAACGGTTTCCGTCTCGCTGCCATCGGCATTGACGGCTGTCACATCGGTGACGACCTTGTTGAACACCGCGGCACCCCCGCTGACCGCGCCATTCTGGTCATAGGACGTGGTGGTTGAAAGACCATTGCCGGAGACGGTCGTGGCTTTCTCCGAGACCAGGCCACCGGCGTTAGTCAGTGAAGCCGTGTCCGTGGCGCTGCCATCGGCATCGATGGTCTTGGTGTCGGTCTTCCAGAAGTCCCAGGTGCCATCCCCGTTCACATCGGTATAGAGCGTGGTGGTCAGATCGTTGCCGCTTACCGCTTGCTTGGCCTGCCGCAGCAGGGCGCCACCCTGTGAGGCATAAATCTGCACGATCTCGTCGACCTCGCCGGTGGCCAAAGGGGTCACAGTGTCGGTGGAATAGAACGGCACCGAGCCCTTGGACTGCAAGGTCGTCGTGGTTTGCCGGCCGACGCCGGACACCAGGACATTGGCGGTGGTGGTGCTAACATCGCGCACCGTGCCGGAACTCATTCCGGTGTAGTCCGTGACAGTCTCGGTGGTGCTGCCATTGGCATTGTACTGCAGATTGTAGGTCGTGGTTTGGTCGATGGTCCCATCGCCATTGAAGTCATGGCTAATGGTCTTGCTCAGACCGTTCGCGGAGATCAGAGTCTGGGTTTGGTCGAGCAGTGTCGATCCTGAACCATTGTAGTTGCCAACGGTGGTGGTCAGGCTGCCATTCGTCGAATAGGTTTCTGACCTCTTGGTATCGAGATCGTTGCTGCCATCGCCATTAACGTCCTTGGTGGCGTTGTTCGACGTTCCGGTGCCATTCACAGATGTATCGGCACGATCGAGCAGCGTGCCATTGGGTGCCCAGGCCGCTTGGTCGGTCCCGATCGAACCGTCCGTATTGTAGGTCGTGGTCTCAGTTGTCGTGCTGTCCCAGGCATTGCCATGGCCGGTCGCGTCAATATTGGTGGTGGTTGTGAGCCCATTGGCGGAGGTCACCGTCTCAACCCGGTTGACCAGGCTGCCATTGATGGCAAACCGACTGGTGAGATCCGTCACCGTCCCGCTGGAAGCCGTGGTGATGGACTCGGTCTCATCGACATAGGCCGTATTGGTTCCGCTCACCGTATGCACGCCATAGTCGGTGATCGTTTGCGTGCGCCGGTCGGCCGAGGTCACCGTCACCGCCTGATGCAGCAGGCTGCCATTGGCGCTGGTCTCGGTCACCGTTTCTGTCACCGAGCCGTCGGCATTGTTGACCTTCTGGTCCTTGACCGTGGTATCGGTCATCCCGTCGCCATTGACATCAGTGGCCGTGGTCACTGTCAGGCCATCGGCGCTGGTGGTGATGATGGTCTGATCCAGTAGGGTGCCATTGCTGGCATAGTTTCCAATGGTCTCCGTGGCGCTGCCATCGGCGTTCTTGACCGTGACATCGGTTACCTTGGTATCGATGGCGCCATCGCCATTCACATCCGTTGTCGTGGTCCTGGACAAGCCATCCGACGAGGTGGTGACCACACTTTGGTTGAGCAGCGAGCCATTGGCGGCCAGGTTGGAGGTCGTGTCGGTCTTGACGCCGGTCGTACCGTTGATGCTCACCGTCTCGGTGCTCGTGGCGTGGCCAATGCCCATGCCGTCGATGGAGACTGTCTTGCTGATCTGGTCGGCGCCCAAATGGGTGGTGATCTGGCTGACCAGGCTGCCATTGAGCGAAGTGACAGTCACCACCTCGTCGCGGCTGCTATCGGCATTGAGCGTCATCGTGTCGGTGGTGGTACGGTCCGCGCCATGCGTGCCATTGAGGTCCTGCACCGTGGTGGTGGACAGTCCATCGGCGCTCTTGGTGACGGTCTGACCATCGATATAGCTGCCGTTGCCACCATAGTTTTGAAGTGTGGAGGTCGAAGTTCCATCGGCATTGATTGTGATTGCGGTGTCGACAACGCGATCCACTGTACCGCTTCCCATATAGTCGGTCGAAACCGTCTGGGACTTGCCGTTCACACTTGTGGCCGTCCACACCGTCCCCAGGTCCGATCCATTATTCGAAGTGGTGGTCACGGTCTCGTTGCGCGAGCCGTCGCCGTTGACCACAAGGCTGTCTGTAACAGTCCGGTCGGTGGTGCCATTGCCGTCTATGTCGGTAGCCACGGTCTTGGTCAGGCCGTTGGCCGAATAGCTGGTCGTGCTCTTGTTGATTTCGCTGCCATCGGCATTGAGATTGGTGATCGTATCGGTGCGCGAGCCGTCGCCAGCCGTGGCCTGCAGTTCCAACTGGCCGAACCAGCCGCCACCTGTTGCATCCCGCGAGATCGTAATGGTCTTGCCATCGGCCGACGTCACCGTCTGCACCGCCGAGAGCTTGGTACCGCCGCCATTGTAGTTGGTCCACAGTTCCGTTGTGTTGCCAGAGACACCCACCGTCGTGGCGATCACCTGCTTCCGGTCTATGACCCCATCGCCGTTGTCGTCATAGGTTGTGGTTCTGGTCACGCTGCTGCCATTCACCACCGTCGTCTGCACGTCCACGAAGGCGACGGAACCGTCGGCATTGGTCCCGGTATTGGTGATCGCCGTGGTAGTGACGCCACCCACCGTCGATGTATTGGTGCTGGTACTGACCGCATGGCCACTTGCATCATATGCAAGACTGCTGGCGGCCACCGTTCCCGTCGTGCCGTCGCTCTTCGTAAACGTCGTCTCGCTCGTGATGGCCGAGCCATCCGCATATTGGATATCGGTCGTGTCCCCGGTCAGGTTGATCGACGTGATCCCGGCTTGCGCCAGCGTCTCCACCGTCGTGCTCCCATCGGCATTGGTGACCATCAGCTTGAACTGCGACCACTTGGTGTCAGAGGCATTGAACACCCCGTCGCCATTGCTGTCGAAGACATCCCGCAGCGCCTGCATGTCGTCCTTGGCGGTCGGATCCCACTGCGTGAAAATGTACTGGTTCTTGTCGACGATCTTGTTCAGGTTGTTCGGATCGTAGAACAGCACCGCCGTCCCCGCCCCAGCCCAGGCTGTTCTGTGCGAAAGCCCAGACCCCGTCGTATCCATGAATGTATCTGAGCGGTTCAGCTCCGTGAGCTTGATCCCCTTGCCAGACAGGTCAAGCAAGATCGGGGCGTCCTCTTCACCACCATTGTCGCTGCCTGGCCCATCGTTCGGGTCCCCGTTGTCGTTACCTGTGGTACTGTCGGTGCCGCTACTGCCGTCGTCAGTACTTCCGTCGCCGGCGTCGGCCATCGTACTGTCGGCGGGCGCCGAGTAGGAGAGCGCACCGTCGAGCGCGTCTCTCGTTTCGGCGTCGACCGCCGCGGCATTGGCTGCGGCAGCGGCAGCGGCCGCATTATCATCTTCGCTAAAATTACCATCGTAGCGAGTGGAACCAGTGTCAGCCGGGGTGGCCGCGCCGACGCCGTAGCCTGGGCTATAGCCATAGTTAGCGCCATCGACAGCAGCAGTGCTGTTGGCAGCGCCTCCTAAATTATTGGCGTCATAGTTCGACGAAAATGGGTCTTCTGTGTCGGGGAGATTCGGATCGTTGGGATTGTCTATGGGGGTGCCGAATGTCCAATCAGGATACTTTGCAACCGGGTCAGGCTCTCGATATACATGGGGAGTATCAACGAGATCGAGATCAGGAGTATATTGAACATAACCATAAGCTTTCAACCCGATATTCAAGGGTCCTAGCCCTTCATCTAACCCCACCCCAGGCGAGACCTTGACACTACCATCCGAACCAACTTGTACTTCAAATCCAGCACCCTCGATTGCACCCAAGCTTATACTTGGAGTGGGTGGAGTACCCGGAGGGCTGGACGCCTCTATCCCGGGACCAGTTCCTCCGATTTCGCCTTCGGTCCCATCTTCGTTAACCTCCTGCTGGGCGGAGGGCCCGAGACCATCTATGTTAGCATCCGCTGCCACCCCGACGCCAAATGAAAACTTTCCCATAACTTCCTCCGTCGCGGTGAACTTGTGGTAACGAAAACAACTTCTTGTAATCAGTCGGAAAGGCGCTTAAGTGCAGACTTCGCTTTTTCGTTGCCGGAGTCTGCGGCCATTTTGTAGAAAGTCATAGCTTTTGAGCGATCTTGCTTTACTCCTATGCCATATTCAAATATTACACCAAGCTCTGTTTGGGCGTCGCTGTTGCCATTAGTGGAACTCTGCTCAAACGAATTTATTGCTTTGTCAAAATTCTTTTCTATTCCTATCCCTTTTAAGTACACAATACCTAAATCATACTGCGCCAACGAGTTGTTCTGCTCTGACGATTTCTCAAGCCAATAGCGAGCGAGGGCGTAGTCTTGCCCCACACCTTTGCCGGTTAAGTAGGCCACCCCGAGATAAAACTCACCGCTTGCATCCCCGCTGTGAGCTGCAATCGAGAAGAGTTCGGTAGCGCGCCGATAATCTTGCGACACCCCCCGGCCACTTGCATAGAGGCCACCAAGATTCACATTGGCCGGAGGCAGTCCTTGCGCCGCTGCCTTCGCGTACCAAATGGCGGCCTGTGCGGCATCGGGTGCGATGCCTTTCCCGTTCTCATAAAGTCCGCCTAGATTGTTTTCCCCGATAGGACTGCCTATCGCTGCAGCAGCCCGATACCAGTGCATGGCAGCGGTGAAGTCCTGTGGGACACCCCGACCGGTTTCATACAAATAGCCAATTGCTGCCAGCGCCGTGGGATCGTTCTGGGCTACCCCCTTCTGATACCACAACATCGCCTGCGCATAGTCTCGCCCAACGCCTTCGCCACTATCGTAGGCCGCACCGAGCTGATATTGGGCAGCGGCAAGCCCTTGGTCCGCTGCCTGACGGAGGAGCTCGGCGGCCTTAACTGGGTCCTTTGGTATTCCTTGGCCGATCTGATACATTGTGGCCAGGCTCAATTCCGATTGGGCAAATCCCTTGGCGGCTGCCTTGGTATACCAGGCAAAAGCGAGAGCGCTGTTCTGAGCCACGCCAACGCCTCTGTCGTAGAGGTATCCTAGATTGTGCTCTGCTTGCGCGTCGCCCTTGTCGGCGGCCTGCTCGAAATACTTCCTTGCGCGCTGGGCGTCCTGCTTCACGCCGCAACCCATTACGTACATAAATCCGAGATTGTTGAGCGCTGCCGCCTTGCCTAAGGCGGCGTCATTTTCCCATTCCTGTTGCTTTGCGGCAGAATCTCCCAGCGCTCCACATGTCAATTGGGGGGTGATAATGAACTCTCCTGCGTTAGAGGGTGACGAAGGAATAAAAATCAGTATCCCTACGCAAGCCGCAGCCAGGGTTATTATCGTCCGCTTTGCCGGATCAATCATTGTGAGCTGTCTCAAGGTAATGCTGCAATCCATGAGTCAAGGAGGCCAGAATTGTCGGTGTGCGTCCTAGCACTGTCACTCTACAAAAAGAACCTGACGGCAACCTGACGAACTTCGGCCGATACGCATCTTTCCATGAACTTTATTGTGTAGGTTCAGCGTCAACCGATGCTCGGCGAACTCGCCTGCCGTGAAATTTCTATGCAGTTTTGAACCTCAGGCGGAACAGGGCGCCGCCTTCCAGACGATTTTCCACCTCCACGGCGCCGCCATGCTGGCGCATGATCTCGTCGACAATAGCCAGGCCGAGGCCCGAGCCACCTTTGTCGGCTTCGGTTGTAAAGAACGGCTCCAACAGGCGTTGCCGATAGGCCTCGGCTATGCCGTCTCCTTTGTCGGCGACAGCGATGACGGCGGGCAATTCGACCGCTATTTCGACACAGGTGCCGAGCGCGGTGTGGCGGAGACCGTTGCGAATGACGTTGGCAAGCGCCTCGCCGATCGCCGACGCGTCCCCCGTCGTCAGGCAAGGTGCTTCGGACGCCTCGTAGGAGAGGCTCTTGCCTTCCGCGATGGCGAGGGGAGCCATGGCTGCGACGACATCCTTGGCAACTGTCCTGAGATCTACTTTTTCCTGAGGCAGCGGCACTGCGGCAAGCCGCGACAGGTTGAGCAATTGTCTGACGAGGTTCTGCATGCGCATGATGTCGCCGCGCAGACCGGGATCCGGGTGGGGCACCGCGCTTTGCTCGATCCGGGCAGACAGTAGCGCCAATGGCGTCAGAAGCTGATGCGCCGTATCCGCGGTGAACCGGCGCTGGCTGGTAATGGCCTGCTGCAGCCGGCCCGCCGCCGCATTCGCAGCCTCGGCGAGGCCGCGCAACTCCACCGGCAGGTAGGCCTCCGCGATACGCGCCTCTGGATCGCCTGGTCCGATCCTGTCGGTTGCCTGCGATAGCCTTCGCACCGGCGCGAAGCCGGAACGGACGATGGCCAGGCTCGCCCCGAACACAATAAGGCAGATCGGGATGGCCGCGAGCAGTGTCCCGGTCAGCAACCGCCACTCCACGTCACGCAGCAGCGCGTCTATCGGCGAGGAATGCTGCCCGACGATCAGAACCAGGTTCTCACCCTTCGCACTCAGCGGCCGCACCAGGAAGTAGAAGGCGTTGTTGAGCCCATCCCTGCCTTCCGTGTCGGTTTCGCCAAAGGGCAGCTGGCGGATAAACTGCAGCCCGAGCCTGTTCTGCATAGCCGCCGAGGAAGTCATGATGATATTGCCGGCTCCATCACGCAGTGCGTATAAGAAAGTCGGTGCATCGCCCTGATAAGGAGCCATGCGATCCGCGGGCAAGTGTACGGCAGGGCTTGTTCCATCACCAAGGCGGAAGGCTTGACTAATTTCACCCGCCTGGCGCTGCAGACGAAGCGACCTCGCCGTCTCGTCGATGTTGGACAACTGATAGCCGATCAGCAAGGCGCAAGCCGCCGCGAAGAGTACGAACAGCAGCGAGAGCTGCAGGCTCAGGCGAAACCCGATCGAGCCAAACAGGCGCTCGCTAAGGCGCAAGGCAATACCCGATGCCGCGGACAGTGTGTATCTGCCGGTCCGCCCCCAGGTTGCCGAGTGCGGTACGCAGCCGGTAGACGCTCGCCTCTATCGCATTAGGCGAGGCACTGTCGCCGAAGCCGAAAAGCTTGGCGTCCAGAATTTCCCGGGTGACGACCTGGCCGGAGCGGCAGACCAGTTGCTCGAGAAGCATGCTTTCCCTTCGCGCAATCATCAGCGGTTTGCCGCCGACCGACGCCGAATGCGTCGCCTTGTCGAGGACGATGTTTCCGGCCTCAACCGTCGAGGCGACTACCTCGCGCGGGCGACGCAGCAGCGCAGCCACACGCGCAACAAGTTCGGCGCCTTCGAAAGGTTTGCAAAGATAGTCGTCCGCCCCCCGGTTGAGCGCCCCGATGCGGTCGGCGAGGCTCGATCGCGCCGTCAAGAACAGCACTGGAATGGCCAGTTTGGTTTGTCGGGCAAAGTCCAGTAACAGCAAGCCGTCACCATCCGGCAATTGCCTGTCGAGAACCAATAGATCAAAGGCGGCCGCGCCGAGAGCATGCATACCGTCGGTTATGCTATCGACGATGTCGACCGCATAGCCCGCCCGCTCCAGCGTGACATGGATATGCCGCGCCAGAACGCGCTCATCCTCAACGACCAAAAGCCGCGCCACGTAACACCCTCCGCCAGGCAGGCGAGCTGAAAGGAACCTGCAGGTAAGCCAACGGTGTTATGAGCTTCGGCTGATACTTGGAACAAGGGCAGTGGACAAATATCCGTGAATTACCTCGTGGGGTGCTGCGGTAATATACCACAAGCCGAAGCCTTCATTCTGCTAAGGGATACCCTATTGGCGCAACTGCCTGTAGCTTGATGGCTGTGCTGGCCATCATTCGCCGTGTGCCTGGCTTATAGTGCACAGCAACGATCTTAAGCGTGGTTATCCATGATGCCTGCTTTGAAGCGGTGAATGGCCCCGCGGGGATTGCGCGCCAAAATGCGGTTCGCCGCATGCTCAGACTGGATGTCAGAAAAGGCTCGTGCGACGCCTACTTGGCAAATTCCAGACTGCCAATTATGCGACTGTAGGAGCACAAATGGCGAACACGCGAGAGGCAAGATGTCAGGTTCATGGCCAAGTCAACAGGGGTTTCCTGCCGTTGGACGCTCTCGATGACTAAGTCGAAATTCGGGACGGGTCCGAAGATCACGGCGCCTATGTCAAGGATGAATGCCCGAAGGACGAAGATCGCATAGCGGGGCTTCGGCTGGCCGACAGCCCGGTTTCAGCGAGGACGCCCCACCCCTCGAAAATGCTTCGTCCGTGCACTATCATTCTGCTCATGTGCAACGCTTACGAACAACACGTCCGCTGGGTCGAATACAGCCAGATGATGCAGGATCTCGAACTCGGGATTCCGACGCAGCAGACCGAGCTCGACCTGCCGCAATCCGATCTGGTGCGGATCAACGATATGGCGCCAGTGATGCGCGCCGCCGGCAACGGGATCGAGATGGTGCCGATGAACTTCAGCTTTGCGCCCAATGGGCCCAAAGGCGGCCCAGTCTTCAATTTTCGCTCTGAGGGCCGCGATTTCTCCAAGAGCGGCAGGTGCCTGATACCGGCCTCAGGTTTCTTCGAATTCACGGGCAAGAAATATCCCAAGACCAAGCACCGGTTTACGCTGGCAGGCGCGCCTTTCCTCGCCATTGCAGGGCTGTGGCGGGAGGCACAGGGCAGTCACCCGGTGAGCTTTACAATGCTGACCACCTCGCCGGGACCCGACATCGAGCCCTATCACGACCGGCAGGTGGTCGTGCTCCAGCTTGGTCGCAGGTAACGGCTAGCCATTGCCCGGTGCCACGATCGTATTCAAGAAATGTTTTTGTATTGGCGCTGAAGATGCGACGAGCGCCGAACGGTGCGATTGCCTGAGCAAGGTCCAATTGCACCTCAACCGGCGTCTTGGCACCATCCACATCAAATATCTGCCGAACCCAAATGGGGGGCAGAACGAATATCCCGACTGGCACGTAATCCTGAACGTGCCACTCGTTGCTGGTTGCTCGCTTGTCGATCGAGTCGATGCAGTTTTGCTCAGTCGGCGGAAGCTCAAGTGGGCCCAGCAGACTGCTTCCGCTATCGCCCGAAGATACCGAGTGAATCAGGGTTCCGGGCCCAATATCGACCAACATGCCGACGCTACCCTCAGCACCGCCACGTCCCTGCATCTGAGGGGTTGTGTCGCCAACTTGGATGGTCGAGAACGACAGAGGCACACCCGTCAAGGTCATCGCCTGTCCCATGTCGTCGGGGAACGCCAGATCAACCCGAGAAGCCATGAGAGTGGAGAAATGTACCAGAACCGCTTGGCGGCATCGAAGGAACTCTCTCGGTGAGAAGGCACTGGTCATCATAAGCGGCCTGCTCCAGCGGCTCTTAGCTCGTCCCTCATCACCATAGAGAGCATTGACGCAACACCGATTCATTTCGCTGGTGCTTCTTCAATCGACGACGCCTCTTCCTTCTTGTTTCGGTAGCGGGCGATGTCCGACCACAGTCCCAGGACCAGTAGCGTATGGATGAGGCGATCCCCGACGACGGAGTTGACCAGCCCTCGTTCGAGCAGTCCGTGCGCGACCGAGTTCCTCAAGTTTAGCCCTCGGGGATCGGAGAACAGAACCTTGAAGAAAAGAAGCAGGTCGGGCCCCAGCGCCTCCTTCACCTTTGCATTCCCCAGGATCTCTCCCATGCCGATGGCCACCTCTCGGTCCTGCATCGTCGGGTGTTTGCGTGTGACAGCTTCACCCAGGTTGCCAGTGAGCTTGCGCAACGCCGTTTCAACCTGCGGGGTGAGCACAAAGATCGCTTTCACATAATCGCCGGCGAACCAGGCGCCGACACCCTCGAGCACGAAGGTCAGATCATCAAACAGATCGGTGCGACCTGCCCATGTCGTGAAGTGGTGGGGGTTCAGGTTATGCTTCTCGATCGCTCTGGTGAGAGCTTCCTGCAGAAATATCGCGCGGTACTGGATGTCTTGAACTGCCTGATGGCAAACACGGCCGTCCAAATCGTCCTCAACGCCGCCGATGTGGGCAGCCACGTGGTCGCCCGTCATGATCTGCATCGAGATCATCGACATCACAGGCGCATGCTCGGCCAGGTCCCTGACCCATTTCTCAAGTTCAGCAGTGCGCCATAGGAAGTGGTCCGCTATTCGCACAAAGGTGGTGTGCGGATCGTCAACGACTAGGCCAGCCAGGAAGGCGTCCATGTCGTCGAACGTAATGGTGCTCGAGAATGAATATTCCTGCATTTCCGCCTGGGACTGCCGGATAGCGGCTGCACGACCTATCCTGGCCCTTTTGGCGTCGTCAGCGAGCCCCGCGTCAAGGTAAGCGTTCTCGGCAGACTGAAGACTCGACGACGACTGCATGGCGTTGCCCAGCGAAGCGGCGTGCTCGAACGCTCGCCCCAGCGACTCGCTCAAGCGATGCACGTCCGCTCGGCTGCCCTTCCGGCGATAATAGGTCACCAAGCGGCGGGTAATGTCATCGAGCTGGAACGGGCTAAAGACCTGTGGATCGTTCTTGTTGGCGTACCTCTCGGCCAACGCTTCCAGGCTTTGGACGAGCCGAGCACGATGGTCATCCGTCAATTCGGCGTTTCGCTCGCCAATAAGCCGGTCAAACGACTTCCACCATAGGCCCTCACCAGCGACCGCGCGGTCATGGAGACGTAAAAGCATATCGCGGGCCCTGACGATCAGCTCAAGGTTCTTGATGGAAAGCGCCAGGTCGAACGCCCGCAAGACTTGCGCCATCTGATGATAGAAATCGGCGGTGAGATGGCTTTCCACCGATTCCAGGTAGGAGTTGATCGCCGCGAGCGCATGATGGAAGCTTGGTTTTCTGCCGGCGATCCGCCGAGCGAGCTCCCAGCAGAGATCGGCATAGCGTGCCCTGAGCACGGGATGTTTCAAATCAGCGACGCGAGCGATCCAACCATCCAAAATCGGGCCGCTAACCGCGGTCACGTCTGGAATATAAGCGGCAGACCCGTCCTCATTTCTCCCCTGCCCGACCGGTCCAAAGTAGCATCGCCAAGGTTCTGACGACCATGCGTCGGTCATCAGCGACCAGGCGACAATCTCGCCCCAGATGCTGTTGTGAGCCTCCTCACCAATCTCACCAAGTTCTGCCCTGGCCTTGGTCAGCGCATTTTCAATATCCTGCGCAGCGATCGGACCCCCTTGGTCCAGAGCTTGGATTACTGTCTCGATCTCGGCGGGCACAGCCATGACTATCTCCTGGAGATCGAGCATATCCTGTGCCGTCGATGTGGGCCAACGACTTGGCCATGTTGCCCCATGCATTGTGGCGTTTTGATCGCGGAAGGCCCCAAACGTGCATCCAAAGCCAGGCGACGATCTACTTAAAATCGCGTGTCTTCACTTTGATCGGTTCGACGACCAAGGTCGGGTCGGCAAGATCGCGAGGCCTGAACCCTTTCGGCAGGCTGCGGGGATCAAGGCCCGGGCCGCCATGATGGGCCTCATCGCCTCGGCCATGCGGGAGCGGAAAGGGCGCTTCTCGGTTGCCGACGCTGGCGAGTTCACCCGAAAGGTCGGTGAGGGAGTGGGCGACGAGATGCACCACGTCGCCCTCACGCTGAATCTTGCCCCGGACAGCGAGCATCGAGGAGGAGAGCAGCACCCGGCGGAACTTCTCGAACACCTTCACCCAGACCACGACATTGGCCGCGCCGGTCTCGTCCTCCATGGTCAGAAACATCACGCCCTTGGCCGAGCCGGGTCGCTGGCGGACGAGAACCAGGCCCGCCGCCTCAAGCCAGCGACCGTCGCGTGCCTGCATCGCCTCCGTGCAGGTGACGATGCGACGCCGGGCAAGGTCAGCCCGCAGGAAAGACAGCGGATGATTGCGTAGGGTGAGACCAACGTGACCATAGTCCTCGACAACTTCCCTTCCGGTCGTCATCGGCCGTAGCGCCACGGCAGGCTCGTGAATTTCCGAGACGGTCTGCCGTTCACGCGCCGAAGCGGCGGCAAACAGCGGCAGGGGCTCATCGCGCAGTCCCTTGAGCGCCCACAAGGCTTCGCGCCGCGCCAAGCCGAGGCTGGGACGGAAGGCATCGGCCTCGGCCAGTTGCACGAGTGAGGCCGCCGGCACGCCGGCGCGCTGCCAAAGATCGTCGATCGAGGCGAAGGGATCGTCGGTCCTGGCCGTTACGATGGCGGCCGCGTCGACATTGGCCAGTCCCTTGACCAGGCGCAAACCAAGGCGAACGGCGAAGCGTCCCTCCTCGCCAATCGGTTCAAGCGTGCAGTCCCAGCGGCTGGCATTGATGCAGACAGGTCGGATCTCGACGCCATGGGCTTGGGCGTCGCGCACGATCTGGGCCGGCAGGTAAAAGCCCATGGGCTGCGAATTGAGCAGCGCGGCGCAGAAAACATCGGGATGGTGGCATTTCATCCAGCTCGACGCATAGGCGATGAGCGCGAAGCTGGCCGCATGGCTCTCGGGGAAGCCGTAGCTGCCGAAACCTTCGAGCTGCTTGAAGGTGGTGGCCGCAAATTCCGGCGTATAGCCATTGGCGATCATCCCGCCGATCAGCTTGTCCCTGAACTTGCTGACGCCGCCGGTGTGCTTGAAGGTGGCCATGGCGCGGCGCAGCTGATCGGCCTCGCCGGCGGAAAAGCCGGCGCAGACCATGGCGACCTGCATGGCCTGTTCCTGGAACAGGGGCACGCCCAAGGTCTTGCCGAGCACGCGCTCTAGCTCAGGGGTTGGAAACTCGACTGGCTCCTTGCCCTCCCGGCGCCGGAGATAGGGGTGGACCATGTCGCCCTGGATTGGACCGGGCCGCACGATGGCGACCTCGACGACGAGGTCATAGAAGGTGCGCGGCTGGATCCGCGGCAGCATCGACATTTGGGCGCGGCTCTCGATCTGGAACACTCCGATCGTGTCCGCCTTGCGGATCATGGCATAGGTCGCCGGATCCTCGGCCGGGATGGTGGCCAGGTCGAGGGTCACGCCCTTGTGCTCGGCCAAGAGGTCAAAGCTGCGTTTCATGCAGGTGAGCATCCCGAGCGCCAGGACGTCGACCTTCATGAATTTGAGGATGTCGATATCGTCCTTGTCCCATTCGATCACTTGGCGGTCGACCATGCGGGCAGGCTCGATCGGCGCGAGATCGTCGAGCCGGTCATTGGTCAGGACGAAGCCGCCTGGATGCTGCGACAGATGCCGCGGCGTGCCCTCCAATTGGTGCGCAAGTTCGAGCGTCAGCCGCAGCCGGCGATCGGCCAGGTTGAAATTGAGCTCTCGGGCGCGCGTCTCGTCGATGCCTTCGCCGTGACCCCAGACCTGAGAGGACAGCATCTTCGTCACGTCCTCGGGAAGGCCGAGAGCCTTGCCGATGTCACGCAGGCGCCTTTGGTGTGATAGCGCATCACTGTCGAGCACAGCGCACTGTGGTCTCGCCCGTAGGTCTCATAGACCCACTGCATGACGATCTCGCGCCGCTCGTGCTCGAAGTCGACATCGATATCAGGGGGTTCGTTCCGCTCCTGCGAGACGAAGCGCTCGAACAGGAGATTGTTGCGCTCGGGATCGATGCTGGTGATGCCTAGGACATAGCAGACGGCGGAATTGGCGGCCGAGCCTCGCCCCTGGCAAAGGATATTCCTGCTCCGCGCGAACTGCACGATGGCGCTCACGGTGAGGAAGTACGGCGCGTATTGCAGGATCTCGATCAGGCGCAGTTCGTGCTTGATGAGCCCCAACACCTTGTCGGGCACGCCTTCGGGATAGCGCCGGGTCGCGCCTTCCCAAGCCAGCTGCTCGAGCGCCTGCTGGGCGGTCAGCCCCGGCAGCATCTTCTCTTCGGGGTATTGGTAGGCCAGTTCGTCGAGCGAGAACCGGCACTGCCGGGCGATCTCGGTCGTCCGCTCGAGCGCTTCCGGGTAGCGCGAAAACAACCGCGCCATCTCCTCGGGCGGCTTGAGATAGCGGTCGGCATGGCGTTCCCGCCGGAACCCCAGCTCGTCGATGGTGATGTTCTGGCGAATGGCGGTCACCACGTCCTGCAGAATGCGACGGCCGGGTTCGTGGAACAGGACGTCGTTCGTCACCACCGTCGGCACCTGCATTTGGGTCGCGAGGTTGGAAAGCTCATGCAGCCGCACCTGGTCATTGGGTCGCCGGCGCAAGGTCAGCGCCAGGTAGGCGCGATTGCTGAAGGTTTCCCGCAGGCGACGCAATTGCAGGGCACAGGTGTCGTCGGCGCGATCGGGAACAAGGACAGCGATCAGGCCCTCGGCATAATCAGCCAGATCGCTCCATTCGAGGTGGCATTTCGCCTTGCCGCCGCGCTTCTTGCCCAGGGTCAGCAGCCGGCACAGGCGCGAATAGGCGGCGCGATCAGTCGGAT
This sequence comes from Mesorhizobium sp. ES1-6, assembly GCF_020164775.1. Taxonomy (NCBI): domain Bacteria; kingdom Pseudomonadati; phylum Pseudomonadota; class Alphaproteobacteria; order Hyphomicrobiales; family Phyllobacteriaceae; genus Mesorhizobium; species Mesorhizobium sp. ES1-6. Next base: position 158,555 of record NZ_JAIUGU010000016.1, read on the forward strand.
AGACGAGCAGGGACATGCCGTCGACCAGATCGAGGCGGCAGCCGACGATAAGCCTGACCCCGGTGTCCTTGGCGGCCTGATGGGCGCGGACAATGCCAGCGAGAGAATTGCGATCAACAACCGCCAGCGCCTCGATGCCGAGCGCCGCCGCCTGGGCAAAGAGGTCCTCACAAGAGCTTGCGCCGCGCAGGAACGAGAAATGGCTGGTCACCTGCAATTCGGCATAGCGCGGGGTGGTCATGCGAAGACTCCATGCATGAACCATTTATGTGAGCCGGTCTCGGGATCCTCTCCATCGCCGGCGCGGTAAATCCAGAAGCGGTCACCGGCCTCGTCCTCGACCTGGAAATAATCGCGGACTGCGATCACTTCGGCATCGCGCCGCCACCATTCGCCGAACACGCGCTCGGGCCCGTCGGCGCGTGTGACCCGGCGCCGGATGCCCCGCCAACTGAACCAGACCGGCGGGTGATCCGGCAGCAGGGCCATGGTTTCGATGGGCTCGGGGTGGGTGAGCAGCCGCAGCGGGCGCGGCCATTCGCCTGGCCAACTCATCCCATCATCGGGGGCGGTCGGGGCAATGCGCCGGACGGAGCGTTCGGGCACATCGCTTTCGACCGGGGCGAAGCGATAGAGGCGTTGCTCGCCAATCCGGTTGGCAAGCACGTCGATGAGATCGCTGATGTCGGGCTCCGGCTCCTCTACCAGCGAAGAGATGATCTGCTTAGCGCCGAAGGGCTCGGCGAGGGTTGCGGTCAGCGTCATCAGTTCGATGCCGAAGCCGGGGTCCACGGTCTCGATGCGGTCGGTCAGAAGTCGCGTCAGTCGTTTGACGTCCCGTACCGGCACCGCCGTACCGACGCGAATTGCCTCGAGGTGATTGTCGACGCGATGGAACAGCAGGTCGAGCCGGCGCGCGCCGAGCCCTTTGGCCTCGAGGACTTCGCAGAGCATCAAGACGAGCTTGCTGGTATAGCGGGCGATCGTCTCGGCCGCGCTGATCGGCTCGCCGAAGGCGCGACGAACCGCGACCAATTCGGCTGAGCGGATGGGCTCGAAGGGCTCGCTACGGCGGCCCATGGCCTGGTCGAGGCGGCGGCCGAGCTCCGGTCCGAACCGTAGCGTGAGAGAGGCACGCGGCGCCGCCTCCATTTCACCGATCCGCTCGAAACCCAGTGTATGGAGACCATCGACGATGTCGGGGGGAAGACGGAGCGCGCTGATAGGGAGGTCACGCACGATCGCACCGCTTGGCCGGCCGGCCCGACGAAGGTCGGGCGAGCGAGAAACCGCGCGCAGGCATGGGCAGCGCCCCAGCTATCGGCTACGGCCGCGCGGGCCTCGATCCCGGAGGCAGCTATGCGCGATACCAGTCCCGAAAGCATGGCTTCCTCACCGCCATGCAGGTGGTCGGTCCCGGTTGTGTCGATGATGAGGCCATCGGGTGGATCGGCGGCGACGATCGGCGCGTAGCGCAGCGACCAGAGCGCCATTCTATCGAGAGCTTCTGCGTCACCCGCCGGATCAAGATCGAAGCTCTGCAGCCCCGGAAGCAGGACTTGGGCCTTGCTTGCCGGCATGCCGACGCGCAGACCGGCCGCGCGGGCGGCGCCATCGGCGGCCAGCACGAGCCGCCGGTTTCCCTGCCGGCCTAGCATGACGATCGGGGTTTCAGCCGATGGCGCGGACTGGCCCAGTGCGCGTCGCAGGCGATCGGTCGGCCAGGCTGGAAAATAGAGCGAGACGACCCTTGGCATCGCAGGCTTCCACTTCAAAATCGGCGCTTTCTCCAGCCCGGACCCGGATCAGCTCAAGCTGCCAGCGAGCGCGGCCGACGCCGGGGACCGGCAAGGGGCGGGAGGGGAGCGCGGTGACCCGCCAGCGGGTGACCGCGGCGGTGGGTTGTCCAAAATCGGTCGCTTCGGTTTGACGTCGCCAGCGGCGAATAGCGATGCCGATGGCGCCGGTGGTTTCGGCGGCAAGCTGCAGGCGGCGGGAGGCGGTCATGGAGAGACGGGCCAGTTCGGCAACGACGGCCCCTAAGCCGCAATGACGAAGCCCTTCCTCGAAACAGGCAAGCACCGCGGCCTCGTCGCCGGCCTCGACATAAACAACGCGACCAGGCAGCAGCCCCGCCTGGGCGAGCGCGGGGGCAAAAAGATCTTGCCGGGTGACGCACCACAGCACCTTGCCCTTGGTACGGGCGGCAATACCGGCGGCAAAGAGCGCCGCCGCCGCACCATCGATCGCCCCATTACGGCCACCAGCAACCTCATGCAGCGCCCCAAGCGCCAGCCCTCCTCCCGGTAGCACCTTGTCGATTGCCGGCACGCCGAAAGGAAGCGTTGCACGGTTGCGCGCCGGTCCGCCTTCGAGGCGCGCGACTTGCTCCCGAAGCGCAGCGATGGCAGGGCTTGCGGCCGGCTGACCCATGGACAAATCACTCTCAAACAGTCTTCCCAATGGATTTCGGGGCTGGTATGTTCCTTATTTGTTCTCTTTGGCCCTCATGAGTCAATCCGACTCGTTGCGCCACTTCGAGAGTTGATCGCAGACTGCGCTCGATCGAGTTGCAGTCTGACGGCATGGCATGTTCGGAGTGTGCGCAGTGAATGCGGTCGGGGACGGTAATCGGGATGTGGAGGCGCCGACCGGTCCGGCCGTTTTGCGCAAGATCATTCACGTGGATATGGATGCGTTTTACGCTTCGGTCGAGCAACGCGATAATCCGGAGCTCAGAGGCAAACCGGTGGCGGTTGGTGGTTCAGCCGCTCGTGGCGTCGTTGCGGCAGCAAGCTACGAAGCGCGCACCTTTGGGGTGCGGTCGGCACTGCCCTCTGTCACCGCCAAACGGCGCTGCCCGGAGCTCATCTTTGTCACACCGCGGTTCGACGTCTATCGGGCGGTCTCGGGACAGATTCACCAGATCTTCGCCGAGCATACGGACCTGATTGAGCCACTGTCGTTGGACGAGGCTTATCTCGACGTAACGCAAAACAAGCAGCACATCCCCTTTGCAACCGAGATAGCAACGCTGATCCGCGCGCGGATCAAGGAGGTGACCGGGCTCAATGCCTCGGCGGGGATCTCCTATTGCAAATTCCTGGCGAAGATTGCGAGCGACCTCAATAAGCCCAACGGCCAGGCGCTCATCACGCCGACGATGGGGCCCGACTTCGTGGCCAGGCTGCCGGTAAAGAAGTTCCACGGCGTGGGCCCGGCGACGGCTGCGAAGATGGAGAGGTTGGGCATAGAGACGGGCGGCGATCTGCGCGAGAAGCCGCTGGCTTTCCTGCAGCAACATTTCGGCAAGTCGGGAATCTGGTATTATCAGATCGCCCGGGGGATCGATGAGCGGTCGGTTCAGGCCGACCGTCCACGGAAATCCGTCGGCGCCGAAGATACCTTTGCGGTCGATATCTTCGCCCTTGATGCGGCGCGCGCCGAGCTGGCACCGTTGACCGAAAAGGTTTGGCGCCATTGCGAGGCCAAGCACCTCTCCGGCAGGACGGTGACGCTGAAGGTTAAGTTCACCGATTTCCAGCAGGTAACACGCGGCCGTACCCTTCCAAGGCTCGTGCTGGGCGCCGATGAAATGCTTGAGGTGGCACAGACCATGCTCGCCGACCTGTTCCCGGTCGTGAAGGGCATCCGCTTGCTGGGTGTGACGCTGTCATCCTTGGAAGGCATGGACAGCGTCCCGATCACAGATCAGCCCTGGCGACCCTGACGACAGCCATAGCCGCTATATCGAGGCGGAGGTCAGCGGGCTCGTTGTCGGCTGTCTTTACCTGCCAAACGGAAATCCCGCCCCGGGTCCCAAGTTTGACTACAAGTTGCGCTGGTTCGACCGTCTGATCGGCTACGGCCAAACTCTTCTCCAGGAGGGCGCGCTGACAGTGCTGTGCGGCGACTATAACGTCGTCCCAACTCCGATTGATGCCGTCGTCCCGCGACGATGGATCGGCGATGCGGTTTACTTTCCCGAGAGTCGCCAAGCCTATGCCGAGATGCTCGAGGATGGCTGGATCGATGCGGTCAGGCGCATCCATCCTGAAAAAGGAGTCTACACGTATTGGAATCACTCATACGGCGGCGGCTACGACAAGCGTTCTGGCTTGCGAATGGACCATCTGCTGGTCAGTCCCTCGTTGTCGCCCAAGCTTCGCGGTGCGGGGGTGGATGTTGAAACGCGTGGGTGGGAGAAGCCGAGCGATCATGCGCCGGCATGGATCGAGCTTGAGTAGCCGAGTTTGAGCGACTGTGGCTCCAGAGTTCGCGTGTCCGAAGTTTGTAGCATTCTTCGGACGTCATCCTCTTGCCTATGTCCGAAACTTGTCGCATATTTCGGACATGACGCCGGTTGAAGACGACACCGATATTCGCTCCCGCGTGCTCGCGCGCATCGAGTCCAAGCCGGAGGAGGTCTGGACCCCGGGCGACTTCGCCGATCTCGGCGCGCGCGCCGCGGTGGACAAGACCCTGCAGCGATTGGCTGCGGCTCAAGAGCTTCGCCGGATCGACCGCGGTCTCTATGACCGCCCGCGGACCAATACTCTGACCGGTCGCGCCACCGTGCCGGACTATCGCGCCGTGATCCGGGCGGTGACACGCCGCGACAACGCGCGCGCCGTGATCGATGGCATGACGGCCGCCAACGATCTTGGGCTTACGACGGCCGTACCAGCGCGGATCGAGGTGCTGGTCGATGCGAGATTGAAGCCGATCAAACTCGGCAGCCAGGAAATCCACTTCAAATACGCCGCGCCGAGTCGTCTCTATTGGGCGGATCGGCCGGGGATGCGGGTCGTCCAAGCGCTACATTGGATGCAGGACATGCTGACCCAGGACAGCGAGCGCAAGCGGATCGCGACCATATTGCGCCGCCTGCTTTCCGATCCCAAGCACGGTGAGGCGATCCGCGAAGATCTGCGCGCCGGTCTTTCCGCCGTGCCGATCTGGATGCAGGAGTTCCTGCGCCAACTCCTCAGCTCAACCGCTGGGCCGGAGGGCAAGCCATGACGACCGCCGCCTACCGTCAGATTATTGCCGCACCGCCGCGGGACCGGCTCGATCTATTCCTCGCCACGGCAAACCGTATTGGCGCCCCGGTCGGAAACGTCGAAAAGGACTTCTGGGTCTGCTGGACGCTCAATGCGCTTTATCACGAACGGCCGGCAGGAGAGCCGCGGCTGCTGTTCAAGGGCGGCACGTCGCTGTCGAAGGGTTATGACCTCATCAAGCGCTTTTCCGAGGATATCGACGTCACGGTGTTCCGTGATGACCTCGAGGAGCCGGCGTCGGTCGAAGAGCTCGAAGCGCTGTCAAACAAGAAGCGCCGCGCCAAACTGGACGCGATCCGAGATGCCTGTCGCGCCTATATTACCGGCCCGCTCAATGCGTTCCTCGCCGCCCAGTTGGCGGACGTGACCGACGGGGCGGGTCGCGTGGAAATTGACGATGCCGATCCTGATGGGCAGACCCTGCTGCTTTGGTATCCCGAGGTGGAACCGCGCGATGGGGCTTATGTCCGACCGGCGATACGTCTCGAATCCGGCGCAAAGTCAGCGCTCGATCCCCACGGGCCGCTGACGATAACGCCCTATGTGGCCGGTGACACAGCCGGCATTGAGCTCGCCGTCCCGGACGTCACCACGATCGAAGCGACGCGCACCTTCTGGGACAAGGTAGTGATCGCTCATGGACTGCGTCGCTGGTATGAGCGGCGCGGTGAATTGCGGCAGGCGGGGCAGCGGGTTTCGCGCCACTACTACGACCTGCACTGTCTCATGCAGTCGGAAACCGGCAAGGCCGCGCTGGCCGACCACGATCTCGGCGCCGACTGCGTGCGTCATGCGCGCATGTTTTTCGATCGGTCAGACTATGATCTCGCATCGGCAGTGCCGGGAACCTTTGCGATCGAACCAGTGCCCAAGATGGTCGATGCGCTGGCGCGCGACTACGCCACACAACCGCCATGATCTTCGGCGCACCGCCGAGCTTCGATGAAATTCTCGCCTCGGCACAACAGATCGAGCGTGACCTGAACAACCACGCTTAGGCGCCGGTGCTAGAGCGTTGTCGCTCCCTGCTGGCGGCAGTCTTTCTTGCCACGCGCAACTCCTCGATCATGGGCTGCCTCCAGATCCCGTGATCAATGTTGGATCCGGCACGCGAGGGCCAAGTTTTCACGAGTTCCGCCAGCGTAGCCGGGCGCCATTGCCCCCAAACGCTGTCGGCCGAGGTTGGGATATCGGCGTAGGAAGTGCGAATGACCTCTGGATCGACCGGCTCGCCATCGCAACCGACGAAAACGACTACCCCATAGGTCGACGTGATCACCGGCCGACCAAGGGGCGGCAGATTCTCCGGATCGAGCGGATAGCGGCGGCGGCGGCGTTCGGTGGCGCGCACACGTGCGGCCCGTTCTTCTGCAGACCCGCGATTGGCTTCTCGGCGTTTTTTGCGCTCGTCCGGCTCGTTTCGCTTGGCAGCCTCCTCGATGCGACTCCAGTGCCGGCGCAGGGCCTCATATGACCGGTAGGGGACCGTCCACACACGGCGATCGGCATCCCAGGAGGCAAACGGCACCTGGCGCATCTCATCAACGACAGTGCGGGAATGGGGCGTCACCACTTCCAAATGACTATCAAGGCGCCGAAGATATTTCGAGGCAATGGGATCAAAGACAAAGGCGTCGCGGCCTTGGATGTCGGCATGCGTTTCCGTCTGCGAACGCTCCAGTTCGAGCCATCGATCGAAACGCCGCGCCGCGGTTTTCCCGGGACGAACCACGCCTTCAGATCATCGTTCCAGCGGGCGCGCGGAAATGTCTTTCGAAAACGCTCGACCGTCATGCGGTCATACGGAAATGCCGCCGCCGCGCCGGGACGATCGTTTCCGTTCGAAGTTGGCTTGCTATCGCTCATGTTTGACCACGCGCCGCAATCGACAATGGCTTGCTCACGTTTGAACCAGGTGCTCGGTTCTGGGAAACCTCGATGGGCCTTCTCGTCGACACTACTTGGTCATGGCGCCTCCGTTGGCGCTTGTATCGGGTAGTCACTTGGCAGAGCGCCAAGCCAATGCTCTCCCTGGGGCACACCTTGCTCGTCCATATTGAGCGCCTCGATGACGCTCGACCTGATCGTTTGGCAGTATCGAAGAACGCTCTGGTCGGAGATGTCGGTCGGTTCTCGGACCACCACGTAGCGCGCCCGTACGTAGTCGTTATTTGCCGACAGCTTGCGGGATTGGGCTAAAATCTGCGCGGGCAACTTCAAACCCAACGATTTGGCGCGAATGACCATCTTCTCGAGGTCATGGCCCAAGGCCCGCAAGGCATCGACGGTTTCCCCCGCGGAACGCATGTAGGTTTTTAGGAAGAGCTCAGCCGCATGGTAGGTCATCAATCTCACAGGCCCTGTGCCTATTCTTGGATCTCGAAAGGCGAGCTTAGCGGCAGACAGGTAGTCATCTGCCAGTAGGAAAATTCCGTAGGGAGTGGCTCCGGCCGATTCAGGAATCATCGTCACACGCTTTCTAGCCGGCTCCTCAGAAGCGACCCGCGCCAGCATTGGGGTTGTATTGTTGCGTTTCACCAGTTCTACAGTAGTCTGCAACTGACTGATTTTCATGGGGCTGCGCTGGAATTCCAGGACGGTCGTCAGCGCAAGGCGGCAGTCGTGGGGGGATAGCGCATGCCGGCCAACAACTGGATCCGGTTTCTTCGGAATTACGGACCTGTTGATTGCCACTGAGAACTGACCCGGCAACCCAGGATATTTCCACCGAGAATTGACCCATGTTTGATCCTTACCCTGCGTTTTTTCAGCGGGGATTACGGAGTGATCGACATGGCATTATTGAGCGTGATCCGACGCTGGCATTATCGAGAGCGTTTATCGATCCGAGAGATTAGCCGCAGGACCGGCCTGTCTCGGAATACGGTGCGCAAATACCTGCGGGTGGACGAGGTGGAGCCGAAGTTCAAGGTTCCAGAGCGGCCGAGCAGGCTTGACGCATTTGCCGACCGCTTGTCAGCCTGGCTGAGGACGGAGGCCAAAAAGAACCGCAAACAGAAACGCACGATCAAGCAGCTTCATGCCGATCTGCTGAGCCTTGGCTATGACGGGTCATACGGTCGTGTTGCGGCTTTCGCTCGGGAGTGGAAGGCTGATCTGCAGAGGGAGTTACAGACGACAGGGCGCGGGACATTCGTGCCGCTTTCGTTTGATCCTGGTGAAGCGTTCCAGTTCGACTGGTCCGAGGACTGGGCGATCATCGGCCATGAACGCACCAAGCTGCAGGTGGCCCATACCAAGCTCAGCTACTCCAGGGCCTTCATCGTCCGGGCCTATCTGTTGCAGACGCATGAGATGCTGTTTGACGCCCATATCATGCCTTCCGTGTCTTTGGCGGCGTTCCCCGGCGCGGCATCTACGACAATATGCGGACAGCGATCGACAAGGTCGGCCGCGGCAAGGAGCGCGACGTCAATGTCCGCTTCATGGCCATGGCCAGCCACTACCTCTACGAGCCTGAGTTCTGCAATCCCGCGTCCGGCTGGGAGAAGGGACAGGTCGAGAAGAATGTGCAGGATGCGCGTCATCGGTTCTTTCAACCGATTCCACGCTTTCCATCCCTGGAAGCCCTGAACGACTGGCTGGAGCTTCGATGCCAAGAGTTTTGGCACAAGACCCCGCATGGCAAAATGCGCGGCACCATTGCCGATATCTGGGCTGAGGAAGCCCAGGCTCTCATGCCGGCGTCCCGTCTCTTCGACGGCTTCGTCGAATACACCAAGCGGGTCTCCCCAACCTGCCTCGTGCATCTGGAGCGCAACCGCTACAGCGTTCCGGCGTCCTTTGCCAATCGGCCCGTGAGCCTTCGGGTCTATCCGGATCGTGTCGTTGTCGCTGCGGAGGGTCTGACTGTCTGCGAGCATCGCCGCATCATCGATCGCTCGCATGATCGGCCAGGGCAGACGATCTATGACTGGCGGCACTATCTGGCTGTCGTTCAGCGCAAGCCAGGCGCCCTACGCAACGGAGCACCCTTTGCCGAACTTCCCGATGCATTCAGGTCGTTGCAGCAGCATTTGCTCAAGAAGCCGGGCGGCGATCGCGAGATGGTCGAGATCCTGGCACTTGTGCTGCAACACGACGAGCAGGCCGTGCTCCTGGCCGTGGAGATGGCGTTGGAGGCCGGCGTTCCAACCAAAACCCATGTGCTGAACCTTCTCCATCGGCTCGTCGACGGCAAATCGCTCACGCCCCCGACCATCAGCGCTCCCCAGGCTTTGACGCTCACCAATGAGCCGAAAGCAAATGTCGAACGCTACGATGCTTTGAGGAAGGCCCTGGAGGTGCGCCATGCGTCATAACCCTGCCAGCGGCGCAATCGTCATCATGCTCCGGAGCCTGAAGATGCACGGCATGGCACAAGCTGTGGGCGAACTCACCGAACAGGGAGCGCCAGCGTTTGAAGCCGCCATTCCGATCCTGTCGCAACTGCTCAAGGCCGAGTCGCGCGCAGACTTTTTCGACATTGGGACACCTAATGCCGTCGAGAAGGCGCTGCAACGGCTGACCCTGCGGGGTGACATCCGCCGGCCCTATCGCGGCCTCTACGACAAACCCAGCGTCAGCAAGCTGACCGGCAAGATGGTGTTTCCGCCCCGCGCCTCGTTCATCGACGCTATCGCCCGGCGCGACAAGCTGCGCGTGCTGGTCGATGGGATGACCGCTGCGAACGACCTCGGCCTGACGACAGCCGTCCCGGCGCGCTCGACGATCTATGCCGACACCTATCCGCGAACGATCGAGATCGAAGGGAGCGCAGGCGATCCGCTGGCGACCAGGCCGGTCATCTACAAACTCGACTTCAAACGCATCTCGGCAAAGACGGCATTCTGGGCCGGCCGGCCCGCCATGCGCGTGATCCAGGCGCTGACGTGGTTTCGGGATGAACGATCGAGCTTCGATGGGCCGTCAACGGGATCATCCGACATCTGTCGCGCAATCCCGATCGAGACAAGATCGCTCAGGACCTGCGCGACAACATTCATGCGGTCCCCGCGTGGATGTATCCGCTGGTGGAGACAATCACGCGCAGGATCGTCGAGGATCAAACCGAAAGCGCGCCGAACTCAGAACCCACGAAGGGCGATCATGCAGAAGACGTTCATTGAGATCCTGCCCTCGAGCGTCGACGAACGCCGTACGCTCTTCGAGACGGTCGCCGCCCATTTGGGCACCCAAGCGCCAAATATCGAAAAGGACCTCTACGTCTGCTGGGTGCTCGATTTTCTGTTCAACCGCCGGCCGAACGATCCGGTTGGTCTATATTTCAAGGGCGGCACCAGCCTGAGCAAGGCGTATGGATTGGTGCGCCGGTTCTCCGAGGACATCGACATCGGCATGTACAAAGCTGATCTGCATGTCCCGCTGGAAGCGGACATCGCCGCCCTGCCCTCCGTCAATCAGCAGCAACGCGCGCTCGCTGAGAAGGTCGATGAGGCAGCGCGGCAGTACATCTTCGGACCGCTCAGAGATCGTTTAGCCCGACAGCTTACCCGCTTACCCGCCCTGACGTTTCAAGACACGCTTCGACGCGCTAGTCATGGCTCACTTCAGCAGCGCGGCTGTCCTGTCGAGCGCGCTGGGGAAGCCTTTCAGCGAGAGGGCGAGGTTGGTTTCCTTGCCGCCATCGGCGACGACCTTGACCTTGAGGCTGGTTCCGTTGCGCAGAGCCGCCAAGGTGTCGCCCTCGAAGCTCAGGTCTACGAGACAGCCGCCGGGAAGGCAGGTGCGGAAGCGGAGCGGCGGCAGCGTGGCGCCGTCATCGATCTGCAGCGTCACGCCCTGGTCCAGCGCGAGGCCGAACGGCAGCACCAGCGTTCCTTGGACAGTCTCGCCGTTGGGACGCAATTCGATGGCCAGCACCCGCTGGCGCGACTGGGCGTCTGTCTGCTCCTGCGAGAGTGCGCAGGCTTTGGCCGCGGCGCCGTTCTGCGTGGTGATGTTGCAGGACACCGTCCAGTCGCCATGCCCCTCCCTCAGCGAGGTTGCTCCCCCCGGCAGCCCAGCCTCCTGCGCGAACGCCGAGATGGCAAAGCCCATGACCAACAGCGCGGTGGCCACCGGCAGAATGCTTCTGCCCCAATTCTTCCGATTCATGTTCTTGTCCATTCTATCAAACACCGGTCCGCGAGCGTGCATCGCCCCGGATCTTTGGCTGGCAATATATCAGCCTACAGCAGGGCTCGCAGCTACCAGCGCACGCTGAAGCCGAGCTTGGCGCCGATGGAGTTGCTGTCGCCGAACTTCTCCAGACTGGTCTTGGCGATCGCCTCGCCGAAGACCGCGTATTTGCCGTCGGCGAAGTCGAGCGAGCCGCCGAGGCCGACACCACCCCACAGCGCCTGGTTCTGGCTGACCAGCTTGACGCCCGAGACGTCGACATCGGTTCCGTCGAGGAAGTCGTAATAGAGGTTGGCGATGCCGTATATGTGCGTGCGGCTGACCTGCCCCGCAGCATCGGCCCACTGGTCCTCGTAGTCTGCCGACAGGCCCAGACGTCCGACCAGGCTGTCGCCGCTGCCGGGCGACACCCTGGTGCCGAACTGGTCGGTGAAGGTGTCGAAGCGGACGTCGGAATAAGCAAGCTGCGCCTGCGGAGTCAGCGACCATTTGCTGGACAGCGCGATCTTCTGACCGCTCTCGATGCTCAGCGCATAACCGAAGCCATTGTTGCCATCGGCCAGTGCGCCGAGCGTGGCCGAGCGGATATCGCTGTCATACCATGTTGCCTGCGTCTGGGTGTCGACATAGAAGCCGCTGTTGCCGTACCAGGTCAGCGTGCCGCCGACGCCGTAGCCGGTGGCTGCGATCGAGCCTGTGCCGAAGATCGAGGATATGTCTGACGAAGCGGTTCCATATTGGGCGGTGATCCCACCGATCAGAACGCCGGCCTCGCTCTCGTGCAGAAGACCGTCGACGCCGGCCACGAGCTTCCATGTCGTCACGTCG